>DROJ01000325.1 GCA_011321935.1 Bacteroidota bacterium | reverse complement strand
ATTTTAAGCACTTAAGCCAAGCCCCCGTCTCCGCTGCTTTGTCATCCGCCTAAAGGCGGATGACAAAGCAGCGGAGACGGGGGCTTGAGTGCTTGGAAATCAGATAAACATGTTTCTGCCTATCACGTCAAAATTAACACTACCTGAAAAGGTATTGGGTATTGGGTATTAACACCATAATACCCAATATTTTTTTAATACTTTTTTTTAATACTTCCCCTCCATTTTTTCAACATATTGCACTTCGCCGATCCGGAATTTTACGGGCATTTTAAATGCCTTTTCCATTTTCACTTCCAACCGGCAAAAGAGGGCGAGGTCGTGGTAATTATAGGCTTTGTTGTTCAGGTCGAAAGAAGGGGAGAATATAGCTTTGAGGGAAAGGGGTGCTGTTTTTGGAGGAGAAAGAAAAGGAGCAATTTCGATATTTGGTGTCCAATTGAAGGGTTTTAATTTTAAATAAACGGGCATATATTTTAACCCGGTTTCATTTTGTGCATTTAATGAAAAAAGGAAAAAAAAGAAAAATATAGACGCCGATATGTTTTTAAAATATTTCATTCCATTGCGCATTTGCCGGCCTGCACAAATACATATGTCCAGACCAAGCCTTTAATCAGAAAAAATAAAAAACCCAATATTCCTATTTTTTTCAGCCAGCCTATAAAGCTTTTTTTATTTTCCGAAGTATTATTGTCCAATATCTGTGGCATTTAATTATTTATTTACCAGCCCAAATCTCAAGTCTGGATGACCCCCACATTAAACCGCTCAACCGGCGCATGGTTCGCCATTTCTATCCCCCTCGAAATCCAGTCCCTCGTTTTTGCCGGGTCTATGATGGCGTCCACCCACAAACGGGAGGCAGCGTAATAAGGTGTCGTTTGAGTGTCATATTTGTTCTTTATTTTCTCGAACATCTTTTTCTGGTCTTCGTCCGACAAAACCTCGCCTTTTGCCTTCAGGGAAGACACCTGTATTTGCAGCAAAACCTTGGCTGCCTGCGAGCCGCCCATCACCGCAATTTTGGCCGTAGGCCAGGCCACTATCAAGCGCGGGTCGTAAGCCTTGCCGCACATGGCGTAATTGCCGGCGCCATATGAATTACCGACAATAATACTGAATTTGGGAACGGTAGAATTGGAGACCGCATTGACCATTTTTGCCCCGTCCTTGATGATGCCGCCATGCTCCGAACGGCTGCCGACCATGAAGCCCGTCACGTCGTGCAAAAAGACGAGCGGGATTTTCTTTTGGTTGCAGTTCAAAATAAAACGGGTCGCCTTGTCGGCCGAATCGGAATAAATAACCCCGCCGAACTGCATCTCCCCGGTCGCCGATTTCACCACTTTCCGATCATTTGCAACGATGCCGACCGACCAGCCGTCAATGCGGGCATAAGCACAGATCATGGTTTTCCCAAAACCTTTTTTATAATAAGTCAGCTTGGAGCCGTCCACAATGCGCTCCAAAATATCGGTCATGCTGTACTGTTGGGTGGTCGTGTAGGGTTTGAGCTGGTATATTTCTTTTGCGGGGTATTTGGGTTCGATTGGTTCGGCCCGGTTGAAACCCGCGTTTTCAAAACTGCCCATTTTGTCCACCAAACCTTTGATAGTGTCCAAACATATTTCGTCGTTCTCGACCTTGTAATCGCAAACGCCGGAAATCTCCGTTTGCGTCGTTGCCCCGCCCAAAGTCTCCTTGTCAACCTCTTCTCCGATGGCCGCTTTTACCAGATATGGGCCGGCCAAAAAGATGCTCCCCGTCCCGTCCACGATCAAAGATTCATCCGACATGATAGGCAGGTAAGCCCCCCCCGCAACGCAGCTTCCCATGATGGCCGCTATCTGCGGAATGCCCGCCGCCGACATTTTTGCGTTGTTGCGGAATATCCTCCCAAAATGCTCCTTGTCGGGAAATATCTCATCCTGCAAAGGCAAAAATACCCCGGCGCTGTCCACTAAATAAATGATCGGAATCCGGTTTTCCATCGCTATTTCCTGCGCCCGGAGGTTCTTTTTTCCAGTGATCGGAAACCATGCGCCTGCCTTTACCGTCGCATCGTTGGCCACTATCACGCACAGCTTTTTGCTGACATGCCCGAGGGCAACGACCACTCCCCCGGCAGGGCAGCCGCCGTATTCCTCGTACATTCCGTAACCAGCAAAAGCCCCGATTTCCAGCCAGTCGTCCCCTTCGTCCACCAAATAATTGATACGTTCGCGGGCGGTCAATTTCCCGCGGCCCTGGTGCTTGTTTATTTTTTTGGTCCCTCCTCCCAACCTGATTTTCACCAACCGGTGGTTGAGTTTGGAAAGGAGGGTCTTCATAGAGTCCTCGTTTTTGTTTTTTTCGATATCCATATAATAGCTGTGATTGGAGGGCAATTGAGGTCGGGTTTTGAAAAACGGAAAGGTAAAAAAAAAGTCATCTTTAAGTGGCTAAAATGGGTTTATTTCAAAATGAGGTAATTGTTTAGCTGTTGGCTATTGGCTATTGGCCTAATCCGAAGTGTTTCTGGATTATGAATCTTAAAATTTGAAACCTGATTCCACTCCGAAAACCCCGATTTGCTAAATTTTAAAAATTTAGTAAATCTGTAATCTACTGAAAATCAATATTTAGCAAATTTTAGAAATTTACTAAATCGGCCGATTTTGACTTTTCGGAGTGGACTCAACTTTGGAACTTTTCACTAACCCCCGGTTCAGCCGGGGGTGAACGGACAAATACAGGTGGGCTTTAGCCCCAATTCACCTGATATTTGGGGCTAAAGCCCACTTGTTTCTTGCATTTATTCCCCCGGCTGAAGCCGGGGGTTAGTGAAAGCGAATTATTGGAAGAGAGAAGTAAGTAGTGCAGTGATTCGTAATTAGTTGATTAGTGATTAGTTCGCCAAATCCTTGACAATGTGGTATTTACCAAAAAATAAATAGTCCGCTAATTACGAATCGGACCAGTAGGTACTGTTTTGAAAAAAAAACACGCATTTATATTTCGTGGGAATCAGTGTAATCCGTGGCGAAATCATCCCTGCTGAACAGTTACAATTTTACTTCCTTCGTATCATTTTAACAAGGCAAGGTAAAAAGATACCTTCCTTCCAAAAAAAAAGCCCTGCGCACCGGGTACGCAGGGCTTTTTCATTTTCGGAAAAAATTATTTCACCTGAAAGGTATAATAATACTCGCCGGGGTAGTTTTCATAAAAACCTTCCAAGATGATTTCTTTTCCCCGTTTTTTCTTCAATTGGTTCAACACTTCCCGCACGGAAGAAACCCTCACCTCTCCCACTTTGGTAATGATATAGCCGGGGTCCATTTCCGTCTGTTCGATGACACTCCCCACGTCAATGGTTTCGACATAAACGCCCGATACCCGGAGCCGCCTTTTTTCCTCGGTGGTCAGTTCGCGGAGTTCCATGCCGTTCATTCCCAAGAGGTCTTTGTCATTTTTCACACTGGTAAACGCAGTGGTCTGGTTTTTATCTTTCAAAACAACGTTTGCGCGGTAGCGCTTGCCCTCCCGTATATATTCCACGCTGATGGCGCTGCCGGGGTGCAGCCTGCCCACCTGTTCCTGCAGTTCGGGGATGGTGGCTATTTTTGTTTTGCCGATACCGACTATCACGTCGCCCCTTTGCAGCCCTGCTTCCTCCGCCCCGCCCTCCGGGGTGACGCTGCTGATGTAAACGCCTTCGACCGAAGGGAGGCCGAGGTCTTTTGCATTTTGGTCATTTACGGGGCCGATGCGGATGCCCAACAATGCCCGCTGCACCTCTCCAAAATCGCGCAGGTCTTTGATTACTTTTTGTACCAAAGTGGCCGGAATGGCAAAGGAGTAGCCCTCGTATTTCCCCGAACGGGTGATGATGGCCGTATTGATGCCGACGAGTTCGCCGTTGGTATTGACGAGGGCGCCGCCGCTGTTGCCGGGGTTGACGGCGGCATCGGTCTGGATGAAGGACTCGATGGTATAGTCGCCTTCCAAAATATCAATGCTGCGGCCTTTGGCACTGACGATGCCCGCGGTGACGGTGGATTCGAGGTTGAAGGGATTGCCGACGGCCATGACCCACTCTCCTACCCTCAATGAATCTGAATTGCCGAACAATAAAAAGGGCAGGTTTTTTTCGTCGATTTTCAGCAGTGCCAAATCGGTGGAAGGGTCGGTGGCGATCAGTTTTGCGAGGTATTCGCGGTGGTCGTTCAGGGTGATTTCGTACTTGTTGCCGTCCTCGATGACGTGGTTGTTGGTGATGATGAACCCGTCGGCGGAAATGATGACCCCCGAGCCGGAAGAGGCGCCGTAAGAACCCGAGCCCCACCAACTGTAATTGGAATTTTCGACCGCCCGGATGTTCACCACGGCAGGCGTCACGCTCTCTGCGGCAGAGGTGAAATCGGTGGGCGAGGAGGAAATGAAGGTGCGCTGGAAGTTGCCTGAATAGGGATCGCTTTCGCCATAATTGGTGTACTGGGCATTGGCGTAGTTGCCGTCGGTATAGACGATGCGCGGCTCTTCAAACATTTTATAGATAAAAATTGCGAAAAAAGCGCTCAGGAGGGAAGTCAGTACGATGGGAATTATTTTTTTCATAAAACGGTCAGGTTAGTTTGTGCGATGCAATTTGGGCTTTTTATGGCCTAAATACAAAACGTTTGCTGGATTTTTTTGGCTGGGCCAATAGAAAAATTGTTTGGTGACAATCCAAACGTTTTATTTCCGGTCAGGTTGTGTGTCTGGACAATCTTTAGTCTGCAGTCTGCAGTTTTCAGTCTTCAGTCTTTGTGGAGCGGCTTCTTGGCAATTTGCTGAAAAGAATAAAAGTAGGTAGTGGTTAAAATTAACTGACGGGAGCGTTTATTAACCACAGAGAACACAGAGATACACAGGGTATTTTTTTTGTAAAAACTTGACAAACAATAAGCTATGACAAACAAACCCTGTGTATCCCTGTGTTCTCTGTGGCTAAAAAACGCTCCCATCAGTTAATTTTAACCACTACCCATTTTTCATT
>DROJ01000324.1 GCA_011321935.1 Bacteroidota bacterium | reverse complement strand
TATAGCGAAGGGACTTTTAATTGTATGAGCAATGCACTAAAATTAAAAGTCCCTTCGCTATACTACTCTCTCCAAAGGAGTCCTGCGGACAAACTCTCATTCTCTCAAACTCTCAAACTCTCATTCTCTCAGATTCTCTCATTTAGAAAACTGTTGGGCGAGTTCGCCCGCTAATTTTGTCATGGTCGCTTTTGCTTCGTCGGTGAGTTTGCCCGCCTTTAAAGTTGCCAGGGTGTCGGCATGGAGCTGCTCCATTTTCAGGAGGTACAGCTCTTCAAAGGCTGCCACTTTTTCAACGGGCACCTTGCTTAGCAAACCTTGTGTGCCGAGGAAAATAATGGCCACCTGCTTCTCTACCGATACGGGAGAGTATTGCGGTTGCTTGAGTATTTCCACGTTGCGCTTTCCTTTTTCCAAAACGGCAACGGTTGCGGCGTCGAGGTCGGATCCGAATTTGGCGAATGCCTCCAGTTCCCTGTATTGTGCCTGCTCGATTTTCAAAGTACCGGATACTTTTTTCATCGACTTGATCTGCGCAGAACCACCTACCCGGCTGACCGAGATACCCACGTTGATGGCAGGGCGGATACCTGCGTTGAAGAAGTTTGTTTCGAGGAAAATCTGACCGTCGGTAATGGAGATCACGTTGGTCGGGATGTATGCCGAAACGTCACCTGCCTGCGTTTCGATGATCGGCAGGGCAGTCAACGAACCGCCGCCTTTCACGATGCCAGCTTCTTTCAGGCTCGGCGGCAAGTCGTTCATGCTTTGCGCAAGGCCATCATCGGCGATGATCTTCGCGGCACGTTCCAACAGGCGGGAGTGCAGGTAAAAGATGTCGCCGGGATAGGCTTCACGTCCCGGAGGGCGGCGCAGCAAGAGCGACACCTCGCGGTAGGCAACGGCCTGTTTGGACAGGTCATCATAAACGATGAGTGCCGGGCGGCCGGTGTCGCGGAAGTATTCACCAATTGATGCACCCGCATATGGGGCAAAGAAGATCAGTGGTGCCGGGTCGGCAGCGGAGGCAGAAACAATCACCGTGTAGGCCATTGCCCCAGCCTCTTCGAGGGTCTTGGCGATGCCGGCCACGGTGGAGGCTTTTTGGCCTGCTGCTACATAAATGCAGTAAACAGGCTCGCCTTTGTCGTAAAATTCTTTTTGGTTGATAATGGTATCAATGGCGATGGCCGTCTTGCCGATCTGGCGGTCGCCGATAATCAGCTCCCGTTGTCCACGTCCGATAGGGATCATGGAGTCAATGGCTTTGATACCAGTTTGCAGCGGCTCGCTCACTGGCTGGCGGTAAATAACGCCCGGCGCTTTGCGCTCCAAAGGCATTTCGTAAGTTTTGCCAGTGATGGGGCCTTTGCCGTCAATGGGCTGGCCCAGTGCGTCAACCACCCGGCCCAACATGCCTTCCCCAACTTGGAGAGAAGCAATATGGCCGGTACGGCGTACCGTAGAGCCTTCGTGGATGTGGTCGCTGGGGCCCATGAGTACCACCCCGACGTTGTCTTCTTCGAGGTTCAGTACAACTGCCCGCACGCCTGTTTCAAACTCGACCAGTTCCCCGGCCTGTGCTTTGTTCAAGCCGTAAACGCGGGCAATACCATCGCCTACTTGGAGTACGGTGCCTACTTCTTCGAGTTCAGTAGCAGTGCTGAAACCGCTTAGCTGTTGCTTGAGTATTGCTGATATTTCGTCAGGTTTTACGTCAATCATAAATATAAATGGTTGAATGGTTAGATGGCTAAATGGTTGAACGGCACGTAGCCATTTAACCATTCAACCATTTAGCCATTTATCTTTCAATTATTTTCGAGATATAAAGGTTGTCTTTGAATTCTTTTTTCAAAAGCGCCAATTTATGGGCGACGCTGGTGTCGTAGAGTTTGTCTTCAAATTCGACGACGAAGCCTCCGATGAGGTCGGGGTTGACGGCTGTTTCCAGTTCCACGTTGGTATCGGTGGCAGTGCTGTCCACCAGTTTTTTGCGGATGGCGGCAACGGATTCGTCGCTGAGTTTGGAAGCGGTGGTCAATTTTACGGTCGAGATGTGCTTGTACTTTTTGTACTGCAGCTCGAACGCTTTCCCGATGTCCGCCAACAAGGGCTCCCGTCCTTTTTTCAGTAATATTTTCAAAAAGGCCATGGTCAGCTCGTCGTATTTGCCCTCGAACAACTTGTCAAAAACCTGCTCCTTTTTGTGGGCGCCCACAATGGGGCTTTTGAGCATCAGCTCGAAATCCCTGTTTTTGCACACTTCGTTAAATGATCGCACATCTTCCAATACCCGCTCCAATGAGCCTCTTTCTTTGGCAAGGTCGAGGAGGGACTTGGCGTACCGATGGGCTATTCTTTGTACTGACATCTTGAATGGTTAGGTGGCTGAATGGTTAAATGGTTGAACAGCATGCAGCCATTTAACCATTTAACCATTCAGCCATTTAGTTCAGCTTTATTTCATCAACCAGGCCTTTCACCAAGGCTTCTTGGGCGCTGTCGCCGGAGAGGTCTTTGCGGATCACTTTTTCGGCAATGTCGAGGGCTATGGCACCGACCTGGTTTTTCAGGTCGATCATGGCAGCCATTTTTTGGTGCTCGATCTGTTCTTTGGCGCTAGCCACTATTTTTTGCGCTTCTTCTTTGGCCTTTGTTTTTGCTTCCGCAACAATTTTGTCGCTGGCGTCTTTGGCCGTTTTCAAAATCTTGGAACGTTCCTCGCGGGCCTGCGCCAAGAGGTCTTCGTTTGCGGCTTTGAGGTCGGCCATTTCCTGACGGGCGCGCTTGGCTTCGTCAAGGGAGTCTTGGATGTCTTTTTCCCTTTCTTTCAAAGCGGCCACGATAGGGCGGAAGGCAAATTTGCCGATGATGAACCAGAAAAGGAGAAAGAAAACGGTCGTCCAAAAGAGGAGGCCGAAGTCAGGTTTTATTACAGAAAAATCAGCGAGGAATATCATTTGAAAAATTGTTATTTGCTAGGTTGCTAATTGTTGATTGTTGATTTTTTGTTGAAAGAAGGGCCCGGCGACCAACCGTCCCGTAGCCCGTCTTTTTCTTTGATAGGTATGACTTAGTTGCTCAAGTAAGAGAATACGATTGCAATCAGGGCAGCACCCTCAACAAGGGCAGCCATCAAGATCATGTTCGCACGGATGTCACCAACTGCTTCTGGCTGACGAGCGATAGCCTCCATGGCTTTGCCACCTACGTTGCCGATGCCGATACCGGCGCCGACAACTGCCAAACCCATACCTATTGCGGTAATTGAACCAAACATAATTTTAAAAATTAAAAAGGTTATAAACGACTGATGAATTGTGATGGATGATTTATTAAAAATCATTAAAACACAAAACACCAATTATAATTTACAAATCAATTAATGATGCGCTTCCTCCGTGGCCGCTCCAATATAAGAGGCCGTCAAAATGGTAAATACAAATGCCTGTATAAAGGCTACCAACAATTCAATCGCCATCATAAAAACAGCCAGCAAAGCAGAACCGATGGAAGTGCCGAGGCTTGGGGCCATTTCCCCTTTTCCAAACATGAAGATCAGCCCGACGAAAATGACCATAACCATATGACCCGCGGTGATATTGGCAAAAAGACGAAGCGTCAAAGTGATCGGCTTGATGAACAGACCGAGGAATTCGACCGGTGTCAAGATTGTCTTTACCCACGCTGGAACACCGGGCATCCAGAAGATATGCTCCCAGTAATTCTTGTTGCCGTTGATATTGACCACGATGAAGGTGATGAGGGCCAAAACCATTGTCACTGCGATATTGCCCGTGGCGTTGCTGCCGCCGAAAAAGGGGATTTGGCCAAAGAGGTTGAGCCCCAAAATGAAAAAGAAAAGGGACATCAGGAAGGGGAGGAATTTTTCCCAGTGGTGGCCGAGGAAAGGCTTGGCCACTTCGTCCTGAATGAATATAAATATGGTTTCGATAAAAGACTGCACGCCTTTTGGTGCCAAGCCTTTTCTTTCTTTGTATCTTTTTGCAACCGAAAAGAACAACCAGGCCATCAATGCAAAAACGACCATCATCGTCGCCACGTTTTTAGTGATGGAGAAGTCGTAAAAAGAAGAGATGCCGCCGCCGAACACGCCGCCGTCAGCATAGCTGCGGCTCTCGACAGGGTACAGGCGGCCGTTGTAACAAATGGCGGGCACTTCTTTTTCGCCCTTGTCTGTTTTGATGCTGGAATGAAATCCGTGGTTGTTTATTTCCACTTCGCCCGCTGGAAAACTTTTGTCCAAAACCCGGTGCACCAAGCCATCTACCAGCACATATCCATCTACTGCCACATGCCCGTTTCCGTGGCCATGCTCATTTGGGTGAAATTTGCCGGAAGAAAAAACGGACCAGCCTTCTCCGGGTGAATACAAAATACAGGGAAGCGGTAAAGTGAACGGGCCGATGTTGTAAACGTTTTGATCTGAGATGTGGTGGAAGGCAGTCGCCCCCGGGTCGAATTCCCCTTCTTCGACATGGCCGCAACCGCCTTCGTCATGGGTGGTCGCTGCATCTTGCTGCTCGTCGTGGCCATGACCCTGATGGTCTTGGGCAACCGCAGAAAAAGAAAGGAAAAAAAGGCAAATAAAACTAAATATATATCGGCGCATCGAAATCTTTATTTTTGGTGCTGTAGAGGCCCCTTTTTTAAAAGGATAAACCCCGCTTTTAAAAATCGGCGCAAAGGTAGTATTTACGGGGTGTTTTCAAAACATGGCACTTCTTTTTTTTATGGAGGTGAAATTTGTTTTTTAGTGCTTGAAAATCAGTGCGTTAAATATTAGGAACCGGCTTTTTTATTATTTTATAAAATGGCCGATGCGGGAAAGATTATTTGGGAAACAAACGGCTGACGGAAATATGTTTCGGAGGGTGAGTGTGTTTTGAAAATGCTCGGTTGGTAAACACCGTCTCCATGCCCTTCCGAAAGAGGGGGGATTAATCCCCCCCTCTTTCGGAAGGGCATGGAGACGGTGGCTCAAATTGAAGCCTATGCTTTATTTTTCTTGACTGGAGGTTTCGCTAAACAGCTTCCCCCAGTTCCCCGACATCGTTTTCTCTTCTTTATTTTCTTTTAATAATTGTAAAAAATCAGCCCTCGGAATAGCCCTTGCGCCGAGGCTGGCAAGGTGGCCGGTCTGCTGTTGGCAATCTATCAGGTTGAAGCCGAGCTGTTCCAGTTTTTTCACCATGCTGATAAAGCCGAACTTGGAGGCATTGCTGACGCGGGTGAACATGCTCTCGCCAAAAAAACATTTGCCCAAAGCGATGCCGTAAAGGCCGCCCACCAAGTGCCCGTTTTCCCAAACCTCGACCGAGTGCGCAAAGCCCAGATCATGCAAACGGCAATATGCCTCGACCATGCTCTCGGTGATCCAAGTGCCGTGCCCCTGCCCTGCCCGCGGCTTTTGGCAGTTGCGTATCACTTGCCCGAATTGCTGGTCAGCGGTCACCCCGAATTTTTGTTGGTTGAAATAAGGCCTCATGCTGCGGGCAACTTTCAGTTCGGAAGGGAACAGCACAAAACGCGGGTCGGGCGACCACCAGAAAATCGGCTCGCCGGGATTGAACCACGGGAAGATGCCCTGCCCGTAGGCGGTCAGCAGGCGTTCCGGCGAGAGGTCTCCCCCGGTCGCCAACACCCCGTCGCTCGAAGCCAATTCGGGAGGCGGGAACTGGAGGGAAGTATCGGATAACCAAAATACGGGCATTGAAAATGGAAATTAGAAATTGGGAAATTAGAAATTGGGAAATTAGAAATTGGGAAATTAGAAATTGGGAAATTAGAAATTGGGAAATTAGAAATT
>DROJ01000323.1 GCA_011321935.1 Bacteroidota bacterium | reverse complement strand
TTAAAAAATGCAAGATACCCCAATCGGAACGACTGCGGAAAAGAGAAAATACAAAAAGGAAATACATGCGTCAAAAATAGTTTCCTGCCAGAAGCCAAAGCCCCAAGCTGCCCTGATGGGCAAAAAAAAAGCCCATCGGGACAAACCCGATGGGCCATAAAAAATCTAAAGCTATGAAAACTAAAACCTTTTTTAACGGAGTAGAACCACTGCTTCGGTTGACAAATATTACGGGGTCAGAGGTGCAGTTTTTCTTTCCTCGCCAACAGCACCTCTTCCGTTTCTTCGTGTTCAGGATCGGGCACACAGCAGTCAACGGGGCAAACGGCGGCGCATTGGGGTTCTTCGTGGAAGCCTTTGCACTCCGTGCATTTATCCGGCACAATGTAGTAAAAATCATCGGAAATGGGTTCATGTTTTTCATTTGCATCCGTTTCCGTCCCATCTTCGAGGGTGTATTTCCCTGTCAGGGAAGTCCCGTCGGCGATGGCCCATTCGATGCCGCCTTCGTAAATTGCGTTGTTGGGGCATTCCGGTTCGCAAGCACCGCAGTTAATGCACTCGTCAGTAATAAATATTGCCATGATCGTATTGTTGTTGTTTTTATTATATCTATTTAAAACCTGTCCGCCGAAAAGTTGCCTTCTCAACAGTACGGCTCCAAATTAGGTTTTTCAAAGCCGCAAAAGTAAATGGGCGAACAATAATTTCAAACGGAGCGGCGAAATGATTGCTTTGTCCAAGCCCGTACAGTTCAGTTCAATTCAATAATTTTCCTTTGCTTTGCCGAAACTTGAAGAATAGTTGGTTGTTAGTTGCTGATTGTTAATTGTTGATCGGCCATGAACAATCAGCAACTAACAACCACAAAAAAAATGTCTAAAGAAAAAGAGCACTATTTTAGCAAGGATGAACTAAAACAGTTCGGCAACATCACTGAGTTTCAGGAGCAAATGGGCAAAGACTACTTCAAATGGTACGGCAACGTGATGGCCGAAGGCGCCCTCACCAAACGGGAAAAAGCCCTTATCGCCCTCGCCGTCGCCCACGCCATACAGTGCCCCTACTGCATAGACGCATACAGCAGCGACTGCCTCAAACATGGCTCGGACGAAGAACAGATGATGGAAGCCGTACATGTCGCCGCCGCTATAAAAGCTGGCACTACCCTCGTGTACAGCGTACAAATGATGAACCACGTAAAAAAGAAAACCATGTGATTAACGGTTGACGGTGGACGGGAAAACGCTTTGGTCTCCCGTCAACCGTTAACCGTCAACCGTCAACCGTCAAAAATGGCAATACATCAGAAAAGCAAATCACTGGCATCGAGGGGGAACGACCTTTCGGACACCTTTTATCAATTGGAAGTGCTGAACGGGCACGAGGTCATGGAGGCCCAATTCCCCCGTTTTGAGGACAAAGTGGCCAACCTCGGCTTCCAGCCTTTCAGGACTACCGAACTCGAAATATTCCAGATCAACATCGGTAAACTCTGCAACCAGACCTGCGCCCACTGCCATGTGGACGCCGGCCCCGACCGCAAGCACGAACAGATGAGCCGCGAACACCTGGAGAAATGCCTTGCCATCATTGCTGCCACACCGAGCATCCATACGGTTGACATCACGGGCGGTGCGCCGGAGATGAACGTCAACTTCCGCTGGTTTGTGGAGGAGGTGAGCAAATTGGGCAAGAAGATCATTGACCGCTGCAATTTGACCATCATCGTGGCCAACCCAAAGTACAAAGACCTGCCGGAATTTTTTGCGAAGCACAAAGTAAACGTGGTCTCTTCCCTGCCCTATTACAGTAAAAACCGCACCGATGCCCAGCGCGGCGAAGGCGTGTTCGAGGACAGCATCGAAGCACTGAAAATGCTGAATGCCGTGGGCTATGGAAAAGCTGGGACAGGGCTGGAACTGAACCTTGTTTACAATCCTACCGGCGCCTTCTTGCCGGGCAGCCAGGTTTCTCTGGAAGGTCAATTCCATGCACAGTTGAAACGCCGCTACGATGTGGTGTTCAACAACCTCTTCTGCATCACCAACCTGCCCATCAGCCGCTTTTTGGAATATTTGCTGGAATCCGGCAATTATGAAAAATACATGCAGGAACTCGTGGATGCCTTCAACCCCTCCACCGTGCCGGGCCTGATGTGCCGCAATACGATCTCGGTCAGGTGGGACGGACGGCTCTATGATTGCGATTTCAACCAAATGCTGGAACTGGAGGTCTCTGCGGAAGGCAGCCGCCACCTCGATACTTTTGATTACGATGCACTCGATAACCGACCGATTGTTTTGAACCAACATTGTTACGGCTGTACAGCAGGCGCAGGGTCGAGCTGTGGAGGGGCGATTGATTGAGGTTTTCAAATGCAAATGCAAAAACAAAGTTCAAATGCAAATGCAAAGAGCAGGCTTTTTGCATTTGTTTTTGCATTTGAATTTTGCATTTGCATTTTGCATTTGTATTTAAACCTCAGCCAAACCATACCTTGTTGTATGTTTTAAAAAAACCACCTACCTTTGCCGTAAACAATCATTTATGGCCCGCCTCACAAAAAAAGACTGGCTCGAAGAAGGGTTTAAGATTTTAGGGGAATTTGCCCAGAACAAACTAAAAATCCTTTATCTCTGCGAACGCCTCGGCGTTACGAGGGGGTCGTTCTACCATCATTTTTCCAGTATCGACAATTATATTGCTGAACTCATGCAAGCATGGGAAGAGGAGAACACTTTGGGTTTTATAAAAGAAGCAAGCAAGGGCGACAGCCCCGAAGAAAAGATGGAGCGCCTGAATTTACAGGTGGTTCAGATAAAACAGGCCCTTGAAACATCCATCCGTTCGTGGAGTTTTTACCATCCGGTAGTAAGGGAGCATTTGGAGAGAGTTGACAAAATACGGCTCTCCTTTTTGCAAGGTATTTTTGAAGAAATGGGCAACGATAAAAAAAAGTCGCTCAACCTCGCCAAACTGGAATATGCCATCCTTATCGGACTGCAGCAACTTTTCCCGGATATTTCAAGAAAAGAAATGGAGAAAATTTACGAAGTGTATTTTGAAGGTTAATATTTTTTTAATCACAAAACATACAATACTGTACGGTATTTAAAATAAAAAAATGAAAATATATCAATTACCGCTTCCGCAAAATAGCATCATCGAAAAGGCATTGCCCCGAATTGACTACTTTGATGTTTATGCAATGGAAACAGGCCGTCCTGTACCTGTTGAGCAGTTGCCAAAATTGTTTTTTGAAAGTTTCCCCACATGGTTCATGGCCTTGATGGGCCTGCGGGAAACCGTCGCCGGATGGATCGGCCTGAAAACGGCAAAAGGGATGGACCTGCGGTCGCAGTTCAAAAATTTCAAGGGCGAGGTCGGCGATTCTATTGCCATTTTTAATGTGATGGGCAGGTCGGAACAGGAAATCATGACGGGCGAAAACGACAAGCACCTCGACTTCCGGCTTTCTTATTTTTCGAGACCAAAAGGCACTAAAACGGAAATATTAATGGCCACCACCGTCCAGTTCAACAACTGGTTGGGCAGGGCTTATTTTTTTCCCGTAAAGCCTATCCACCGGCTGGTCATGCCGATCATCCTGCGGCGGATGGAAAGGCGCAGGAAGGGCGGGTTAAGCAATTGAGGAAACAGGCAAAATCAACCTTCCATTTTCATATCGAATAGGATTGAACACAGATTGAACAGATTGAACAGGTTTTCACAGATTAATAGCGGATTATCAATAAATCTGCGCAAATCTGTTCAATCAGTTCAATCTGTGTTCAATCCTATTTGGCAAGTTGTTTTTTGCTACTTGCCAAAGTAGAATTAAAACCATCGGCTGAAAAGCAGCCCCTCCCTAAAACTCCCTCCAGTCAGGATCACCATCAAAAACAGACTTGTTGATAGTCTCGAAAATCAGTTCCCGGTCATCGGCAGCGAGGAAGGCCGGAACAAAAAGAGCGGACGAAAGCCGCTGGTTCTGCATCACCGCAAACAAGGTCAGTGCAGAGATATACGAACCCGTCGGGCTGGGGTGGATAGTGTCTGCGTCCCACAGGCCGAGTTCTTTTTGGGAAAGGATTATTTTCCACATCATCCCCGCTGGCGCAATGCCGGCATCCAAGCTGTTGCCCATAAAAATATAGTTCCGGCGGATTTCATTTTGCATCTGTCCATAGCTGCACACTGCGGGGTCTTGGTCGCACCAGGAGGCGCCGTCGCGGTAGCCGTGGGTCATGTACAAAAGTATTTTTGTTCCCTTGTTATTGGCTTTCACCATGTCCCGGAGTTGCGCAGCAAATGGATAAACCTCGGTTTGTGCCTTCTCGGACGGGAAAGAAGCATAGCCCCCGTTTTCCTGCAAAACGACCCAGTCCCAGTTTTCGGCCTGTACCGAACTTTGGGTCTGCGTACTTTCCACATGATCCTTGAACGCAAAGCCGCCCGGCGCAGAAACCACCACGAGCACACTGTCGGGGTAGCCCGACGAAAGGATGGTTTTTTTGACCGTTGCTGGCAGGTCATTATAATAGGTGTGGCTGTTGCCGATAAAAAGGATTTTCAAGACGCCGTCATCCAGGCCATAGGGATCAGTCACAGGGCCGGCCGTTTCGTCATTGCCGCAGGCAGATAAAATGACAAAGCAGAGAAGAAAGGGGAAAAAAAATTTGCTTTGGATTTTCATGGTGGAAAGTTGTGTTTATGGAAAAGTAAAACAAAGTTAGCCCCAGCGGCTCAGACCACCCTAAACAACCGCTGCATTTTTTATCTTCTTTTTACTCTTCGAATCCCTTCGGGATTCGAGAGGTGCTAAGCAGTTACTTCTTTTTTATAAAAAATGATTGGCGAGCCGTTTGCCGTTATACAAGCGCAAAAACCCCCAATGTCCTATCTTTGCGACAACTAACTAAAATCATTACTCAATGACTATCAAGAACTTACTGCCTGCCACTTTGTGGACCGCATGTACATTTATAGCACTGTTTGCAAGCAGTTGCGTCACCACCGAAAAATACAACGACATGGTGACTGCCCGTGACCACTACAAGGCGCAGTCCGAAAACTGCCGCGCCATGGAAGAGGAAAACGACAACCTGACCCGCAAGCTGCGCGTGGCCGAAAACCAGCTCCGGAAAGTGAACGAAATACTGGTGCAGGAAAAACGGGAAAAGGACAAAATCGCCGAAGCCACCAAACTGCTCGAAGAGCGCTTCAACCAGACTTCAGAGGAAAATTCAAAACTCCTTTCAGAGTACTCCACCACCCGTTCCGTGATGGAAGAGCAACTCGCCAATGCCGAGGATGAGCTCTATCTCCGCGACCGCCAATTGCATGGCATGGAAGAGACCATCGGTGTGCAGACCTACGACATAAAATCGAGGGAAGAACGGGTGGCCGAACTGGAACGGCTGCTCGCCGAAAAGGACGCCCAAATGGCCAGCATGCGCCACAGCCTCAGCCAATCGCTGCGGGGCTTCTCTGACGAAGACCTCAACGTGAGCGAAAAGGACGGCAAAATCTACGTCACCCTGAGCCAAAAACTGCTCTTCGGGAAAGGCAGTTCTGCCATTGATGCCGAAGGCGAAAAAGCGCTCGTCCAACTGGCCAAGGCCCTCGCCGACAACCCCAACATTGACATCATCGTGGAAGGCCATACCGACAATACCGGGGCAGTGGAATACAACCTCGACCTGAGCATCAAAAGGGCTGCTGCCGTTGCCAAGATATTGGCCTACAACGGTGTGCTGCCCTACCGCATCACCCCTGCCGGCAAAGGGATGCACCACCCCATCGTGCCCAATACCACCGATGAGGGCAAAGCGCAAAACCGCAGGGTGGAAGTGATCCTTTCACCAAACCTGGACAAGCTCTACGAGATGTCGAAATAGGGCAAATGAACGGGCTTGCACTGCCCATCCAACGGGTAAGTACCTGGACAGAATTAAACAAACTATGAAAAACCCCCA
This sequence comes from Bacteroidota bacterium, assembly GCA_011321935.1. Taxonomy (GTDB): domain Bacteria; phylum Bacteroidota; class Bacteroidia; order Chitinophagales; family Saprospiraceae; genus UBA6168. The sequence continues at coordinate 9,060 of DROJ01000323.1, read as the reverse complement.
CGATAAATTTTTCCAGTATGCCTTCTCCATATTATCGGTGGCGAAGCAGTTCATCGAATATCTGTTGCCAGAAGAATTGGTAGCCGATGTTGACCTCTCAACACTCAGGGAAGACACCACTAAGTACAGCGCGCGCGGTGGGCGGAAGCTGTTTTCAGACAAAGTTTTCACCTGCAGCCTGAAAACCAAAGGCTCCCTAGCGCTTACCCTTTTGAACGAGCACAAGAGCTATTACGACGAGTACGCCATTTTTCAAATATTCGAGTACATCTCTGCCATTTGGAGAAAACAGATCAAGGCGCAAAAACCGCCGACCCCGGTTTTTGCAGTGCTTTTCACCCACGGCAAAACCGAATGGAAAGAAAAGGACATCCTTGATTTTTTCCCTGAAATACCTGATTGGCTGGCCCCCTACCAGCCCATGTTCAAAGTTTATCTGGTAGATGTCCAAAAATTCACGGACGACTTCATCCTCCATTTGCCGACAGGCTACCTGAAAAATTTGCTGTATATTTTTAAGCACCACCACCAAAGCTCCTTCCTCTGGGATACCATTGATTCTATTTTTATAGATTTTGACGAATACGTGAAAACCGATGAGGGCAAAAACTTTGTGCAGGAATTATTCGTTTATTTTCTGGAAATTATAGAAATTGCGGGAGAGGAGGAAGATGTTGATGAAAAACTGGAATATACATTGCCAAAAAAATTAAAACCAATAGTCATGACTACAGCCGCAGATAAATTAAGGTTGAAATGGAAAGAAATAGGATTGAGGGAAGGCCGTGAAGAAGGCTTGGAAAAAGGCTTGGAAAAAGGCTTGGAAAAGGCTACCATTGGGTTGATTTTGAGCTTTCCTTCCAAATCAGAAAAAGAAATCGCCCGGATGCTGCGGGTTGAAGAAACCTTCGTCAAGGCGGTCAGGAAAAAGATGGTCAAAGCAGTGACCAAGTCCCTCAAAGGTACTTCATCGGTCAAGGCCATCGCCAAAAAACTGGACTTCACCGAGGCATTTGTCAAGTCAATAAAAAACGCCGCACAAAACTGATGCCCTGCCAATGCCCAACACTGAAAACAAACCCTTTATAACAAAACAAACCCTCCTCGACACCCACCAACGCATCCGCCCCTACATCCATAAAACACCAGTTCTGACCAGCCAAACCATCGGCCGCATGAGCGGGGCGCAGGTCTATTTCAAATGCGAAAATTTCCAGAAAATGGGCGCCTTCAAAATGCGGGGCGCCACCAATGCCATTTTACAATTATCGGACGGGCAGCGGGCAAGAGGAGTGGCCAGCCATTCGTCGGGCAATTTTGCGCAAGCGGTCTCTTTAGCTGCGCAAAATTTGGGGGTGAAGGCGTACATCGTTATGCCCTCCGATTCGCCGGAAGTAAAGAAAGCGGCGGTGCGGGACTACGGCGGCAAAATCACGGAATGCACCCCGACCTTGCAGGCAAGGGAAGACACGGTGGCCAAAGTCATCGAACGCACGGGCGCTACTTTTTTGCACCCCTACAACGACTACGCCGTCATAGCCGGACAGGCAACGGCGGCAATGGAACTACTGGAAGAAATACCAGATTTGGACTATATCATCCCGCCCGTCGGGGGTGGCGGGCTTGCTGCGGGGACGGCATTGGCAGCGCATTTTTTTTCTCCAAAAACAAAGGTAACCGGTGCTGAACCCCTCGGCGCTGACGATGCTTGGAAGTCACTAAAAAAAGGCGAAATCGTTTTGCAGGCCAAGCCACAGACCATCGCCGACGGCCTGCGAACCAATCTCGGCGATAAAACTTTTGCCATTTTGAGCCAATATCTCGAACGCATTATTTTGGTGGAAGAATCCGAAATAATCAACGCACTCCGGCTGCTGATGGAACGCATGAAAATAGTGGTCGAACCATCAGGGGCAGTGCCTTTGGCGGCGCTATTGAAAGAAAAAGAAAGCTTTGCCGGCAAACGGGTCGGCATCATTGTTTCGGGCGGCAATGTTGATTTGAAACAATTGGGCGGGCTGTTTGGCTGATAAGTGTCGAACGTGGGACAAGTTGGCCGTCACTTTTAATAAGGTTTTCAACTTGTCCAATAAATGACAACACCGACGTTATAAAACCAGCTATTTTGCAGCAGATTTTTACAAAAACAATAGACCTTATTCGGATTTGTGTGCGCTAGCACACAAACCGTCCAAATTCATTGCTTTTGAAAAGGCTCTACACAAAAAATTTTAGAATAAAGTCTAATAAATCATGAAAAAATATTTTCTCCTACTTTTAGTTGCTCCGTTATTGTTCACCGCTTGCAGCAAAGACAACGAAGTGCTGCCCGAGGCCGATGCCGTAATGATTAAATTTGTGAACAAAACTGGATATGATATTGAAGGGCTTGCCATTAGCCGGGTATTTGTTGGTGATTTGAAAAAAAATAAAACAAGTTCTGAATACCATCGCTACGATGCGCTCGGCCAACAATATGGATATGCGTTAGTAGAAGCAGTCGGAGAAATTGACAATAGACGCTATTTCACAGCTTCTGCATGTCAGGGGATTTGCGGCACCCCTTCTGCCCCGCACGGGCTGTGGCTCGAAAACGGATATTATAAAATCGCTATCCGAATTGCACCCAACGAGCAGCGGTCGCTGGAATTCAAAATGATGAATTAATACTGATTCGAACCGAACACAAAAGAAGGCGTCCCATTATGTGGGGCGCCTTTTTTTATTTAATTTATCCGGCGTATTATTTTCTATACCCGACCCCTCGGAAAAACCTAAAACCTACGCAGAATATATGGTCATGCACCTCCGCTGACAATGCAACCCGCCCGCCCAATTTAGCCTCTTTATCGGACAATAAATAAATATGCCGGCTATGAACAAAATACCGTCCGAAATATACATCCCCCGTATATTGCACAAGTATATCAATAGTTTCAACTTTTATAAAAATGGCGACCACGGATCATTTTCCCAAACCATGATGCCTTTGGACGCCGTCCATATTATCTTTCAGCTCGGCACTACCATGCTGCACAATACCACTTTCAGCAATGGGTGGGAAAAACGCCCCGACGTTTTCATCGGCGGCCCTTATAATAGGTTTTACCAAATGAAAGGCAAACCCGGGACAGAAGTATTTTCCATCGAATTTAAATATGGAAAGTCCCGGCATTTTATGTCCCCCAATGCTTTTGAAATAAAGAATCAATTAATTGACCCGCAGGATATATGGGGGGCTGCGGGACGGCTGCTGAACGATCAAATATGCCATGCAAAAAACAATTTGGAAAGGGCTTTGATTGCAGAACAATTCCTCACCGGCCAGTTTCGGAATATACCAACCTCTTCACTCGACAAACCCTTGTATATATTGTTAAAAAAAAATGGACTTATCCACTTAAAAGAATTGGCGGAGATGGCAAGGATGAGCATGTCCAATTTCAGGAAAAGATTCAGGGAAGAAGTCGGCCTCAGTCCAAAACAGTTTCAAAAAATAATCCGGACAAACGCACTTATTCAATACCGGATGAGTAACCCTGATATCTCGCTTACCGATTTAGGCTACCATTTTGAATACTTTGACCAGTCTCATTTTATTAAAGATTTTAAATCGGCCACTGGCCTCCCTCCTAAATTGTTTTTCAAACAATAATCGTTTTTTACAATTACCGGTTTTTTATTGAAAATAATTTTGCGTGGTAATTTCACAAAAAGGGAATCTGTTTTACTATGTTCCCTTAAACTATATTATCATGAAAACCAGTAGCATTGCAATTATTTTATGCATCCTGTTTGTTGGCTGCACCTCAGAAGACAAACACGCTGACGAACAGCCTCCCCTTGCAAAAAAAATCAATACTAATATACAGGCAGAAAACATTTCCAGTGATTTTGATTTCCTCCTCGGTGAATGGGACGTCATCAGCAAACGCCGCAAAAAATGGCTGGTCAATAACGATGAATGGATACCGGCCGAAGCCACCTGTAAAGTATGGAAACAATTGGGCGGCATGTTGGTAATGGACGAATTTCATAATACAAGGAACGGGAAAGAACAGGTCAGCAGCACCCTCCGCATATATAACCCAAATAAAAAAGAATGGACCTTATATTGGTTGTCCACGGCATTTCCCAACTTGGGATTAATGCCGCAAGTAAAAGGTTCATTTAAAAACGGGACAGGCCGGTTTTTTGGCGAAGAAGATTTTAATGGCAAAAAAGTAAAACTCCGGTTTTTATGGAAAATATCCGAAAATGGAACACCCCACTGGGAGCAGGCTTATTTTGATAAAAAAAATAACGAGTGGGAAACAAACTGGATCATGGATTTTACCAAAAAAAAATAAGCAATGTATTTAACAACCAACAATAAAAGCAATCATATAAAAATATCTGCGCCCTATTTATCTTCATTGATTTTTATATTCACTACTGCTTTCACCTCCTGCCAAACCACCTATTCCCAACCCGGTCAATACACTTCCAATTTAATGGCCGATAAATTCCGGTATTATTTTAATGCAGAACAATACGATTCGATCCATGTGATGTTTGCACCCGAAATGCAAAAAAGGACTTCGTTAAAAAAACTCAAAAACTCGCTGCATGATCTAAAATCAAAAGTCGGACAACTTATAGATATGCAGTTGATACGCAACAAAAACGGGGTTTATGTTTTCAAAGGCAGCACCGAAATAACCGCACTCGACTTCACTTTTGCATTTAACGAAGTAAACCAATTCCGCAAAATGGACATCAATTTCCACGAGCTTGTTGACGCACCAACACTGGAGCGAAATACGACCAAATTAATATTGCCGTTCCACGGCGACTGGTATGTGTTTTGGGGCGGCACCACGCTCTCACAAAATTATCATGTCGCACAAAAACACCAACAAGGCGCATTTGATTTTCTGATAAACGACAAAAGAGGGAAATCATATAAAACCGATGGCCGCAGCAATTCCGATTATTATGCTTTTGGAAAAGAAATAATTGCGCCCTGCGACGGGAAAATAATAAGAGTACTGGAGGGCGTAAAAGACAATACCGTCCCGGGCATGAACAAAATACAAGCATATGGCAACTGTGTAATGCTAGAAACAAAAAACAAAGAATACATCGTTTTTGCCCATTTAAAAATGAATTCCATCAAAGTCAAAAAAGGCCAAAAAATAAAGCAGGGAGATATACTTGGTTTATGCGGAAATTCCGGAAACTCCACCGAGCCGCATTTGCATTTCAGCGTACAAAACATCCCAGAACTGCAGATTGCCACCGGCGCAAAATGCTATTTTGAAAAAATAATTGTCAACGGAAAAATAAAAGAAGATTATATGCCCGTGCGGGGGGATGTGATAAACAATAAATAATTCCTTTCATAAAAAAATAAAAAAAACGGGGAGCAGTAAATCCGCTCCCCGTCTAACTGATTATTTTAGGTATTTACCCATTGTACCTACCATCTCGCCACCACAAAACGCAGCGGCATGTTCCGCCAGTTATGCCCGGGCATGTTCAGGTAATATGTGCCGCTTTCAAGCACCGACACGTCCAGCAGGATTTCGTTCCTTCCCTCTTCCAGTTCTATTTTTTGTAAAAATGCCCGCCGCCCGAACAGGTCAAAACCTTCGAGGTCAAAGCTGCCGTCCACCCGGCTGTCAATGACCACTTTTATTTCGCCGTGATAGACCGGGTTGGGATACACCGTGACCAATTGCACGGGGCGGCCAAGCAAATCCCTTTTGCCGAGGGCAATGCCCCCGCCTCCGGCAAATGCGTTCAGCGTGAGGGTGGCCTCGTCGTCCTCGTTCGGGGTACAACAGGTGCCGTTTCCGGGGCTGCTGTCGCCGTCCGTTTCATTGGCTGCCGATACCTCGGCATATGGCGTGAGGGCATTTGCCGACAGGAGGAAATAGCTCACGGTGATGCTCGCCGTACCCCCTGCCGGAATGTTGCCCACGTTCCATTCTTCATTTCCGAAGGGGTTAAAACTGCCCTGCGTGGCCGTCCATTCATTGCCCCCGGTATAGACCGTGCCGACCGGGCGGGGGAAGTCAATGACGACTCCCGTGGCCGCTTGCGGGCCGGCATTGGAGACGGTCAGGGTGACCTCGGTGCTGGTATAAATGGAAGGGTCGGCATTGGTGGTGCTCATGTCCAAAGAGAGGTCAATGTCGCCGCCGCCCGTGCCGCCGCCACAAACGGGGGTCAGTTCACCCACGGCAGTCAGTTTGATGAAAATGGTCTGGCCTGTCAGGTTTGGCAGATAGCCCCCGAACAATGCCCCGCCATCGGAAGTGCCGCCGATTGGGGCAACGGTAAATTGGGCATCGAGGAACTCTTGTTTCCAGACCAAGTTCCCGGCGGCATCGTATTTTGCCAAAATCTCATACTTAATCGGGGACGGCGAATTAACTTCAACCGCTTTCAGGCTCACCAACAGGCCTCCGTCGGAGGTCGGTTCAATGCCATTGGAAAAAGTCCGTCGGAAACCAAAAGGAAGGGGCGAAGCTTTCAAATCAGCGAGGTCAATCCCGGTCAGGGTGCCATCGGAAGCATTGAGCTTTGCGATGAAAGCCTGTTGGTTGTCCGTTTTCAGGGTATAGACAAAATTGCCGTCGTGGCTCACTTTTGTGTCAATCCAATCTGCGGAGGGGGTGTCGCTTAACACCCGGAACTGCCACGGAGCGGCCCCGCCCGCCGGAACGGCAAACAAAGTATTGTTGCCTGCCGTAGTCCAACTCGTATATATACTTCCGTCGCTGCCCTCGGTGAGCTGTCCGAAACCTCCGTAAAAATCAGGCTCCGGCATATCGGCGATGGTCACGTTTTGCCCAAAATCATCGGTCTGGACAACTTTGTTGATAACAGGAAAACTCGAAGCATTGTCCACTATCCCAAGTCCAAAAGCATAACCGTTCGATGTTTTGAATGCCTTTCCACTTGCGAGCACGACGGTCGGGTTGGCATAGTTTATATCAATGGCCACCCGCGTCCCGGCGGGCAGGTCGGGCGACTGCAAAAACACCATTTCCACATTGTTGTCGGCATCCACCTCGACGACCACATCATATACGATGGGGATGGGCGATTCGGAAAGGGAATTGACGGCCCCGTCCAAGCCCAGTTCATAGCTGCCAAGGGTGCTTGGGCTTTGGTTTGAAGTCTCCACATCGTGATAGGTCACGGTATATCCTCCGGCCGTTTCTTGCATGGCCAGTTCATCGAAGGGGTTCAAAGCGGAAAAGCCTGTGGCCGGGGTGTGCATGGAGGTAAAAGCACAGGAAGTGACCCCCACGCCCGTCACCGTGAATGGGCTGGACACCACATTGTTCCCCTCGTCGCTCTCGGAAACCACGCCGTCCGCATCTATTGCCAAAATCAAAAAATACGCCCCTGCCGACAGCCCCGCCGGAACGGTGGAAGCACCTGCGACATTCGGGGCGGTGAAGCCGGGGGCATAATTGCCCGTCGGCACGGTACCGTCCTGAATGTCATCGGCACTCAAAACATTGTCCGTCGAGATGTACCCTTTGATGGTAAAACTGCCCGGTGCCGCCCCGTTGCCGATGTTCGAGGCATCGAAAGTATAATTCAGGATTTGCCCTGCTTCGATGAGTGGATTTTGAATGCCCAAATTTGCCAGAACCAAATCCGGCTGGGGCGCGCCGCCGCTACAAGTGGGGACAACCTGCCCGTCCGGGGTGGTTTTCATGGCGGCCAGTTCACCGTCTTTAATACCGACAAAAAGATAGCCCCCTTCCGATGTTTCGCCCGCTGCATGGAGGTGCATAAACCCTCCGATGAATTCATTTGACCACACGAGGTCGAGGTTGGCATCCAGTTTTCCAAACTGAAATACATCTTGCCCGCTGGGCTGAAAAGTGGCTTGGAAACCACCAAGCACACCGCCGTCAGAAGTGGGGACAATGCTGAAAAAGGATTCAGGAAAGGTGGGCGTGCCCCCGGGGAAGAAAACGTTGCCGAGAAAAGCAGAACTGCTGGCCCCAGTGGCCGAGCTGAACTTCGTGACCTTGGCCTTCAAATTGTCCTCAATGGCGGCAAAGAGGCTGGCCCCGTCTGGGCTGAAAACCATCCCCCGAAAATAGGTGGAAGGAAAATCGCTCATCAGGAAAGAGTTCCATAGCAGTCCCCCGGTATCGTCCACCTTGATTACCTCTATCACGCTTGTGCTGGTGGTGGTGAAAAAATGCCCGTCCGCAACGGACTGGGGCAGGTGGCCAAGGCCGAGGGGCTCGGTCAGTCCCAAACCGGTCAAAAAATTCTGCTGCACCAGCGCCCCGTCGGCATCGAGCTTGACAACGTAGGGCACCCAATGGTTAGACCCGTCGGAATATCTGTACGTGCCGAACACGAGGTGGCCGCTGCTTACTTCAACGAGGTTCACATCAAGCTGGTTGATGTCCACGGCCACGTCGAGGGTGAAAGTATTCGTCCAGATGGTAGCGCCGGAAGCATCGGACTTCGTCACCGTAATTTCGTCGGTGGCGGGGTCGCCCGTGGCGGTGAAAGGGTCAAAAGGCAGGGGCAGGTCTTCGTCGGTCAGGCTGGTCTGGTTGCCGCCGAAATCGGTTTCGAGCGTGACCAAACGGAACGTGGGCTGGCCGACAGATTCGCCCCGGATTTTAAACTGGTAGCCCGAGGCCGTTTCCACTCCATCATATTCGAGGCTGGCATTTCCGACCACGTTCGGGTCCGGCCCATAGGTTTTCAAAAAACCACAGACATCGCCGCCGCCCGTCACCGTGACCATTTGCGGAGCGACCCCCACATTGTTCGCCTCATTGCTCTCGGCAACCTGTTCGGCGGCATCTATTTTTAGCAAAGCAAAATACTGGCCGGGGGAAATGCCCGCCGGGATGGCCCCGCCCGTGGTGGAACCGGTGCCCACGCCCAAGGTCAATGGCCCGCCAATGGGCAGGTCGTCCATGCTCAAACTGTTGTCCACAGAAAGGTAAAGCTGTGCCGTGAATGGCTCTTGGCCGGAAGTGAGCGGCGCACCAATGTTCACGGCATCGAAGAAGGCCCCAAAGC
>DROJ01000322.1 GCA_011321935.1 Bacteroidota bacterium | reverse complement strand
GATGCCCGAACGGAGTTTTTGCAGCACCTCTATCTCGATATCGAGGGTGCGCAGGGCGGTGGAGATAATAGTGGAGCTATTGTCGGTATTCATCTGGCAAAGGAACTAAGGAAATCTAAAATGCAAAACACCAAAAGCAAAATGTAAAAGTACGTCCTGTCCGGAAGTTTGGAAGCCAGTACTTCCGGGCAGGGCGAACTTTTACATTTTGCATTTGCAACAATTTAAGCCCCTCAAAAATATTGATTTCACCAACCGCCTACTTACAACTTCCGGCCACGGCAAAAATACTTTTGGTCAATTCAAAACGATTTTTTACTTTTGGCTGCTTTTTGAAAAAACATATTAAACATTTTTATAAACTGGTAAGATGGCGGCGAACTTATAGGCAGAAAAAACGTATTTGAACATTTGCTCACCTCTCTTCTTTTTCAAACTCCCTCAAAAATTTTTGCCAAAGAATTTCTTCAAGATCATAAAAAGTAACTACATTTAACAATCGAAAACATTTTAGGCCCAAGAGCCCCCTGCCCACAATCACCAAATGTTATCTCAATGAACAAATCATATTAAAACACCAGCGAAAAATGATGGTAGCGGAAAAAACACTTGTCAAAGACAGTCTCCACGAAAACCTCCAAAAATACTTCGGTTTTGACAGCTTCAAAGACAATCAGGGCAAAATCGTCCAAAGCGTACTGAACGGCAAAGACACCTTTGTCATCATGCCCACGGGCGGCGGCAAGTCACTTTGCTTCCAGTTGCCGGCGCTCATGATGGAAGGCACGGCCCTCGTCATCTCCCCCCTTATCGCCCTGATGAAAAACCAGGTCGATAGTATCAGGGCACACAGCCAAGACGACAGCGTGGCGCACTTCCTCAACTCCTCCCTCACCCGGGTACAGATGAAAGAAGTAAAAGCCGACATCGTGGCGCAAAAAACAAAATTGCTCTACGTGGCTCCCGAAACACTCACCAAAGAAGAGAACATCGAGTTTTTTAAAAACACAAATATCTCTTTTGTAGCTGTTGACGAAGCCCACTGCATCTCTGAGTGGGGCCATGATTTCCGGCCGGAGTACCGCCGCATCCGCGAAATGATAGACGCCATCAACAAAGAAATACCCATCATCGCCCTCACCGCAACGGCAACGCCAAAAGTGCAGTCCGACATCGTGAAAAACCTCCGCATGGATGATGTGGACACCTACGTCTCTTCCTTCAACCGCGACAACCTGTTTTATGAAATAAGGTCAAAAGGAAAAAAAGAAGCAACGATGAAGCAGATCGTCCAGGTCGTTAAAAGCGTACCCGGCCAGTCGGGCATTATATATGTGCAGGCGAGAAAATCAACAGAAGAAATCGCCAAAGTACTGAGGGTCAACGGCATTAGGGCAGCCCCTTACCATGCCGGCCTCGATGCCAAAACCCGCTCCAAGACCCAAGACGCCTTCCTCATGGAAGACACCGACGTCATCGTTGCCACCATCGCTTTCGGCATGGGCATTGACAAGCCCGACGTGCGTTTTGTGATCCACTACAACATTCCCAAAAGTATCGAAAACTACTACCAGGAAACCGGACGGGCCGGCCGCGACGGACTGCCCGGGCGCTGTGTCACCTTCTTTTCTTACAAGGACATGGCAAAGCTGGAAAAATTCCTGCGCGACAAACCAGTGGCCGAACGCGAAATGAGCTCGCAGCTCATGCAAGAAGTGATGGCCTATGTGGAGACCACGGGCTGCCGCCGCCGCTTTTTGCTCTTCTATTTTGGGGAAGAATTTGACGAAAAGGACTGCAACAAGATGTGCGACAACTGCAAAAACCCAAAAGAAAAAGTCAATGTGACCGACGAAATGAAAATCGCCATCGAAGCTGTAGCCGCCCTGAAAGAGAACTATAAAATAAAGACCCTCGTGGATTTTGTGACCGGCAAAGGGACCAAGGAAATGAAGGATTTCCGCTTCGACAAAAAGCCTCTGTTCGGCGCTGGCAAAAACAAAGACGACATCTTCTGGCATTCCATTTTCCGCCATGCCATGCTCAACCAGTTGATCCGCAAAGACATCGAAACTTACGGCGTTTTGAAAATGACGACGAAAGGAGAGGCTTTTGTCAAAAAACCCTTTGAATTCAAAATACCGATCAACCTTGACTACAACAGTTCGGAATCGGATTACGATGCCGGAGGCCGCACCGCAGTCCTCGACGCAGTCCTCGTCAAAATACTGAAAGACCTGCGCCGCCAGATTGCCAAAGAGAAAAATGTACCGCCCTTTGTCATTTTCCAAGACCCTTCCCTGGAGGACATGGCCACGCAGTACCCCATCACCATGGAAGAACTGGCCCATGTGCAGGGGGTCAGTACCGGCAAGGCAAAGCGCTATGGCCGCCCCTTTATCGAAACAATCGAAGAATACGTGGAGGCCAACGAAATCGAACGGCCAAACGATGTGGTCATCAAACAAGTGGCCAACAAATCGAGGATGAAAGTGGCCATCATTCAGGCCATTGACCGCAAACTCCCCTTCCCGGAAATAGCCCGCCAGAACGACCTGAAAGATTACGAACTGCTCGAAGAACTCGACGCCATCGTCTCTTCCGGCACCAAGGTCAACATTGACTATTACCTCGACGAAATGGTGGACGAAAGCATTGTCGAAGAACTTTTTGAATATTTCATGGAGGCCGAAACCGACGACCCCGACACTGCCTACCGCGAACTCAAAGACGACGACTACGAACTGGAGGAAATACAATTGGTAAGGCTCAAGTTCATGTCGGAAATGGCCAATTAATTAATGTTTAGTGATTAACGTTAAATGATTAACCACTAAACATTGAACATTTATCATTTTGAAATTATTGATACTCAACGGCCCTAACCTCAACCTGCTCGGCAAGCGCGAACCGGAAGTATATGGCAGGCAGACTTTCGAAGAATATTTCGAACTGTTGCAAACGGAATTCCCCACCGTCACCATGCACTATTTCCAGAGCAACCACGAGGGCGAATTGATTGATAAATTGCACGGGGCAGGCTTCACCTATAATGGCATCATTTTCAACCCGGGCGCATATACGCACACTTCCATCGCATTGGCGGATGCCATAGCGGCCATCGAAACGCCCGTCGTCGAAGTCCATATTTCCAATACTTTTAGCCGGGAAGAATTCAGGCACAAATCATTTACGGCTCCCTGTTCCGTGGGCAGCATTATTGGTTTGGGGCTGAAAGGATATGACCTAGCGGTGGCCTATTTTATGTCTTGATTGGCTATTGGCTATTGGCAATTAGCAAAAAACATTTCCATGAAATACCAATTAATTGTTTTTTCTTTCCTTTTTTTATTTAATTCAAACATATATTCCCAAGTCCCGGCAATGACCGAAAACACCTCCACCGTGATGGGCATGGTACTGCTGCCGGAAATGAAATTGATGGATTATGAAAACATTGAAAAAGGCATCCTCAATACTTGGGACATCCAAAAAGAAGATATTGACGGAAACGACCAGACCATTTCTTTTAAAGTGGACAGCACTACTTTTATGATCGCCATGATACCGGCGCCCGTGCCCGGGGACGAGCTGGAAAATGCAGTCGAATATTGCTATTTATGGAAAGATGCCCGCTCGGCACTGAACAATAAATCGCACATCATCATTGCCGTCGTCGGCGAAAACAGCAAACTCGACCTTTATAAAAAATATACCAAAATGGCCGCCATTATTTTAAAACATTCCGATGCGACGGGCATATATATGGGCGGCCAAACGCTCGTGCTGTCAAAAGATTTTTTTATTAAAAATGCAGACAGTATGGACGGCAATAAGCTGCCGCTTTTCAATTGGATTTATTTTGGGAAAAAACAATCGGACAAAGGCAACTCGGTCTATACCTATGGCCTGAAAGAGTTTGGACTGGAGGAACTGGAAATTGTCGATTCTAAAAAAACAATGGAAGAAATATTGGGTTTTATTTATGATATTGCCCATTATACCATTTCTGGAAATATAATTTTGAACGACGGCGAAACCGTCGGCGGAACGGAGGAGGAAAAAATAAAAATATCCTATTCCAACGGCGTGCATTTGGACGGGAAGACTTTGAAGATAGGGTATTAAAAGAGGTTATGTTTCTAATTCGGTTTAACGTTTAATATCCACCTTATAGTTTAGTAAGTATCTTTTTAATCAGCCGAGGTAAATGCACTAAATGCTCACTCGGCTCCACTGTTTTTTGTCATCCGCCTTTAGCGGAACTGAAAAAGACTTGGTGCTTGGTTTTATCTCCCCACAGCGGCGTCCCGATTCTGAATTTGCTGTTGCCTGATGAAGGCTTGGCTTTTATACTGAACCACTTTAGGTTTTGTGCATTTGCCCTTGCCAGCCCCCAGCCCCAGAAGGGGAGTACCTGCCCTCGATGCACGACTTGTCCCGCCCCCTCGGGAAAACCTAAAGTGGTTCAGTATAAAAGCAGCCGGTATGGGGCCAAAAGCATGTTGTACTCGACCAATATAGTTTTAACGTCAGCAGCCCCCCCTTTGAGGCAACGCCTTTCCACCCGCCACCGCCCGCGCAATGGCATCACCTCAAAGAGCCTGCTTTTTAATTTTTATTTAAAATGATAATAGTCACAGGTGCAGCAGGTTTTATCGGAAGCTGTTTAATAAAAAAACTAAATATAGAGGGCCACAACGATCTGGTCCTCGTTGATGATTTTTCATTTCCCCAAAAAAATAAAAACCTTGAAAACAAAATATTCCATTCCAAAATAGAGCGCTCCGAATTCCTTTCTTGGTTTAATAAAAATGCGGGTGAAATAGATTTTGTTTTCCACCTCGGCGCCCGCACCGATACCACCGAAAAAGACACCGCCATATTTGACGAACTGAATTTGAATTATTCAAAAAAAATAGGACAGATATGTTCCGAAAATAATATCCCGCTCATATATGCCTCCAGCGCCGCCACCTATGGCCTCGGCGAGCATGGGTATATTGATAGCCATGATATTGTTGATAAATTAAAACCGCTCAACCCATACGGCGTCTCCAAAAATGATTTCGACAAATGGGTTCTCCGTACGCAGCCCACCGTATCAAATCCCAAATCCCAAATCCCAAATCCCCCCCCCTTCTGGGCCGGCCTAAAATTTTTCAACGTATATGGCCCGAACGAATACCACAAAGGGCGCATGGCTTCCGTTATATATCACACCGTCAATCTAATCAGGAAAACGGGCGGCATGAAACTCTTCCGCTCCCACCGACCGGATATTGCCGACGGGCACCAAAGCCGCGATTTTATTTACGTGAAAGACGTGGTGGACGTGATTTATTTTTTTTATAAAAACAGAAAAAACAGCGGCCTCTATAATGTCGGCACAGGGCAGGCCAGGACTTTTCTCGACCTCGCCACCAATACTTTTAAAGCAATGGATCTGGAGCCGAACATTTCTTTTACCGACACGCCGGAAGATATACGCGGTACTTACCAATATTTTACGGAAGCGGATATGTCTAAATTAAGGGCAGCGGGTTACGACAAAAAATTCTACAGTTTAGAGGAAGGAGTTGAAGAATATGTGAGAGAATATTTGAGGGGAAATAATTTTTGGTAGATTTACCCCGTAAATAAAAAGTTGTCAACTTTTATACTGAACCATTTTAGGTTTTCCAGAAGGGTCGGGACAAGTCGTGCATTTCCTGAAAAAATTGCGGGGCAACAGGAAGTTGCCCCGCAATGCAGCCACTTTACGGGGCACATCCATTGCCCCGCAATTTCCCCCCAAACGCACGACTTGTCCACCCTTCGGGAAAACCTAAAGTGGTGCAGTATATCACCCAATAGACTTTATTCTGAAATTTATGGTACGGCAGGCCGTCAACCGTTTGCCGTTGGCCGTCAACCGAATAAAGTCTAATATTTTGCGCCAGCAAATAAATAGAAATGAAAAAATCCTTTTCCCTTTTCGCCATCCTTTTTGCACTGCTTTTTGTCTCTGCCGCCACCTTCAACCGGCAGGACAGCAGCACCCGTATTTCCATCGAAGAAATAGAAAAAGAACAGTCATGGGTGGACAGTATTTTCCAGATAATGACCCCCGACGAGCGCCTCGGCCAATTGGTTTGGATACGCGCACAATCGGACTGGAGCCAGGCAAACATGGACAGGGTGGCCGAGCAGATCGAAAAATATCACATCGGCGGGCTCTGCTTTTTCAACCCCACTTTTAAAGGCTCGCCGGAGAAACAGGTCGAACTCACCAACCGCTACCAGGCATTGGCCAAGCACGTCCCGCTCTTCGTTTCGCTCGATGCGGAATGGGGCGTTGGATGGCGCTACAAGGGCAAGGCGCTCGCCTTCCCGCGGCAGATGATGCTGGGCGCAATACAGGACAAAACGCTGATTTATGAAATGGGAAAAACCATCGCCCGGCACTTGAGGCGCATCGGCGTCACCCTCAATTTTGCGCCCGTGGCCGACGTGAACAACAACGCCGCCAACCCCGTCATCAACTACCGTTCCTTTGGCGAAGCCCCCCGCAACGTGGCCGCCAAAGCCTACCAATATATGCGCGGCATGCAGGACAACGGCGTGATGGCTTGCGCCAAACATTTCCCCGGCCACGGCGACACCGACACCGACAGCCACAAAGACCTGCCCGTCATCCCGCACACGATGGCGCGCCTCGACAGCATCGAACTCTACCCTTTTAAAATGCTCATCCAACAGGGCGTCGGCAGTATCATGGTGGCCCACCTGCATGTGCCTGCCCTCGACCCGTCCGAAAATTTGCCCACCACCCTTTCCTATCCGACAGTGACCGGTTTATTAAAAAACAAACTGCATTTCAACGGCATTGTCATGACCGATGCGCTCGAAATGAAAGGCGTGACCAAGTACCACGGCCCTGGCGAAGTAGAGGCAAAAGCCCTCGCCGCTGGCAACGATGTGCTGCTGATGCCGAGCAATGTGGACGTAGGTTTTAGGGTCGTAAAAAAATGGCTGGCGGAAGGAAAACTCGACAGCTCGTTAATCAATAAAAGTGTAAAAAAAGTGCTGCGCTGGAAATACCGGATGGGCATCATTGATTATGAAAATATAAAAGTGGAAAATGTGCGCGCCGATGTAAATGATTTTGCCGCAAAAGCATTGCGCAGGAAACTGATCGAAAATGCGCTGACATTGGTGAGGAACGGGGATAATATAATACCCCTCGGCAATCCAAAAAACGGCGGTTTTGAAAAAATGGGAAATATAGCGGCATTAGCAATCGGCGCAAAAAAAGGCAACCCGTTCCATACTCATTTGAATTTTTATAAAAATATAGAAACATATACGGCCGAAAAAAACATAAGCACAAAACAGCAAAATATTTTATTGAATAAATTAAAAAACAAAGATGCGGTAATAGTCAGCCTGCACGATATGAGCCAGAAATCTTCAAAAGGTTTTGGCATTTCACAAAACACCAAAGAATTTATCAATAAATTGCGGCAGCAGACAAAAGTAATATTGACCGTATTTGGAAATGCTTATTCTTTAAAATATTTTGACGGAATAAACAATATACTGCTCGCTTATGAGGAAGCCGACGACGTACAGGAAATAGCAGCGCAGGCATTATTTGGCGCATATCCGATACAAGGGAGGCTGCCCGTCACCGTTACCGAAAAAAGCAAAGCGGGCATGGGCGTGGTGACACCGAGTTTGCAAAGATTGAGTTATGGCCTGCCAGAAGAGGTCGGCATGAGCAGCGATAAATTAATGAAAATAGACAGCTTCGTATATGAGGCCATAAATAAACATGCAACGCCCGGCGCAGTGGTATTGGTGGCGCGGAAAGGGAAAGTCGTTTTCCAAAAAGCATACGGCAAGCATAGTTATGATAAAAGCGCAAGGGCCACAAAAACGTCCGATATATTCGACCTCGCAAGTGTTACCAAAATAGCGGCCTCCACCGTATCTTTAATGAAATTGCAGGACGAAGGAAAATTCGATTATAATGACCCGGCAAAAAAATATTTGCCGGAATTGATCGGCAGCAATAAAGCGGATATACCGCTCTCCAAAATGTTGACCCACCATGCGCGGCTCACTACTTGGATCAAATTTTATGAAAATACTATATCGGCAAAAAAACAACCGCTGCCCAAGTTTTACAGATCAAAACCGGAGGGGAAATACAACCTGCCCGTCGCAAAAAACCTATATCTGCGCGACGATTATCCCGACACTATATGGAAGCAAATAATAGACAGTCCCATGCTGCCGGGCAATGGATATAAATACAGCGACCTCGCCTTTTATATTGCCCACCATATTATCAATAAACAAGCGGGCGAGCCATTGGAAGATTATGTGCAGAATAATTTTTACAAACCAATGGGCATGGAAACGACCACTTATAGGCCGCTCGAAAAATTCCCCCTCGACCGCATGCCGCCCACCGAAGAAGACCGCTATTTCCGGCAGCGGCGCATACAGGGCTATGTGCATGATATGGGCGCTGCCATGCTCGACCAAGTGAGCGGACACGCAGGGCTTTTTTCCAATGCCAACGACCTCGCCAAACTGATGCAGATGTTATTAAATAAAGGCTCATACGGCGGCACCCAATACCTGCAGCCGCAGACCATCCACCAATACGCCACCCGCTGCAACGGCTGTACCCGCCGCGGCCTCGGCTTCGATATGCTGCAGCTCGACCGCCGCCACGAACCCAACCTCTCACCGCAGGCGAGCGAAAGCACCTTCGGCCACCTCGGCTTTACGGGCATCGCCGCATGGGTTGACCCGGAAAATGAACTGGTCTATATCTTCCTTTCCAACAGGACTTACCCGAAAATGAAGCCCAATAAATTGGGGGACATGAACACGAGGGTATATGTGATGGATGCGGTGTATGAGGCGATTGTGGAGTGATATAAATGGTTGAATGGTGTATTTCAAAACTTCGGCCTTTCCCCCGCTTGGCCCCTTAGTCCCCAGTAGGGGTGGCTGTCCCGCACCGAAGTTTTGAAATACACCCATGGTTGAATGGTTTGAATGGCTAAATGCCTGCCTGTCCATACGGACGTACCGGTAGGCAGGGTTTTTCTCCCGTTCGCTTAACCCGCATTACAGTTGGTCATACTGACCGTGCGACGGGGCCATCTTTCAAAAAGATAAAAACCGACAGGGATATGAATTCGTCGGTTTTTTTTGTGATTGTATTGTGTGTGTTTCAAAATGTCGGGTTCGTTTTCCCCTGCCCTTTCCGCGCTATATATTACCCACAGGATTCCTATGGGGGTAACCAAAATTTCATGCCCGCCCAACATATCATTGCCCACGCCTTGTGGAAAACTTTTTATAAAAAAAACGGAAAATATTTCCGCTTTCGCATGGAATTTAATATAAATATAAATAAATTTGCATATCAAAACGCACCGCAGAATATACGTTGGAATTATGAACATTGTTAACCGAATGGTTTTTTGTCTGTGGTTTTTATAAAAAAATACTTGCCAGCATGCGCTCGCTATTTCCCAAGGACTATTGACCGTGAACCATTATAAAACGCT
>DROJ01000321.1 GCA_011321935.1 Bacteroidota bacterium | reverse complement strand
CAATTCCATAACCGCCGCTCGTCCGCATATCGTTGTCATCGGTAGAAGTCACGGCAATTAAATATTCGCTCGAACAAGCGGTCGGGATATCACCGACTATATCCACATTCACATCGTCATTGGTAGTTGCTGCGCAATTTAAAATACCTGCTGTACCAAGTGTATCGTATATGGCACACCAAAGCGGGGAGTCTGCGGGGTCGCCTCCGTCAATACCTGCCGACAAATTGGTTGCCACAACAAAGGCCCCCTGTTCCCCTCCTGTCTGATTATATAGCCTCCGCATAATTAAAGGATAAGTATATGCCTCCACCGCATCCGCTTCAGAAAAAGAATTATAATCGACGTGCATTATTTTCACGTCCCAATTTATTCCCGTTATCAATAGCCCATTGTTTCCTTTTGCCCCCACCATGCCGGAGGTAATGGTGCCGTGGTTTTCGGAATTGATAAAATCATTGTTGGAAGTAATATTCCAGCCATTATAATCATCAACATATCCATTTCCGTCGTCGTCCATATTATTGCCGGGTATTTCCTGTTCGTTGAACCAGAGGTTGCCCTGCAGGTCGGGGTGGTCCCTGTTGCAGCCTTCTATTATGCAGACCACTATTTCATGGCCGTCCATTGTTTGCCCGCCCGTGGTGATGTCCCAGGCGAGGTCGGCGTCAATATCGGCGTCGGGCAGTCCGCCGTTTTGCCCGGTGTTCAGCCACATCCACTGCAGGTCAAAGTTGGGGTCGTTGGGAATGTTTTGCCGCATTTTGACCAAGCGGTTCAATTGCGCATTTCGGACATCATTCAGGTTTATTATTTTATTCAAAAAATGGTTTTCGTTGATATTTGCATAATCAAATTCCAATAGCCAGATGTGCATCGGAGCGGAGAGTTCTTTTTTTATTTTAATTTTTGTGGGCTTGTTTTTAAAATAATTTAATTGGCGGGCTATATCTTTAATATCGGCTTTAGGGTTTATTTGCACCAATATTTCACCCAATACGTGGTGCAGTTCCTGCGCAGGTATTTTTGAAATAAAAAAGAATATAAAAAGGAGTATCGGCAGTCGTTTTTTCATGGGAAAAAAGCATGTTGATATGATGATAAAATATTCAGGGTTTATTTTATGGTAGGTAACTACTCAGGTCGTTCAAAGTATGGTTTCACTAACCCCCGGTTTCAACCGGGGGGGAACGATCCAATTTGGGTTTTAACCCAAAACATACGTACATATTTTTGGGTTAAAACCCAGATTTGTGTTTTATACTCGACCATAATAGGTTTTCCCGAAGGGTCGGGAAAACTTAAAATGGTGCAGTATAATTTCTATTCCAAAACATAAGCCTGCAGGACATCATTATTATTGGCCACCAAAAACAAAGTCTTTCCATTTGCCAATTTGACCTTTGCCAGATCACGGGCCTCTTTGGTTGCCCAAAAACCGGTCTCGGTATTGGGGGCAAACTCATACCCGCCTTTTCCGTTGCCAAATAACAAAACGCCATTTCCCGCATCATACCTGCCGGTCTCAACATCGGGTGCATAGCTGTTGCCGACCAGCAATATGTCCATGTTTCCATCGCCATTATAATCCGCAACGTCTATTGCGTTGGTGGGCGAAAATTGCGCCTGCACAGGGAGTTCGTGCTGCACAAATTTTCCGTTTTTATTTTCAAACCAACTTGTGGCAAAAGTATTGGCCGAATATTGCTGCGCATCCTTCAGGTCTTTTTCAGAAAATACATCTTGCATGGTCGCGGCCACGTAATCTTTATAAAAAACGAATTTCTTTTTCAAGACGGGCATTTGCTGGATCATCAAATCTTTGTTGGGCAACGGATATAATTTATCGCCTTTATAATAAGCCAGCACCGCATCGAGGTTTCCGCTGTTGTCAAAGTCTTTTGCAAACAATTTTAAGGGTTTGTCGGCCGATGCTTTCAGCCTCGTATTTTCGCCTAAATTACCGGCGACAATATCCATGTCGCCGTCGCCGTCGAGGTCGGCCACATGCACGCTGTTCCACCAGCCGTTGGTATTTCCGAGGCCAAAAGAAGCAGTGGCATTGCTCAGTTTTCCGTTTTCATTTTTAAAAACAGAAATAGGCAACCACTCCCCTGCCACGATCAGTTCATCTTTTTTGTCGCCGTCAATATCTGCCCAGACCATATCATTGACCATTCCTATATTTTTCAAGCCCGGGGCTGCGTCCGCACATATTTCGGAGAATTTCCCATTTTCATTTTTCAAAAAACAAGTCGCCGGAGGCGTGGGGTAAGCCCCGGGGGTAACCAAGCCGCCGATAATCAAATCCATATCGCCGTCGCCGTCAAAATCATAGGGCGTTACATTTGAGCCGCTTGCGGTTATTGCGGGCAATTTGTTTTTTGATTTACTGAAATTGCCTTTCCCGTCATTTATATATAAGCGGTCTTGATAATTAGCAGAATTATTGTCGTAAGTACTGCCGCCCGATGCGATATATAAATCGAGGTCATTGTCTCCATCGGCATCAAAAAATGCGGCGCCCATATCTTCGTAATATGCTTCGGTCTCCCATGCCTGCGATTTTGTCTTCACAAATTTGCTGTTTTTGTTTTGCAAAAAAAGCAGGCCTGCCTGGTCCCTTGCCCCTCCGACATATACATCTTCCAGACCATCGCCGTTCACATCGCCGACCGCTATGGAAGGCCCTAAATCCGAAAATTTGTGCGGCAGCAAACGCTCCCTGTCAAAGTCTTCGAATGCGTCTTCGACATGCCGGAAATCAAGCCCAGTATTATTGGCTGTTTTAAACAAAGGGGCAGGTTTGGTCTCCTCCCATTTCCCTTTTTTTGCATCTGTATATTTCAGGGTAATCCTTTGGTTGGGTTCTATGTTTTTTAATGTTTGCACCCGGCCATTGGGCGGCCATTGAACTTGCAGTTTTTCGACCTTATTGCCGGGGGCAAAACCGAAATGCAGCATTTGCTGGGAAGACGACAAGAAACCGCGGGTAGCTGCCATTTCTTGATATTGGACACTGCCGTCGGAAAAAGTGATTTTCACCCTTGCGCCAATTCCCCGCGGGTTCTTTTTAGTGCCTTCGCATATTACCTGCAACCAATTGGTGCCCCCTTTATCTGCGGTCATATTTTTATAAACCAAAATATCCGCATCAATATTACTGACCAATAGATCCAAGTCTCCATCATTGTCCAGATCAACATATGCAGTGCCGCTGGAGAAAGTCGGTTTGACCATGCCCCACTCCCTGTTCACATTTTTAAAATGGACCCCGTCCACGTTTTTGAACATATAGTTGCGGAGCGGCGTGGAGGGGATGAGGTTTAAATAATCGTATATGGAGGGGAATTTTTTCGGGTCGAGCTTTCCGCCCGGTGCATTTTCTGGGGCGGTGTACATCAGGTAGTCAAGGTCGGAAAGGTCCCTGCGGTAACCATTGGTCACATAGAGGTCTTTATATCCGTCGTTATCAAAATCGGCCAATAGGGGCGCCCAGCTCCAGTCGGTGTTCCACACGCCCGAAAGCACCCCGATTTCACTAAAAACATCGCCCTGGCTGGCAGGCCGCCCCGTGTTCAGTTGCAGCACATTGCGCATGATCTGGTGGCCGTAGCCATAGGTGACAAGTTTGTTGTAGCGGGTTGACATCATGGTCGTCATCAATTGTTTTTGGCGCTGGAAATCTTCGGCAACCATGTCAAGCCCCACGAGGTCAACGAGGCCGTCGTTGTTCAGGTCGGCTATGTCAACGCCCATGGTATGGTTGCTCATATGCCTGAAATATTGATCGGTCTGGATGGAGAAAGTACCGTCCCCGTTGTTGATGTACAAATAGTCCGGCTCGATATAATCATTGCCGACAAACACATCCGGGTAGCGGTCGTTATTGAAATCAGTAACGGTGACGGACAGCCCCCAGGCCCGGTTGTTGATGCCCGCTTTTTTGCTCACATCGGTAAAAGTGCCGTCGCCGTTGTTGCGGTACAACCTGTCGGAATCGAATTCGGTCAGCGGTTCGGTCTTCCTGACAATTTTGCCATCGACATTTTTTGCGCTGATGTTATTGACCGAGCCAAAATCAACGGGATGGTTGAGCACATAGGCATCGAGGTCGCCGTCGAGGTCGTAATCAAAAAAATTGGTCTGGTTGGAAGAAGATTGGTCGGCAAGGCCATACTCGGCAGCCTTTTCGGCAAATGTGAGGTCGCCGTTGTTGATGAACAACAAATTGGCCCTGAGCGCACCCGGCTGCTTGCCGGAACGGCAAACGTACAAGTCCTGAAAGCCGTCCCCGTTTACATCAACAACGGTCACGCCGGTTTTCAGGCCTTCCGTGGCCCCTACCCCGGCCTTTTCGGTAATATCTTCAAACTGCCAGTTCCCTTTGTTCAGGTAAAGTTTGTTGCTTTGCTGGGTGGCCGTGAAGTAGAGGTCGGGCAGGCCGTCGTTGTTGACGTCCAAGACAGCGACCCCGCCACCATTATATAGGTAGGCATTGGTCAGGATGTTTTGCTGGTAAGACTCGGTTATTTTGTTTGAAAAGGCAATGCCCGTTTGGGAAGAAGGCAGCAGTTCAAACCTGGGGTCGGAAGGAGTGGCCGCTTGCTCTGTTTCGGCTGCGTCCCCGTTTGCTGCCGGGGCAGGAGGCGTCTCCTCGCTGCAGGTGAAAAGTGAAATAGTGGCAAGGACAAGGCAGAAGGCAATGATTTTTGAATACATATCCATGAATTTTATTTGCTGATACAGTACGTTGATAAAATGGTAAAGTTAGGGACAAAAGCACTTTTTATTAACTGTTTTTTGCCCGTTTTAATCCCCGCCCTTTGCAGCCTCTCCCAATTGCCCGCAAGCCCGGCCAAAAAAACAGGTTATTTTTTTCGATAAATTGTTTTTGGCCTCTTATTTGATTAATTGTAATATGTTTTATGCTGACAACCCGAAGTTAACATATTATCCTAAAATTAATTTCCACGTGTTATGAGAAGAACGAGCTTACTAATAACTTGCTTTTTTGTGGTCGCTTCGCTAAAAGCACAGTACCTCGAAGTGGGTACGCAACTCGGATTGTCCAATTATTCAGGCGACCTCAGCGAGCAGTCGGTGAAAAAAGAGGGCTTCGGCTCGATGATCGGCATCTTTGGGAGGTACAATTTCACCAAATACCTTTCGGCCAAAGCATCGCTGACAAAAGGGGCCATCAGCGGCAGCGACTCGAACGCAAAATCAACAGCCACCAGAAAAAGGAACCTGAACTTCCGCTCGGACATAATCGAGCTGTCGGCGACCGGGGAAATCAATTTATCGCCTTTTAATATCAGGGCCGAACAAACGGGCGTGCCTTATTTTTTCACCGGTTTCGCGCTGGCACATTTCAACCCACAGGCCCAGATGCGCGGCTCTTGGTACGACCTCCAGCCGCTGCAACTGGAAGGCAAAAAATACAGCAAATATGCTTTTGCCATCCCTTTTGGACTGGGGATGAAATTCAACTTGACCTATAAAATAAACTTCGGGCTTGAGTTTGGCGCCAGAAAAACCTTTACCGATTACCTGGATGATGTCAGCGCTTATTACCCCGACGTGATCTCGCTTCGCAAAACAGAACCTGTCGTAGCTGCACTTGCATACCGCAGCCCTGAACTGACCGGGGAGTTTGGCGACGACCCGATGGGAACGGACAGGGGCAACCCCAACAACAAGGACTGGTATTTTTTTGGCGGCCTCACTATCTCCGTTAATCTGACCGATAAATACGGGCTCGATTTTGATGAAAAATACGAGGTGTTCAAAGAGCACCCAAAGCCCAGTCTCCATGCCCTTCCGAAAGAGGGGGAATTTATTCCCCCGCTGAGCAAACGGCATAAAAAAAGAAAATACCAGCAACGGCATAAAAAGAAATTGTTCAAGAGGAAAAGCTATCTGAAGCCAGTGGTAAAAAAGCGGTCGCATTAAGCCCCGTCTCCATGCCCTTCCAAAAGAGGGGGAATTTATTCCCCTTAAAACCGGTAGTGAAAAAACGGCTGCATTAATTTCGGCCCCATGCCCTTCCAAAAGAGGGGGAATTTATTCCCCCGATACATACCCCGACACATACCCCGATATATTCCCCCGATATATCCGCTATTAAAACCTAAAATAAACTTTTTTTTCACGAGATATTCCGAACGGCCATGTGCCGTTCTTTTTTTTTGTTTATATCGGGGAATATTATTGGGGGAATGTATCGGGGGAATGTATCGGGGGAATAAATTCCCCCTCTATTGGAAGGGCTTGGAGACGGGGCTTG
>DROJ01000320.1 GCA_011321935.1 Bacteroidota bacterium | reverse complement strand
TTTTAAGAGGTGATGCCTTTGCGCGGGGCGAGTGGGCGGAAAGGCGTCAACTCTGACCGACTCTTCGAGTTGACGCCTTTCCGCCCGCTTGCCCCGCGCAAAGGCATCACCTCTATCAGCAGCGTATCAATTTCAGTCGGTACTCCGTTGGGTCGCTGCCCGGTACTTTTTCGATATAGTCCCTCGCCTCCATGTCGAGGCGGACGGAGGTGAGGAAAGGGTTGATTTCGCCTTTTATTTTTCCGCCCAGTTTATTGGCGGCGCTGGTATTTATTTCTTCCACAGTGCCTGTCGGTTTTATCAAAAAAAACTCGACGATGGCCTCTTTTGCCATTTCATATTCGTGCAGCAAAAGCATTGCGCCGGGCTGGCCTTCGGGGTGGAGGGTGAGTATTTTGTCTTCTTTCATGGTCGGTGTATTTATTTAATTGCTGCCCAAAAGTAAGGACAATATTGTCTTTATCCGCAAGAGGGAGAGGGGGAATTGTCCCCCTCTATCGGAAGGGCACGGAGACGGGGTTTGAAACAGTGGACATTACTTTATATTTATATGTGCAACAGCCTTCTGTAAAAAGCATAAGTTGCCAATTCTCAAATAAAACAAAACCATGCCCGAACCCGCCAAAAAATTCAGTGGAGGTCTGTCAAAAAATTATTTTTCAACTTTCACAAATCTCCCCTCCCTCACCACATAAACATCCTCCTGCTCCACGTTCCAGCTTTTTTCCTGCGATTCATTTAATCCGTCCACTTTAAAAGATATGGATATAGTATCTGCCCGGCGGCTTATTATTATTTTTTTAAACCTATTTTGTATCGCGCCTTTATAGGGCATGTTGGGGCAATTAATTAATTTACTGCTCCTATACAAATCGCCAGTAAACCATTTTTTTAAAAAATCGGTATATTCTTCGTCGCACTCATTTTCTACTTTTAAAAGGTTTAATAATTGGCATTTTTGTTTCTGCGATACAGCAGTGCATTCATTTCCGTAGGCAAATAAATACCAGCCCAATAATGCCCGTTCCGGCTCGCCGATATTTTGGAAAAACCCGGTATTTATAGTTCCGTTTTTCAATATATTTGCGGTATATTCTTTTGGGTTTTGTTTGCAGGAAATTTGTGCTAAAAAAAACAATAAAACAATGAGGTGGCGCATGGCTGGAATTTTATACTGAACCATTTTAGGTTTTCCCGAAGGGTCAGGACAAGTCGTGCAAATAGAAAATATAACTTGCCCTGCAATAGGAAATTGCAGGGCAAGTGCTTGCATTGCGGGGCAGGTTATATTGTCGAACAGCACCCGTAAATTAATTCCGCACAAAAAACACCTCACTTTTTCCCTGTCCTTTCCAAAACAAGCACCACCCCGAATCCTACCGCCATCAACGCAATCACCACCCATATCTGCGGGTCGTTCCCATACGGCATATTATCAGCGGCATTCAATGCGGCAAACTTTCCGGGCAGCACACTCCGCGTAAATTCCACCACTTCGTGCCCTTTACTGTTCACCCTCCTCGACAATACTTCCTGCCAGGGCCACACCCTGTTCAATGAGCCGATAATAAAACCCGTCAGCCCGGCGAGGGTCATGCTTTTGTGGTGCTTAAATGCCCAGTTCAATATTTTTGAAAAAGACAATATGCCCGTAATGCAGCCGAGCGCAAAGGTGGCGATGATTATTAAATCCATATTTTTCACCCCGCCCAATACGATGCCGTACATGCCCATCAGCAACAATATAAAACTCCCCGAAAGCCCCGGCAGCAGCATCGCCGATATGGCCACCATGCCGCTGAAAAATACAAACCAGAGCGCATCGTTGCCATTGGCGGGGGCCGCTATGGTAATATAATAAGCAATGCCCGCACCGATGAGCAGGGTTATTATATTAGCGATATTCCATTCCTGTATTTGCCGGGCGACATATATGGCGGAGGCGACGATAAGCCCAAAGAAAAATGCCCACAACATGACGGGCTGTGTTTCGATTAAATGGGTGACCAGTTTTACAAATAATAATATACTGGCAAACATCCCGGCGGCGAGGCTCGCCAAAAAATTGCCGTCTATTTTTTTCCATACGCCGCTTATCCCTTCTTTTTTTAAAATAACAAAAAGGGATAAATCTATATTGTGCAGCGCAGCGATAAACCGCTCGTATATGCCGGTAATAAATGCGATGGTGCCGCCCGATACGCCGGGTATTATTTCGGCAATGCCCATGGCCATGCCTTTTAAAAATATGGGTCCGTAGTTTTTGATGCCGGATTTTTTCAAAGTTGATTTTTTTTTAATTGTTGATTGTTGATTAGGGGGTTAAGAGAAATTTTTGAAGCAAAATTTTTGTGGGAATTTTTATCTATTTGTAGAATAAATGCTTGGTTTGATTTCCCCTGATTGCTTGCTTTGAGAAATATTGTCGCCCCGCTGGGGCTTTGAATCACTTTTGACTTGGTTTTTTACAAATATATCCGCCCCGCTGGGGCTAAAAAAAACTGACCGAAAATTTCTCTTAACACCCCTAATTGTTGATTGCTGTGTTTTTCTAAAATTTCTCCCCCCTTTGGAGGGGGCAGGGGAGGGCTTGTTAAATATTTCAAATATTCAAATTGTTTTTAAAAAATAAAAACAATTTACCTGCTATAAAATTTAGAGACCTCCACTTTGCCGTTTACGAGCTTGGCGCGCCGCCAAGACGAATCGTCGTTCATGGGTATATACCTGCGTTCTTCTTTGCGGTAAAACCAATCTTTTTCTTTTTGGTAAAAATATTGGTGGCCCATCAGCTCGATCACTTTTAATATTTCGTTGTCGTGGTATTTGGTTTCGTTATAATCGGTATGCGACCGCTGCGCCATTTTTGAATACAAGTAATTCAGTTCCAATAAAAGTTCGTTTATATTGCCCGGCAGGCCCTCCACGTTCAGCCCGATTTTTTTTGCTTCTTTAATGGTGATGGGATACCCGTGCGATGGGTATTCAGCATTTAAATGGTTGCTTATTTTGTCGGCCTTTTTTTCATCTTTTAAATGATAGGACAATATCTCTTTGGTCAGCTTGATGGAAAGCGAGCTTGCCCGGTCAACTGAGCCAAAGACCAGGGGGTGGATATATTGGTACAGGGCACTATATGGGCTGGGTTCTGATTCCGTTTTTTGTTTGTCCCATAATTTCAACACCCGGTCCAGCTCGTTTTGGCTGACACTTACCTTGTTGTTGTATTTTTTGTCGATGGGCGAAAGTTCGTGGGTAATAGAGGTGTCAATTGCGGATAGGTAGGCGAGCGGGCCCATTTGTATTTTGTTGGCACCGAGCACCAGCATGGTGGCGGCGGAGGCGCAGTCGAGGGGCACGAGGGCTACTATTTTTTCATAATAATTGCGGAGCAAATGGATGATCCTCAAAGCGCTTTTTCCCGAGCCTCCATTGCTTTTTACAAACAGGTACAGCGTTTTGCTTTTTGCATTGTTTTTTATGATGTTGTAAAAAGGGGTAATGTCGCCCTGTGTCAAACTCCCGTTATTGGATATCCAATAGGCCAGTATGTCGCCATCAAGGGTTTTGCCTATTTTTTTGATTACCTTTTGGGTTTCGTTAAATAATACGGGCGGCTTTTTGATCTTGATTTTCTTCTTTTTTTTATTTTTCATTTAATAGGTTTTATAAAAATAATTCTTTTCGGAAAAATATTTCCAGTATTTAGAGGCGATGTCCCGAATTCACTTCGGGGCATCGCCTCTAAGCGCTTATCATCCGGTCAATTGTTTTTGTTCCAATTAAATCCCCCCACACATTTATCATGGTGGTCGGGTAGTCCCAAAAACGGTCCACCATTATATATAGCCCCAAATAATAATCGCCGTTTTCCAGTCCCAATAAATTAATGACCATGGTCATCATGATAATGCCGCCGGAGGGGATGCCCGCCGTGCCGGAAGAAGACAGGATGACAAAAACAAATATCAACAATTGTTGGTCGAAACCAATGTGCATCCCGGACATGGAAACAAAGAGCATGGCCAACAATGCCTGGTACAGTGCCGAGCCGTCCATGTTCAAAGTGGCGCCGAGTGGCAGCACAAAATTGGTGGCCTGTTTGCTCACCCCGTTTTCTTCCAAAACCATCGTGGAGACGGGCAGGGTGGCGGAACTCGACGCGGTGGAAAAGGCAACGATGAGCGCCTGTTTTACCTGCACAAAAAATGTCCAGGGATTGAATTTCCCGAATACTTTCAATATGACGGGCAGGGTAATGCAGGAGTGGATAAAAAGCGCAATGGCAACGGCGATAAAAAAATTGGTCAAGGTGCCGAACATCTCCTGGTCGAAGCCCGAAATGGTGGTCCATACCAAACTGAAAATACCGAGCGGTGCGAGTTTCAAAATCCAGCCGACGAGTATAATAATGGCCTCATATACGGTGTCGGCCAAGTCAACGAGCAGCGCCTTTTTTTTGGCGGGCATCGTGGTAACGGCCATGCCGAGCATGAGGGCAAACACGACGATGTGCAATATTTCCCCATTGGCCAGCGAGGCGAATATATTGCTCGGGAATATTTTTTCGATAAGGCTGAAATCGGTGTTGGCCGTATCCGTGGTGGCGACATCCACCGCGCCCGAAAATATAAAAATATTGGCCAATATAAGCCCGGTCATGACGGCAAGCGCAGTGGTGGACAGGTAATATAAAAAGGTTTTGCCGCCGAGGCTTTTCAAGGTTTCGAGCGAGGGTAGTTTGGCGATAGCCAAAAATAAAGAGACCAATATAATGGGCAATATCAGCACCTTGAGCAAGGTGAGGAATATCTGCCCCATGAATTTAAAATAAACGGAATAATCGGGCAGTAATATGCCGAAGGCTATGCCCAACAGCACAGCGGCGAGGCTCGCTATCTCGAACCGGTTGTTGCTTTTTTTCATGGATGCAGGTTTGTTGAGGGCGCAAGGTAGGGATAGTTGCGGAAATAGGGGAATAGTTGAGAGGGTTGAGATCGTACATGGTTGAGAAAGGTTGAGATGGTTGAGAGCTGCCATCTCAACCCCTCTCAACCTTTCTCAACCATCTCAACCTTTCTTAAATTTTTTACGGAGTAAACCGCCCGATCATAGAAGCCTGCGCGATGGTTTTTCCAGCCACCGCTTTGGGGAGGAGTTTATATTCGCTGCCGTTCAGGTCGAGGCTGCTGTCCAAAAAATAAACGGATATTTTGTAGCGGTGCTCTGATGGTGGAAAGGGCCCCACATAGCCCGAACCAAAATCAACATCACCAACAACTGCACCTCCTGTCCAGACTTGGTTTTTGTTGATAGAAGTTTTGGTGGCGGGGATGTTCCAAACGGCCCAATGCCAGGCATCTGAAAAATCGAGGTCTATCATTGTCAAGGCCATCGTTTCTGTATTGTCGGGAATGTCCATGATGTCCAAGTCTGGCGAAATGTTTTCATTGTCACCACCAAATTCTGAGGGCATCTGCCCGTCGTCTTCAAAGGAAGGGGAACTGATGCTGGGGTATGTCCCCGTAAATTCGTTGACGGTAATTACTGCGGCCTTTTCAAGTGTTTTTGTTCCATTGACAACCTGTACACGGATGCTCCGGGTAGCTCCATCGGAAAATTGGAGGACGGAGTTGGTGCTTAGGGTAGTGCCGTTTATTTTGAAATCATTGTTGTCCGAGTCGCCCTCTCCTGCCGTAAATTTATATTGCATGCCGGGTTCGCTGACATCCGATGATAAGAAGGCAACAACAGAACCTTCGGGCAGTTTTTCATAAATGGTCGAATTGCTGAGGGAAATTTCGGTTGGAGTTTGAAATTCGTCCGTAGGGTCGCCCTCTTCATCTTTGGTACAACTGGCGAAGGTGACCGCAAATAGGAATATAGCTAATAAGCTTTTTGTAAGATGGTTTGTCATACTAATTCAGTTTTGTTAAGAAAATAGTATAACGTTTTTATTTTATTTGTGCTGCTTTGAAGGGGAATTGTTTATGCCTTCCGTTCCTTAATATTATCATTGTATCTGTTTGCCGCCTTCGTCCCGTGGGGGGGACACAGGCAGCGGCCCAGGGCTTTTTTTTTTTTGCCCATTTGGGCAAATACATATGCCTGCACTTGTGTTTATAAAACAATGATTTTTTCAATATGCACGCCAGCCCTGTTTTTCAACACTAATATATACATCCCATGTTTGTCGCCCATATTTATTTCATGCACATTTCCCGGAATCAAATTTTCTGCGCAAACAGTTTTTCCTTGCATATTTATTATATTCAATTCGACCATTTCTTTTTCTCTGACTTTCGTCAAATCAATATGCAGTGCCCCGTTTATTATTGGGTTGGGAAATATTGTGGCGCCCATATCCGGCGTGTTTTCTCCGGTGCCGGAAGTTATATCCAATAAATTATTGGCTAGGATAAATGCGGCCACTTCTTTTCCGTTTATATCGGCCATTAAAGTGTTCGGATGCCCGTGCCCGCCCCTGTAATCATTGTTTATTATCGGTGTTTGGTGAAAGAAATAAACGCCGTTTTGTTCGCCGCCGCTTGTTTCCACAATATCTTCCACCCTTGTTTTATATATTTCCGAACTGTTCATCGGCCCGGTGAGGCAGAGTATTTTGGCATTGGGGTGATAAGCCCGCAATTGGGAAATAAAAGCAACATATGCGGCCTTAAAATTGTCATCGTTTATATTATCGCAATTATGGTCGTTGGTTCCTAAATTAATTACGATTAAATCGGGAACATATGAGCTGTGGTCATATTGGTTGCTGCCGCCGCTGTCTTCGTCGGCAAAATACTTTTCGTATATTTCAGGCATCAGGTCGCCTTCGCTGCAATTAAAATTAAATGCAACGCCTCTTCCTGAATAGGCAACGGCCCGGTATTGGGCATTTAGTTCCCTGGCGCACACTGCTCCATATGCCAAATAATTATTTTCCAGATCAGCAACAAAACCGCCCGTGCTCACATCTTCGTTTCCATATCCGCAGGTGATGGAGTTGCCTATAAATTCAATTTTGGCGACAGGCATAGGATCAGGCGGCAATAAGGTGCCGGCAATATCAAAGCCCAAAAATTCGGCCTTTCCCAAAAAACTTTCGGTGCGTTTTGTTATTTCCACCGTATGTGTTCCATCGTTTAAATTTGTTTGGCATATCTCGTTTATTGTTTCATTTCCCAACGCAAATTTTTTCAAAAAAACACCGTCAATAAATACATTAAAATAATTGGTGCCGGCATAGCCTTTTAAATTGACCTTTACGCCCGTGCCATTAAATTTTGCTTTTATTGAAATGCCGGGGAATGCGAATGCGGGTTTCAGTGGGTTTGAAAAATCAATCCGCCCGGCATATTGGATATTGGCATCGTCGGGCAGGTAGGCAGTATATTCTTGTGCGGCTGCAAAAGTGGAAACTGCGAGGAGGGAGAATAACAGGAATGTAAATTTTAATTGTTGGATCATGTTGCAAAGGTAGGTTATATGTTCAGCAATTACTTTTGTCCCAAATCCGCCTGCTCCATATATTTCGGGAACAGCAATATTTTTTTTACATCTTTTTTGTCAAATAGAAAAGGCTTGACATCCTCTGCCATTTTGGGCATGTCCAACTTGTTGCATTTGTCAATAATGCGCTGCCGCAAAACAGGGGGGCTGCCGATACCTGCCTTTAATTCGAGGTAATTATAATCAGGGGACAGCCCCTGTCCGAGCAGGAATACAATATCGAAAAAATCCCTTCCCTTATTTCTTTTCCGGTTCAGCAGGGCATAAAATTTTTGCGACAGCAATATATTTTTCGGAGTAGTATTGATTTGGGTAAACACATCAAATTTGTTTACCAAAGGCTGGTCGGGCACATAATCAAACCCTTGTGCTTCCGTGTCCAGCCGTATCAATATTTTTTCTTCTTTATGATTGGTCAAACCCTGGTTAAAAAGGATTCCGGGAAACCGGATATAACAATGGTAAGCTCCTTTTTTAACGTTCCGCATTTCGACCGCATAGCCCAGCCTTTGCAGTCCTGTCTTTATGGTTTTGGTAATGGCCTCAAAGTCTTCCATGGTCAGGTCGAAATTGTCAAAATCAATATCTTCGGAAAACCGTTTGTTGTTGTGGACAATCCGTAAACAAGTGCCGCCCAAAAATGCCAGTTTGTTTTCATACGGGCTTTCAAATACAATTTCCAAAATTTTGTACTGTAAATACTCACGGATAATAAAGCGCCCGTAGTCGTGCAAATATGCTGGATAATATGGTTTTAATTCTTCTAAACTAAGCATTGATTATTTTTAAAAACAATTTGATCCGTTTGTCCAATATTTTCGAATTGAATATTTTCTGGTATTGTTCCAACAGGTCTGTATTGATTATTTCTTTTGCCAATACAGTATTGAACCTCATGCTTTCAACCGCTGCTATATTGTTCGTTTTGTTGAAATAAAAAAAATCGAGCACTGCTTTTTCCGGCTTGGCTATTTTAATGGTAAAATTATTTTCCTGCAAAAACCGGTATCCGAAAAACAGATCGGGCTTGATATGCCGATATGCAAAACCCCCGATGCCCGTGCTGTATTTGGCCGTGTTTTTAGTCGTTACCGAAGTGGTCAGGAAAACCCCTTCCGGTATAAGGCTATAATAAGCCATTGCACTTTCGAGCGATATATAGGAAGGGGCATATATTTTGTTTGCGGCAAAATACAAAAAACGCTCGCCCCTTTCCCGGTCTGCAAAACAATAGTTCCCGCGGTTTATTTTCAGCAGGTATCCCTTTTGCTGCCACTCCACCAACCTGCGGCCGTCAAAGCCCGGATAGCGCTTCCTGATGTCCCTGACCGAAAAGACGGGGTACTTTTCAAAGTTTTTTTTAAATCCCAAAAAGTTCATTTATCTTAAAAGTTTGTCAAAAATAACAATTTTCTAAGATAAAGCAAATGTTTTGGGCGGCAAACAGCTTCTCACACCAAGCCAAGCAACTCCTCCGCAGTCATGATTTCCGCAAACTCATCTTTAAGGCTCGCCAATGTTGTGAGGTGGATTATCTCCGAACTATATGTTTCGCCATTTATTCCGACCCGGTCAAAAGTTGCCGTGGCATCCGAAATCAATATGGTTTCAAAACCATAATTATTGGCCATCCTCGCCGATGAGGAGACGCAGTGGTTGGTGGTCAGCCCGACTATAATCACGGTATTTATATATTCTTTGTTCAGCCTTTCTTTTAAACCTGTCCCGATAAAAGCACTGTTTGTATTCTTTACTATCAATACTTCTCCGCTAATGGGTTTTACCTCGTCTTTTATGGCAAAGCCCGCGCGGGATATGTGCAGCCTCGATTCCGGGTTTGGCGAACTATGTTGGATGTGGAATATGGGCAGTTTTAATTCCCGCCATTTATGGAGGATATGTGCGGCTTTTTTTTCTGCGTCTTTGTTGTTGCGGTTGCCGCCGTAATAGGCTTCGTCATCGAGGCCTTTTTGGATGTCGATCAATATTAGGGCGGGGTTGTTTTTTCTTAGTTTCATTTTGAAATTTATTTTTTTTATTTGCCGCTAATGCGCTAATTTAAAAACAAAGTATTCGAAAAAATTAGCGCATTAGCGGCAAATGTATTTGGCCTTTTTTAACAGGTGCAGTGTTTTATACTGCGCCACTTTAGGTTTTGTGCATCGAGGGCAGGTTCTCCCCTTTTGGGGCTGGGGGCTGGCGGGGGCAAATGCACAAAACCTAAAGTGGTGCAGTATATTCTGATCAAAAAAACAATTCAAAACTCCGTCACCGCAAATTCCAAAACCGCAACCGGTTTATTTGACAAACCTTCCAGCTTTGGATAAACATCGTCCATTATTTCTGAAAATTCCTGATAGTCCTCCCCGCTTTCCTGCGGTCCATATACGCTTACCCCGAGCCAGTCAATATAACTGTCGCCGGGATAATAGTTTTCAATATTGTTCCAGTTCTCGTCCGGCCCGCCATATGCGTCAATATGAAAAAACCAAGTTATATTCTCCGCTCCATTATCGTTGCATATATTGATAATATGCCGGTAGGCATCGCGAAACCTTTCGGGGCCGTCGGGCAAAGAAGGGTCGCCGTAATTATTGGTTTCCCCGCCGCCATTATATTGCCCGTTCCACGGAAACCAATTGCCGTTGACCTCTGTCCCAAATTCAACCAATATTGGAAAGCCTATATTGGCAGCATTGATTGCCCATTGCGTTAGCGCTTCGTCATAATTACCGTCAATTATTTTTTGCATGGAATAATTCGGGTCAGGCCCGCCCTCGTCAAAATTTGTTCTCGGCATCAAACGTATAAACGGCACGGTGCCGGCATCGTGGATTGTATTTACCGCATCAGTTGGGAACTGAATAACATCGTACCAATTATTAGAAAAATAGGCCCAGGCAATATCTTTTCCGGCAAGCAATTCAAAGTCTTTAATTTTTTGTGATGTTACCATGTCTTCTGTTCCTCCAAAATCTGGAAAAGCAGAATGGTAAATATCGGTTGCAGGTTCGGCCAATTTATTTGAAATAAATTCTGGCGCCGTTATATATTTCAGCGAACTAATTCCTTTTTTATAGGCCGCCAAACTTTCGGGCGATGAATCAATCCTCAGTTCCGAATTGTCAAAATTTTCGTGCCACCACGAAATTGCTTTTACCCGCGGGTATTTATCATTGCTTAAACTCGCAAAAGCATTTTCTATCCATTTTGCTTTAATTTTTTCTGATGGCTTATCCTCTTTGTTGCAAGAGGTGAGGAGGGCGATGGAAAGTAATATTATTGCGGAAAGGATTAGCTTCATTTTTTGGACTATTGCGGAAAGTAAAATGGTTGTCCTTATTCCTTATTGGCGACTATTATTAATTCATTGGCAGTCAAACCACCTTTGGGAACAAGTGAATAATGTTTCTCATCAACAACATCTAATTTTAAAACACTATTTTTTTCTGATACAGATAACTCAAGTATGGCTAAATCGTTTTCTCCGGTAAACTGTATTGCAATCGGCCTGCAAATAGCGGAAGTATATCTCTGATTGCATAATTCTATATCTTGTAAAACTTGCGCAATCCCAAACTTGTCTCCGGGAGATTTTGCTTGGCACGGAATGACAAAGTGTGCACCTCTTTTATTAACTCCAATATAAATTTCATCCACCTCTATTTGCCCTATACCTTTGACTGTTGTCCGAAAATGGTTTTGAATTGAATAGCAAGTAATTCCGAGGAAAATATCAATAAGCCTATTGTATCTAATCCTCGTCAACAAGGCTTGTTCGTCTGTTCCCGGTGCATACATTTTCAGAATTTCAGGTGTCGAATCGGGTATTTTGATTTTCTGCCTATTAAGTGCCGGTTCTATCTTTGCAGGAGAAGCCAACCTGAATTCATATTTTGCAATATCGGCGCCAACAATTATCCACTCGCTATTTATTGGTGCTGTATCAATAATTTCTTGGGGGAATTTTTGCCTAAAGCGAAAGCTATAAGGGATATCTCCTAAATTTTTTATCCGGGGATAACCTAATTTTTCACAAGTTATAGCTAGGTCTTCTCTTTCGAATGGCACTCTTTTTTGCCCCTTTTTGTATTTGGCCAAAAATAGGTCTTTGATGATGTCTGAATACTTACTCATAGATAGCTGCTATTTTTTTTGATTGAGACCTTTTCCGGGTCGGCATATAATTTCTATCGTAACCAAAATATTTAGTCGCCTCCGTCATATTCATTTTAGTCAATTTTTCCTCCTGTTTTTCAAGTTCATATATTTCTAAATTATCAAGATTGACTTTTAAATTTCGGATTGTTGCCTCCCCGATACTT
Source organism: Bacteroidota bacterium (assembly GCA_011321935.1). GTDB lineage: Bacteria > Bacteroidota > Bacteroidia > Chitinophagales > Saprospiraceae > UBA6168. The sequence goes on along the minus strand of DROJ01000320.1, from coordinate 5,224 downwards.
TTCGCAAATAACGGTGCAACAGAGTTGCCGATTTGCCTGAAGCCATGCCATATGGTACGGTGAAAATTAAACCAATCTGGATAACTATGAAGTCTTGCCGCTTCCCTTATGGTTATACACCTTGGGTACGAATAATGAATTGGCCTTGCGGCCGTAAAGGCCCCTTTTCCACTTGGCGTACCAGCCCTCAACGTATTGCACGGCAATTCAGGGGAAAGTCTAAAAAACCGGCTTCCCTTCTCTGTTTTCCCCGGAATGGTAGCTGCAAATCTTTTTATAGAAATTTCTGTATGCTTCGAGCCAAGATGTCCCCATAAATAATTTGAATTGAGGTTTCTGTTATGGCACAGTGCAAATTCTGCACTTTTTAAAAAGGATAGTTTTTTTGAATATTCACCGTAATTAATTTCAGAGAACGGTATCCCTTCGTCCTCGCCGACAAATGCGTGAAATGGTTCTAAATCATTTATTGCATCATGGGCAGTGGGCACTCGGCAATCATTGTTTGGAAACAAGCTGAACGTATTTTCTTTTTCTGATTTATTGCATAGGGCAAGAGGGTAGGATAATTTCGTTTGACCTTTTCGGGTTCCTAAAAGAATAAACCGTTTTCGGGATTGAGCAACGTTAAAATTTGCAGCATTGAGTACCTTATAGGGCAATGTTATAGAATAACCGATTTTATCAAATTCCTCAATTAATTCACTTATAAATTGTTTGTGCTTACCAGCAATTATTCCCGGTACATTTTCAAACACAAAATACTTTGGTCTCAAATCCCTGACAACCCTAAAATATTCAAATACAAGTTGATTTCTTGGGTCGTCCAACTGTCGTTTGCCGATTTGCGAAAAACCTTGACAGGGCGCACCGCCCACAAGTACGTCCAATTCATTCCTATTCCTTTCCTCTAATATCGACGCCAATTCAATTGTTGATATTTTTGTAAGGTCGCCGCATATTGTTGAAGTATATGGAAAATTAAAATGGTGGACAGCAGCATGTACCGGGTTTAATTCTACCGATATATCAATATCAAAACCCGCTGCTTCCATGCCCAACGACATCCCCCCAACCCCTGCAAACAAATCTATAATACTTGGCCTGCTCATTTACTTTTTCTTTTTATAAACAATTGGAATGTTCGTAATTATTGAATCAGGAACGTCCCTATTTGTTGCCAACACGAACCTTTGACTACAACAAGTAGCCAAAGGTACACAAGTTTATTCGCACCTCACCAAAACAGAAAAATCGTTTTTCCAAACTCAAACAATCCTCACCTGTACCCCTCCGCCGTTACTCCTTTTTTTCCTCCCGTCCTTGTCCGTTCCTTAACCATGTTGTTGCAAAGAAATTGACAGCAGGCACTATTTCTTCATAAAACTCATTGAGCGTCCGGTTAAACAATTCCGGCCTTTCCATATTGGGCAAGTGCCCAGATTTTTCGATAATTACAAATTGCGAATCGGGTATTTCTTCCGCTACTTTTTTTACATCCCGGACATTAAAAAAATAGTCCTTTTCTCCGGCAATTACCAACGTCGGTATTTTTATTTTTTTCAGGTATTCAAAATTGTTTCTTCTTTCTGCCCTGCCCCTGTGCGAAGCTACTGCGCCTTTGGTTTCTGTTTCTGCCATCATTTTAAACAGGTGCCTATATACTTCAGAATTTCCACCGGCTTCTTCCAAGTTTATATATTTGTGAATATCCTCTTTTGTATATTCGAGCATTCCTTTTTCCAAAATAGACCCGGCCAAGGCCAGCCTTTTTGCATAGCTTTCTTTGGTTTCTGCATTTGGGGTGCTTGCACATATAATCAATGATCTTACCCTGTGCGGGAAAAGCCTTTGAAATTCTACGATTATTTGCCCGCCCATTGAAAGGCCGATCAAATGGATTTTTTCTATTTTTAATTCGTCCAAGAGCAGCGCTAAATCCAATGCTTGTCCCTCAATGTATATTTTATCGAAATTAAAATCCGATTTGCCGTAGCCTTTCAGATCGGGAAGTATCAAGCGGAAATTTTTTAGCGTTTCATATTGATATTTCCACATCGTATGGTTGAAGGGATGCCCGTGGACAAGGAGGATTGCTTCTTCCTTTTGCTGGTTTAAGTCTTTATACTTAATGGTGTTGCCCCTTATTTTTTGATTGTTCATTTTGTTTGTTTTATCAACGTGACTTGGGAGGTGATTTCTTTATAAAATTCAGGGTGAACCTTAAATGAAGTTTTGAAATAATACCTGTCATAGTCGGTTTCAAAAACGGCCTCCGGCGAGCCGTTCTTTTTTAGCACTTTCAAAATAGTCGGGATGCCCGTAGCCCTGCCATCGGTGAGGTGGAGTTCTTTTAGAAATTCGCCGATACGTCAGTTGCGGTATTTTCTTATACTGAACCACTTTAGGTTTTGTGCATTTGCCCTCGCCAGCCCCCAGCCCCAGAAGGGGAGTACCTGCCCTCGATGCACAAAACCTAAAGTGGTTCAGTATACCAATCCCTTGCAATAACTTTGGGGACTTTCGGGAACAGCTTTTTACCCAGGATTCGGGAGCGGCGGCGTTTTGAACGCCGCTGTTTTTCTGTGCTGAGGCGATGCCTTTGCGCTGGGACGGCGGGGAGAAAGGCGTTGCCTCCGAATTCCTGCTCATCTTTGAGGCAACGCCTTTCTTCCCGCATGCCCCACGCAAAGGCATCGCCTCAGCGCAGCGCAAGCCGTCAATTAAAAACGGCCATTAGCCTAAGGCAAAAAACAGATAGAAAAAGGCAAAACCGAGTTCATTATTTTTATAAAAAACCCTTTCTGCATTTTTCAAATAAAAAAAACATGCCCCTATATCCAACAAAACCGCCCGCTCAAACAATCCGCACCCGCACCCCTTCCACCGTCTTCCCTTTCTTCTTATCCCCGCTCCCTGCCCATGCCCCGTCCGCTGCTTTCACCCAAGTCTTCCGGCCTTTCAGTTTCACCGAGTATTCCACTTTAAACTGCCCGGCCATTGCCCCTTCCAATTTAATGGAGACCCCGACCGCGGAGCGCCGCCTGTCCTTGATGCCCCCGAGCGAGCCGTTTTTCCCTTTTTTGCTGCCCACGTTGCGGATCATCATTTTATAAGAAATGCCGAGTTCCGGGTGGAAAGGTTTGACATTGAGCTGCAGGCCGAGCAGGCGTTGTGGTTTGTCGAATGCACCGACCTTCTTGTTGTCCGCCAATTTCGCTTTTCTGGTTTTATTGAAATGGGCGAGGCCGTTTATTTCAAAAGAAATATCAGTGGGAGCGGCAGTGTCCGTGGCCACTTGCTGTCCGGCGGCTTTGGCATTTTGCACCGCTTTCAGCGCATTGATGCGGCCGTGGCCATAGAAGGGGCTGTGGCCGTTGGAATCGTAATTCCCAAACTGCTCGTCAATGCGGTCGCAGGAGTTTTTCATCACCTCCTTTACCTGCTGCCAAGTGAGTTCGGGGTTCGCAGCTAACATTAAAGCAGCGACGCCCGCCACGCCCGGGCAGGCGCTCGAAGTGCCACCAAAAGTAGCGGTGTATTTCCCGCCCTTGTCGCCCACGATGCTTTCGGCATCGAAGCCGCCGGAATTGTAGCCGCGGACGCCCGTGCGGTCGGTTGTCCAGATGCCGGGGGAAAGCGGCTTGGGATGGTTCATGGCGGGCATGTGGAAATCGTTGCTGGGGAAACAGCACCACACCGCATCGCCAAAGTCGCTGTAAACACTGCGCTTGCCGAGGTCGTTGCAGGCCGCCACGGCGATCACTTTTTCATAGCTGGCGTACTCGTCAAATTTCACGTCCTCGTTGCCGTTGCCAGCCGCCCAGGTGATGACGCAGCCCTTGCCGCCCCGCCCGTTTTTGATGGCATAATCAATGGCCGCTTTGGCGCTGTCGGGTATGCGGGAGAGGCTGAAATGCAGTGCGTCGTTGGGGTTCCACCAGGAGCCGTCCATGGGCCCCCAACTGCAGGAAATCACATCGGCGCCATGGTCGGCAGCCCATTTGAAAGCCTTTGCCTCCGAGATAGAACCGATGCTGCCGAGGCGGATGGGCATCAGCTTGGCCTGCGGCGCAAGGCCCGAAGCCTTCTTCTTCCCACTGCCTGCGGCCACGCCCGCACAGGCCGTCCCGTGCCGGTCGGAGGTATGCTTGGGGTTGCCGTCGTCGAGGTTCAGGACGGTATCGCGCGGGTGTACTATTTTACCTTTAAACTCCTCATGTTTTTCGTCCACCCCGTCGTCGAGGATGGCGATGGTAATGCCTTTTCCTTTGCTCAGTTTCCAAGCTGCTTCGGCGTTCACATGTTGGTTGACGGCCATGCCGTTGATGACAGTGGCCTTGAGGTGCCACTGCATCGGATGCACCGATTTGAACCTCCGTTCGCGCACCAGTTCGGGGTGGCAGCATTCGAGTTCGGGCAGTTTCAGCAGCTTTTCGGCCAGTTCAAAAACCTTTAGCCCCGTGCCTTTGGGGGCTTCCACAAAATAGGAGTTTTTGGTAACCCCGAGGTCTTCTTTCACCTTCAGGCCATGCGCTTTCATGATGGCCTTGCAGTCCTTTTTTTTCAGGCCGTCCTTAAATTGGAGGTAGAGGTTTTCGGTGTAAACGACTATGACGCCGGTGGCCGGGTCTTTCAAAACCCGCCCCGCAAAACGCACGGCGTCCTCCTTGTTCAGCGTCCGGCGGATGGCGTTCCGCATGACGGTCGGGGCGGCATCCTCGGTGGCCACGCATTTGTAAACGGTCACGTTAGCCTCCGGGAATGCCGCGACGGGCAAGAGGCTCGGCAACAAGTCCCGCGCCTGACCGGACATCTGGATTTCATTGATCGGCGCTGCTTCTTTGGTGCGGATTACGACAAGGTCTTTGGCTTCGACGAGCTGGAAGGAGGTGCCTTTTTTACCCCCGTAAGTGAATTGATACATAGAAAATGAAAATTAAAATGAAAATGAAAAGACGGCACGCCCCAAAAGTTTTGCTAATACCTGCCGGGAGACAGGCCTGCGTTTGGCTGAAAACAATGTTTCAAAAGATAACAGCATAATGGAAGCGGTTTTTTGAAAAAATGTAACTGCTTAGCACCCCTCGAAATCCCAGGGAGAGGGGGAATAAATCCCCCCTCTTTTGGAAGGGCTTGTAGTCCTCTGCTCTCTATTGAGGAAAACGGTCATAAAAATTTTTGATATTTACGACTTCTTTTATCTTACTTCATGCCCTTCCAA
>DROJ01000319.1 GCA_011321935.1 Bacteroidota bacterium | reverse complement strand
TAGTATTTTCATTTTTGGATATTTTTTTATTTTTAATGCGAATAACGGGTTAAATTTTGCGAGTATTGATTATCAATGGTTTAGGCTCTACGTTTACTAAACTTTAAAAGTTTAGTAAACGTAACTGCCTGAAAATCAGTAGTTTTTTTTAACCCGTTATTCGCATTTTTAGTTTAAACCTTGTTCGACTTCATCTTTAAGAACAGGGAGATGGGTTTTTATGATAGCCCAAATAATTGAGTCATCTAAATTATCATAGGCATGTATGATCCTGTTTCGGAAATCAACTATCTGGCGGGTATGCGTTAACTCATAATCTTCTTCTATATTCCTGAATTTGTTTACAGCTTCTCCAACGATGGCCAGTTGTCTTTCTACCGCGCTTTTAGTTTTCAGATCAGCTTGATAGTCTTCAAACTCATTTATTCCCTCCATAAATTCTTCAATCAATGCAATGGCTTGCACAATATCAGACAGGTATTTTTTCGCTTTGTCTGTCATAGATCAATTTTTTGGTTGCTTCAACATTCTTCCGGAGATATGGGTTTTTAATTGGCTGATCTGTCAATAAGTCAACTTTCTTTCCAAACAGGCCTTCCAATTCATTCCATAATTTCATCAACAGTTCGCCCTTCTCAATAGGCGGCATTTTTTCCAGTTCTACGATAAAGTCCAGATCGCTTTTTTTTGGATCGAACCGGTCAGTAAGAGCCGAGCCAAACAGGAAAAGTTTTTCGACCCTGAAGTGCTTGCAGAGATTTATCAACGGTTCCATGTGTTGCTCTATTTCAGGATGAAGTTTCATTTGTTTTCAGTTTTTTATTTTGCTGTTTTTGTAACTGTTTTTTATAAAAACATATGCCGCTTAAACCGCTGTGCATAATTGATTCCTTTATTACAAAGATAACTTTTCCTCAAATACTTTTTTAGATGGGTCACTTTGTCAGCGCTTGATACAACGCTGAATTGAGCCACCTATTTTGGAAATATTTTTCGAGGTCAGATTTGTCAATTTTTTCGTTCAAATAATTTTTTAGAACATCGTTATCAGGTATAATTGAAAAACGTTTTCCAAATAATTCCAACGAGGTATATAAAAAACCATTATCGCTACCTTTGTCCAAAGTCGCTTCAAAATCCGTTTCTCTATATATTGAGGCAAAAAAACCTTCTATTTCAACATCTATTTTAACCTTATTTAATTCATCCTCAATTTCTTTTTGGCTATATATCTTTCGAATTAGCTGTGCATATTTTTCGAGAAAAATGCTTGATCCCAAAGCATTGCCATCAACATCATAGACAAACCTATCAACAACTTTTAATGCTCCTTCATAATTTCCATTTTCCTCAAAGCAATCAACCGCTACCATGTAATTTGCCTGCCACATAAAACCACAGCCATTCGAATTCTTTTTTGCTTCTTTTAAAACTTCGTAACAGTCAGTATTGGTCGCATAATAATTTTTATCAAAAAACATCATTCCTGACGAAAAAGCAGCCAACAAAAACAGTATGGATAACCTAATCATAGCTTTATTGTAATTGTTCAGCACAGGTACCCGAAACGTATTTCCCGCAAAGTCACGCAAAGGTTTCGCAGGGGCACGCAAAGTTAGACGTGTACTTGCCTCGCTTTGCGTGACTTTGCGAAACCTTTGCGAAACCTTTGCGTGACTTTGCGGGAAATATGTTTCGGGCGTTGAACAGTTGCGCTTTATTTTCACAACCAAAACACCTCCCCCTCCCCACAAATCCCAAGCCCCATTTCCAAAACGCTTTTCCCTGCCGCACTATTTTCCAACAACACCGGATTGGTATGGTTGAAATGGATAAAATGGATTTTTGCTTTTTCACCTGCTGGCAGTGCTCTAAAAATTTCCATGCTTTCGGTGATAAAGGGGTGCGGAATCTCGCTCATGTCCCTGCCGGGTATTTCTCCATTTTGGTAAAACGAACCGTCGAGCAGGGCGTAGTCCACTTTTGCTATTTCATGCAAAATGTCTTTTTCCCACAAATCCCATTTGTCAATGTCGGGGATATAGAGCAGCGACTTTTGCGGCCCTTCTATTTTGAAACCGACGGTTTCGGAAAACTCGTCCCGGTGTGGTACGGGCACCGGCCTTATTTTGATTCGCCGGTTTAAAATGACCATCGAATCGGCAGCAAGGTTGCGGAGCGAAATATTTTGCAAAGTTACCAATTGGCTCCAGGGGCCGTTGTTTTCCAAAAAAGATTTCATCCTCGGCATGGCATAAACGGGCGTCCCTTTTGCGCCCATCACTTCCCGCCCCAAATGCACCAGGCCCGTGTAATGCCCGATGTGCGCATGGCTGAGAAAAATGCCTGCCAAACTCAGCTGCCTGCCCGGCAATATATTTTCCAGCCGGTACAATTGGTCTTTGAAATCTGGGGTGGCATCTATCATCCACGCCTTTGCGCTCGATGGGTCAACGACGGCGATGCAGGAGGCCAAGCGGCGTTTCAGGGGTTCGCCCCATGCCTCCCGGCAGCAGTCCTTTTGGCAGCCTGCCTGCGGATAGCCCGCATCTTGGGCTATGCCCAACACGACGATAAAAGGCTCGCTGCCAATGCTTTGTGGTTGCCCGGTGGTGTTGGGTGCAGCAGGCAGGGGATTTTCACAAGAGAAAAAAAGAGCAAGCGAGGCCAACCAAACAAAGGCAAGCAATGTTCTTAGCAGCCTGGCCCAAAACGTAATCAAAATTAAAGGCATAGTTTTGTGATTTGCTCCAAAAGGCCCAAAGGGCTCCTGTGGTGAGTCCCTGAGACCGAAGGCACAGACCCCTGAACGGAGCTGCGCAACCCAAAGAACGACATTTTGGTAAATCTTTACTGCCCGTTTTCTTAAAAATGGGCGGAGGCTTGCTAACTTTACCGCCCATTTCGAAGTCTTTCCCTTGAACCTCCATTTTATCAATCCATTAGGTTTTATTCGAAATCAAGAAATTGAAAGTTAGAAATTTTGCAAACCGTTGATTTTCAATGCTCACGGAGTTTCTAATTGCTTGGTTTTTAATTTCAGGATAAACTCCATTGACTCATGAAAAAACTGTACGTTTCCAACAAAGATGAGAGCGTCCGTATGTTCAAGTACGGCTGGATGGAGATTTTTTCAAAAGTCCATTTCAGCGTGCCGTTGATTTTATACCTGCCGGTGATCGGGTATTTTTTGTACGCCGCCATCATTGACCCCGCCTTGCGGGGATGGGAAGTAGGGGCACTTTTTGCGGGCGGCATCCTTGCTTGGACATTGGTGGAATATTTCCTGCACCGGTACGTGTTCCATTTTCACCCAACTTCGGAAATGGGCAAACGCCTGCTCTTTGTCATGCACGGCGTGCACCACGATTACCCGAACGATTCCCGTCGTTTGGTGATGCCCCCTTCGGTGAGCATCCCCTTGGCTTTCGTATTTTATTTTGGATATACCGCATTAATGGGCGCATCAATGACCGCCCCTTTTTTTGCGGGTTTTGTGATGGGCTATCTTTGTTATGATATGCTGCACTATTCGGTACACCATGCCAATATAAAAAGCAAATGGTTCATGAAATTAAAGGCGCATCACTTGAAACATCATTTTAAAGACCCCGATCTCGGCTTCGGCGTGAGTTCAACCTTGTGGGATAAAATAATCGGAACGGATTATAAATAATGATGAATGATGAATGATGAATGGTCAATCCGTTTTTGTTCATTGTTATCGGGAAGCATACTTGAATGACATTCGAGAAACCTTTTAATAAACAAACACTTGTTGCCCTGGGGCTATCGCTCTTTTATTTGCTTTGGGTAATATTTGTGCTGGGTTTCAGGAGCGACCATTTGGTTTTTTTAGCGCTCTGCCTGGGTTTGTTTTTTGCGGGCGGCACGGCGAGGAAGGTAATCATGGCGCTGTTCTTTTTTATTATATATTGGGTCATATACGACTCCATGCGGATATACCCAAATTATGAATTCAACCCCGTGCATATCCAAGAAATATATGACCTCGAAAAATCCCTTTTTGGGTTTGAATACCTCGGCAAAATAGTTACCCCGAACGAGTTCTTTGAATTGAATACCCGACCCGCAGCCGATGTGATGTCGGGTTTGTTTTATTTGAGTTGGGTGCCGGTGCCTTTAGCGTTTGCGGTCTGGCTTTTTTTTAATGACAAGCGGATGCTGCTCGATTTTTCGCTGGCTTTTTTACTGGCCAATATATTCGGGTTTATATTGTATTACGCTTATCCCGCAGCGCCCCCGTGGTATGTGGAGATGCACGGCTTCGCCGAAAATTTCAGCATTCCGGGCAACGAGGCAGGGCTGGCCAATTTCGACCGTATCATGGGCATCCCCATATTTCACAGCATGTACGCCAAAAACGCAAATGTTTTTGCGGCCATCCCCTCGCTGCATTCGGCCTATCCGATATTGCCGCTATATTTTGCTTTTAAAAGAAAAATGTGGTGGGCAGTTGGTGTGTTCTTTATTATTTGTTTGGGCATATGGGGGTCAGCGGTATATTCGAGGCATCATTATATCATTGATGTTCTTTTGGGGATTTTATGTGCGGTGTCCACTATATTTGTTTTGGAACGTTTGGTGCTGAAGACTAGAGTGGACGGGTGGTTGGATCGGTATGCGGAATTGATAAAATAACTTGACAATATTATAGCAATCCGATTTGAAAATAGAAAACTCATATTTTTATAAAACCAACAATTATTGGTTTTATGGAAATATACGTTTTCTAAAACCATTTAGGGCTGCTATAATTACGATAATGTTTAACATCATTCCCGCTATTTTTTTTTAGAAAGGACTACGAGCGGCGGCGTTTTGAAC
>DROJ01000318.1 GCA_011321935.1 Bacteroidota bacterium | reverse complement strand
TGCATCCTCTTCCGCCCCTTTCCTATCCACAAAAAGGGTGGTATGGTCTTCGAGCCCGGCATTGATCTCATGTGCCGGGCGGCCATTCGAAAAATAGTACAAGGCCAGTGATTTCCGGCTGCGGCCGGGCGGGCAGGTCAATGGGTTGGGCAGGCCGTGATAAGAAAAATCGGTGGTAGAAAACATCGCCATCGTATTGAACAGCGGGGGCACTTTGCCTTTGCATTCGGTCATCTCGCGGTTCCACAGTTCAAAGTGGCCGCCGTACTCGTCCTTCCAGTCTTTGTTGAGGTAAACCAATACGTTCAAGCGGCGGTCGAGGCCCGTTTTGCGGTGCTTGTTGAAGTCGGCATGTATTTTCAGGAAGCCGCCCGCCTTGGTTTGGTGGAAGCCGCCGCCCTCAAAATAGGGGTCGGGCAGCAGGGTCTGTTCGATGCCCGTCAGTTCTTGGAGGAACATCAAAAAGGGCTCAGAATTGAGGAAGTGGACAAAGGCTTTGGCTACTGGCCCGAAACGGCGTTCGCCTTTGGAGGCGAGCTTTATTTCGTTCGGCGTATCGTATTTGAAATCGCCGTTTTTTTCCAGATCGGGAAACTCCCCCAAGATGGCATCCAGCACATCGGGATTGAAAAAATCAGTAAAATATATATTCGGAAATGGATCGGCAGATTGGTACTGGGCCTTGTACTTTCTGGCCACGGCCATCAAATCTTTGTTTTTCTCATTAAGAAAATCGGCCCCTTCCAAAGCCGTGATCGGCTTGCCGCTTGTCATAGTTGTTGTTGACATGTGTTTGTTTTTTTTAGGCAGATTAAATTAATAAATTGGACATTTTGACGAGGTTGTTTTTTTCTCTGAGGAATTTAAAAAACCAGCACATAGTGGGGCTACGTAAAGGTTTTTTAGGTTTCTCAGAGAGAAAAAGAACACGTCAAAATGTTTAATTTATTAGTTTAATCTGCCTTAAATGTTCGCCAGTAAAAAAAGACTGGCAGGGGGATCAATTTCAAAGTATTTTAAACATTCCAAGTTTTAAAAACTTTGAATGTCTGGCCTCTACTAAAAAGAAGAAGCCAATTCTTTGGCGCTGTCTTTTCCTTTTTTGTCCAGTTGGGCTTCCACCACTTCCCAAAACTCCCTCACCCGTTCTTCCCAAGTATTTTTCCTTGCCGTTGCTGCCCGCTGCGCGATGCGTTCGTCGCTGTCTTCGGCCAAGCCTTTGTTGATCAATTTCACGAATTCCTCCTCGCTGTCGGCGATATAAATATCTTTAGCAAATGTACGAATATCTTCGGAAAAATTGGTCGCCACGACGGGCTTTCCCGCCGCAAGGTACTCATTGATTTTCAAAGGATAAATACTTGCGGTCAGTTTGTTGAGCAAAAAGGGGATGATCGCGATATCGAAATGCTGCAAAAAAGCAGGCAGTTCATTAATATCCTTTCCCCCCGTAAAAACCACGTTCGGCATTTGGTCCAGGCCATGCGCTATATAATCGTCGCTGTTCAGTGGCCCCACAATGACCAACGTTTTGTCGGAATGTTCTGTCGCTATTTTTTTAAACAACGGATAATTCAACCGGTACTCATTTATATTGCCGGTATAACCGATAATTTTCCCAGTTATCCCTTCCAGTTCTTTTGGCCTCGGCAATGGCCCGTCCAATGCTTTTTCAAAAATGGAAATATCAACCGCATTGTGAAGGATGTGGGTATTGGGGTTTAAATGCTTTTTGAGTTTTTTCAAATTATGCGAAGTCACAAAAGCAATGTCCGCTTTCCGCATGGCATCCTCCTCCAGCCTTGCCCCGTGCTTGGCCGTATATTCCTCCTCCGTCATATCGTCAATGCAGGTATATATGTTCAACAAAGGATTAAATTCGCCTTTCGGCAAAACGCCAGCATAGTATGGATTAAAACAATTGAGGTATATATAATCCGTCAAATTATAATCCTTTATTACCTGCTTTATTGTATTTAAAATAATGCGGTTATTAATGGCATAAAACTTATCGTAGCGCTCTCCCGGGTTCATCCAATTGATGGGCAAAGTAAGCGGCGGGTGTACCGCTATTACATTGTGCATCCCGGGCACCGACTCGTAGCGCATCCGGTTCAGCATCATATCTCGGCGGCGTTCTTTTACCATCGGCTGCCGCCAGCCTTTCATAAAATCTTTTACCGAATAAGGATGGTTGATGTAAAATACGCGGTTGTTTTTTTGAAACTCGCGCGTAAAAGATAGCGAGACCGAGGAATACGCATTGTCCCACGGAAAGAGGGTAAAATAGATTATGTCTAAGTCTGCTCTCATTTTAAATTGAAATTAAAAATAAAAATGAAAATGAAAATGAAAATGAAAAACCCCGCCGCAGCTATTTAATTAAAATTAAAAACCCCGAACGAATACTTTTTTTAAATCATGGAACTAATGCCCAGAATTGAAAAACGGGCCTGTTTTTAATTTTGATTTTAATTTTCATTTTCATTTTCATTTTTAAATGTTTTCAAAAGCACAAATTCTTTGGTTATCAAGTAATCGAGGGGGAATATGCGCAGGTTGACATTGCCCAGGCCCGGCACTTTGTTGACGATGCTGTGGCTTTTTCGATAAACCACTTTGAGGCCGCTCGGCTTTATTGCATTCATCAATTTTTCGTTCGTCAAATGGTTCAGCCCTTTGTATGCCTGCAGCAGGTCGCTTTCCTCCTCCCCGACTATCGGCCGGTTGTTTTTTTCTATTTTTTTCAGCAAAGTTTTTTCCGGCAAAAACTGGCACCAGGGCATGCCCACGATATGGTGCACATGCGAGGCATAAGGGCTTTTCCACGGCGGGTAGGAAACGAACACGCTGCCATCTTCTGCCAGCACCTTGCTTATTTCCACAAATATTTTTTCTAAAATGGGCAGTTGGATATGCTCTGCCACATCGTTCAAAACGACAAAATCGTATTTGTCTTCGAGCGGTTTTTCGAGCAGGTTGCGGACTTCAAATTTTACGTTTTCCAACCCGTGCTTTGCTTTCAGGTCATTGGCGATGCGGACGTGGTGGGCGTCAATGTCGAGGCCATGCACTTGGCAGTCAAAATTCTTGGCGTACCAAAGGCTCATCCCACCCATGCCGCAACCAAAGTCTAGGACTTTTTTGCCGTCGAGGTTGAACTTGGAACGGATCAGTTCTTTGTCCACTTTAAGGTGGTTGGCCGTTTCGTCGAGGAAATTTTGCTCCGCATAATTTATCCCCTCGTCGTAAAGTGTTTGTGTCATCATGAAAAATAAAAATTAAAATGAAAATTAAAATGAAAAACCAGAGCGCAGCTATTTAATGAAAATGAAAATGAAAAACAGGGTGCAGCTATTTAATTAAACCACTAATGGCCTGAATTGAAAACGGATCTGTTTTTCATTTTCATTTTCATTTTCATTTTAATTAAATCACTCCTTCCCCACCGCCTCTTTGGCCGCTGTTCTCAGGTTTCCGTTTCGGATGCCGTTCAGGCCGAAATCAAACAGTTGTTTATAAAAGCCGAGCATATAGCTGAACGGCTTCAGCGGGTTCACGTTCAAATGTTTCCGCAAATACAATTGCATGATGATAAATGTCAGCGCAATGGCCGAAAGCGTACCCAGGGCCGCCCCATACACCCCGAACATGCTGATAAAAACGAGGTTGAAAACAACCGTAAGAACGAGGCTCATCAGCGTATAAAAAAAGTTCACGTTTGGCTTGCCCATGCTGTCCAGCACTGTACCGAACTGCACCACATATGGCATCAGCAATCCAAAAAAGATGGTGATGCGCAGCACGTTGCCCCAGCCCTCATAATCGCTGCCTGCCACTACCAAAATGATCCAATCGGCAAAGACCAGAACGAACAAAATGGCCGGCACCATAAAGGCCAAAATCGCCCCCACCGCTTTTTCGTACAAACGTTTCACCGCCTCTTTCCCTTCCTCCATGCGGCGCGCGCTTTGCGGGAAAAGCATGCTCGCCATGCTGCCCGTGGGCACGTCCATCAGGTTGGTCACTTTGATGGCCGCTTCGTAAATGGCCACCGCTGCCGCACCGCCAGCCGGCAATGCCGCCAACAATATTTTATCAACATTTTTGAACAACTGCGCACTGAAGTTGGTACCAAAAACATATTTGCCGAAGCGGAACAGTTTCCTCACCCATCCCCAATCAACGGCCTTGCTGAAAATGGTATATTTTTTTGCAAAAGCCACCGAAACGAGCGAGGCCGCAACCGCTGCCGCCAATTGGCAAAAAGCCAGGTTGACTATTCCGATTTCAATTTTGTTGAAAAACAACCAAGCGATGTAAAAAAACAAAATGCCCGCTTTCACTGCATTTGCATAAAATATTCCTTTGAAAGAAAGGTTGGCCTGCTGGATATAATTGCCCTGAAAAAAGGGGATCAGCAGCACCGTGGTCAAACAATATATTTTTAACAAACCGGCTAACACGGGGGCATCCAGCCAAAGGCTCAACGGATGTGAAAGTACCAACAGGAAAAAAACAATAATGCCAGTGAGAATGAAATTGAGTACGAGGGAGGCAGTCGTTATCCGGCCTATTTCATCTGGGGTTTTACTGGTCGTCAAATATTTTACGAGCGCATTTTGCAGCAGCCCGATACGCCCAACTTCCAATATGGAAGTAATGGAAAGGAACAATATCCACACCCCGAACACCTCCTTTGTCAAGCCCCGGAACAGCAGCACCCCGCTGCCAAAACCGAACACCAGCATGGCTGCTTTTTCCGACAATGTATAAAACCCCGAACGGAGCCAATAACCTTTTTTCACGAGAATGGGTTTGACGGCGGACGGCGGACGGCGGACGGTGGACGGTGGGTTCCGTCTGCCGTCAACCATCCACCGTCCACCGTTTATATATTCTTCAAATCTACTTTGTTCAATATGCCGCCGAACATCTTCCCGTTCATGGTTTTGAGATATTCGAGGCTGTCTTTGTCTGCGCTGCCGATCGGTGATTCGGAAGAGAACACGACCGCCAGTTTGTCCACATACGGGAGCAGTTCGCGGGCATCCGAGAACTTGTTCATGGCAGCGGCTTCGAGGAAAATAAAATCGAATTTTTTGCGGTACGATTCGATCACTTTCCCGAAATTTTTTCCGGCCAAAATTTCCGAAGGGCTTTGGCTTCCTCCATTATTGCCCACAATGCTGATGAGCTTCACTTTCGGGTCGGCAATATTGGAAGCACTATTTACGGCCTCCAACCTTTTTCCGGTCGTCGTTATTTCAAAATATGGTTTCCCTTTAAATTTGGAAAGGGTATTGTTTTTAAAATTGGTGTCAATGACCAGCACTTTTTTGTTGTTGAGGCTGAGGGCATAGGCCAAGAGCAGCACCAAAAACGATTTGCCTTCCTGCTCTTTGGGGCTGGTAAACAAAAAGGATTTTGCGCCCGATACTTCAACCGCCGTCCGTATTTTACGGATGTTTTCCTTAAAAAACTCAAGGTCGCTTTTTTGGGCATTGCCGAACAGGTCGTGGAGGTTTTGTTTTTTCAGTTTCACCTTGTTCACGTAGCCGACCAAAGGCAGCCCGGTGATGCGCTTGAAATGCGAAGGCGCCGGGATACTGCTGTCGGCAAAGGCCAGCAAAAATAAAAATATGCTGGTCAAAGTCCCTCCGGCAATTCCTGCAAAAACAGAAAAGACCGCCCTGTTTTTTGATTCCGGCTCAACGGGCATTTCAGCAGGTTCAACAATGGCCAAAGGATTTTCGGTGCCGTCGGCAAGGAGCTTTGCTTCCTCGTAATCGTTCCTGATCTGCTCGTACTCCCGGTCGAGCCGGTTTTTTTCTTCCACCATGCTGTAAAGTACGTTGTCGTCCTTCAACAACTTGTTAGACTTCGCCTGCAGCCTTCCTATTTTAGCGGTATAAGACCTTTTGGCCTCTATGGCCAGTTGCAGTTCCAGTTCTTTGTCGAGCAGCCGCCTCACCAAGTCTTTGAGTTCGTCGTCTATCCTTTCTTTCTCGTCAGCAGGAATGGTCAAGGACTTGTCCATCGCTTTGGCCCGCCTTTCTTTCATGTTTTCCAACCGGGTTTCAAGTGCTTTGACATTTTTGCCGGCAAACCTGTCATCAATGATCTTTACCTGCAATTGGGCTATTTTGTCGCCGAGGTCTGCGATTTCTACATTGTAATGGGTTGCCTTGTATGCAGCATTTCCGCTGATCTTGTTATATTTGAATATCTGGTCTTTCAAAAGGGCGATCTGCTTGTTGAGGGAGGGGATGGACTGGTTGGCTTCTTCCAGCCTCAGCTCCAGTTCTTTTATGTGTGAAATGACCGTTTCGCGCTGGTTGGACACGTCCAAGAGGCCGTTTGCTGTTTTGTATTCGTTTATTTTTACAATGACCGAATCGAGCTGTTTTTTCCGTTCCCGGAGTTTTTTCAGGTTGAACACCAAGGATTGGTTTTCCTCAAAAGAAATATCCTCTTTGTACTGCTCCAAGAATTTGTCAACAAAGGTCTTGACCACAAAATAGGACAGCTCCGGGCTTTCTGATTTGAATTCTATTTTCAAATAATCCGTCTCGCCTATCCTGTTGACCTCCAGCTTTTTCATCAGGCTTTCGTAGTCGTAGCCGTATGCCTCGGCCAAGCGGGCACCCGACCTTGCAGGCACTGGCTTTGCATCCAAAACGGAGGAGTCCGTATAATTGGTTTTGAGTTTCAAGACCATGTTGTCAATCTCGTTTTGCGACAGCTCGATGTCTTCCTGATCGGGGATGCGGAAGGGCTTTACTTTCACGCCGTCGGCCAGCAGGTCATGGGCCAATAGGGTGTCGGTAATGGCCTTGATCTGCCTGCGCGATTTCATTTTTTCCATCAAACCGCTGAAGCTGCTCTCGATCTGGAATTTCTGGATGAAAGGGTTGTCCCTCTGCAGGCTGACGCCTTTATAGTCAATGATGCCAGTTGAAATGACAGACTCTGCTTTGTAAGTGTCGGGGAGTTGGCCAATGAAAAACCAAGTAGCAAGGGAGGAAAGCAAAACAACGGAAAGCAGCAGCCATTTCCGCTTTAAAAGTATGTTCAGCAAATAGGTTAAGTCCATAGTGGTTGTGTAAGTTTTCTCAAAAAATCTTTCTCAGGGGTCGAAATACAGGGAAACGAAATTTTCGGATACCCTTTTTGCTTTGTGCAGTGTGCAGTATTTATTTAAATGCCCGCCTGAATGCAGTCTAACACATTAAGGTTTGGGTTTACCAGTTTTTCCAAATTTATTAGCCAGGGAAATTTTTACGCCGGGAATTAATGTAGCTTAATGTTTGAGCGAAAGGATTGTGTCCTAATAAGCAAGCGCAAAGGTAAGGGAAAAAACAATGCGAGTAAAGGGGCTGTGCCGCTCAGTGCTTTTTCCCGGAGGCCTTTTCATAATTAAAAAATTAAAATTCAACCCATCAATAATTTATAAATAAATGAGAAGCAGTTCGTTTGCTGAAAATTGGCTTCCCTCAATATTTATTTTGATTAAAATTACGATTGGTACACCCTGAAAAATAATCCAAAATTTAATCTATACCCGTGTCGAAAAACAGGGCGTTCCCATACAAATTTAAAACGCCGCAGCAGCAGGGGCGGGCATGGCTTCTCTACGCATCCGGGCAGCAGAAAGGCGTCGGCCCAATCCGGCAGGGACTGAGCGGCCCTCCTGCCCTCCCAAAGGCACCGCCCCATGTGCCCCGCCGAACAGGTGGTCTTTATTTTTATAAAAAAACCTGCCACTGTTCAGCACCCAAAAGATATTTGGTCAAAACAAAAAAAGCGGCACCAAAGGTGCCGCTTAAAATAGACAGAGAATTCTTTCAGCCGAGGCCAATCAACTTCTCTGTTCTCCCTCTCATTTTTCTTGGGATTGTATGGGGTGAACGTTTGCTTGTAAAAAAGAATGTTTGTCATTGTCCTGCCCTGTCGGGCAATATATCATCGGGGCCTGGGATGGCCTTGTAAATCGGTATTTGGGTATTCATAAATAGGTATTTGGGTATTGGGCATTGGGGTATTGTCCAAAGGACTCCTTTCGGAGAATACCCCAATGCCCTCTAATACCTTAGTACCTTATTAGTACCTAATTAAGCTGCTTTTTACTGCTTAGTGACTTTATCGAGGCTCACCTCCCAGTCCTCGGCAACGAGGTAGAGGAAGTAGCTGCCCGCAGGATAGCGCTCAACGTTCAGCTTCTTGTTGTTCTTTCCGTTCACGATGTCAAACGGCTCGGCAAGTACCAGCTTTCCGGCAGCATCTACCACCTGGATCATGGCATCTGCCGACTCTCCGTTCCACTCAACGCTCACGTTGATTTCATCTACCACCGGATTGGGGAAAACACTGTACTCGGCAAAGCCCAGTTCCTCGGCAGTCGAGGTCGGGTTCTGTGGGTCACAGCTTGCAACACCGCCGTTGTAAAGGCCTGCGTATGCGTCGCCACCTGCCCCCAAAATGGTCAAAGTATTGCCCACATTTGCGTTCTCGCTGTTGGGCGGCATGAAGGGGTCTGTCTCGTTATCAACGAGGTAAACTTTGCTGTCCCCCGTGCAGCCAAAGGCATTCTGGAAACTGAACAGAGGCAGCTCTACGCCTTCTTCATAATCAGGGTATCCCAAGCCTTGCATTTGCAGGGCAAAAGAAATGTAGTCGTATTCAGGTGATTCCGAAGGTGCATCGTTCCTGGAGTTGGCTTCCCATTTCATGCCTTCCAAAAGGTTGACAATGTCCACCGGGATGAATTCATTTGTAGGTACTTTGATCGTGACCTGGCCGGTACCGGTAATGTTTTGCGGCTCCGTGTAAGTGGCTTGCGGAATGACCGAAACAATGTAGCGCTCCGTGTCAAAATCAAATTTGATTTTAAATTCCAACTGCGCATTGCTGTTGTAGGCCAAAAAGAGGAAAGCCATTAAAAGATAGAGATTGATTTTTTTCATAATGTTAATTTTTTGCAATTTAAATTATCAATGTTTGTTCAAGCAGCTGGTTTGCCAAACAGGTGTTTGGCAAACCAGCATACCAAGTGTTTTAGTTAAGGTCGTACTATCGAGTAATCGGTCATGTAGAAGTTGGTGAATACCTGCGGGTTGTCGGGGTGCAACAGGATATTGAAGAAAAGCAGTTCGTCTATATCGTTGTTGTTGCCGAGGTAAATGGCCTTCCCGTCCATGTTCGTGTCTCCCTGCCGGTAGCCCGTAGCGATGTGGTTCAGTACACCGTTCACGTTTTCCGAATCCAAGAACACATCGAAGAAGATGAAATCCCTGTCCGAGCCTGCCCCCTGGAAGATGATGAACTCGTTGCCATCAGCATTGCCGCCCCACATCATGGCGTATTCACCTGTTACTGAAACCTTCTGCATGTTGTCGGTATAGACCGGCGTGGCAGGGTCGGTGAAATCAATGTCCACAGGCGAGGCTTTGTCCCTTGTCAGGCCAAATGGCTGTTGGGTCATCACCCCAAAGTGGTTGCGGTGGCGGAGTACGATGAAGTACTCGTCTGTTTTGGCACGGAACACAACCGGGCTTACCCCGTCTAGGTCAACCACATCGCCGTCCCTTTGGATGAGGGCCGAGCGGGTCAAAATAGTCCGGTAGGCATCCGTCTTGCTCCGCAGTTCTACAAATACCCAGTCAACGATAGCGTTGCTGCCTTCCACGTCCAAGATGTCCGGGTTGATGGTTTCGCCTCCACCTCCCTGGTGATGGAAGGGCGAAAGAGCAGTATATGGCTCTGTCAACGGGATGTACCTGTTGCCGTCATCGTCCAAGGTTGTCCTCAGTGCATCGCCCATCATGCCGGCCCCATCGAAAGGCCCTTGCAGGAAGGCATGTATCTGGACGAACACAAAGGGGTCAGGGTCGAGGTAGTCAGGTATTCCATCGAGGTCGGTATCGTCGTTGGTCACGTCGCCGTCGCCGTTGGTATCTTCGTTGATGGTCAGGATGCCGTCGTTGTCATCATCCGGGTTGGATGGGTCAGACTCGCCGGGTTCTACCGTTCCGTTCAGGTTACTGTCTTCAAAATCATCGGTCAGTGAATCGTCGTCGCTGTCGGTGTCGGTCGGATCGGTCTCGCCCTCGTCGAGGATGCCATTTTGGTTGGCATCTTCAATGCCGTCGAGGATGCCGTCGCCGTCGGTATCGGTATTCAGTGGGTCAGTATCAATGTCAACGTTGTATTCGCAGTCACCGCCTGTTTCGATGTTGTCGGTGATGCCGTCGCCGTCGCTGTCGCTATTGATGTCGAAGTCGTCAATGTCGTCGTTGTCAAGCACCCCGTCGCAGTCGTCGTCGTCGTCCTCGCTATTGATAAGGCCATCCCCATCGAAGTCACAGACACCGACTGATACCACTGGAATACAAGGGTTGTTGTCATCTGGGTCGTAGATCGGATCATCCGGCGTCGTATTGCCGATGAAGCCGTCGCCGTCCAAGTCCTGACCACTGCACGCAGTGCTCATGTTGTCGGGGTCGCATGGGTCGAGCGGGTCGCTTCCGTTTGTTGTTTCATCAATGTCGGAAATGCCGTCGTTGTCGCTGTCCGTGTTGGGATCGCAGTCGTCTGCGTCCATGTCATCGGGCACGCCGTCGTTGTCGTCGTCCATGTCCTCACTGTTGGCTGTACCGTCGCTGTCGCAATCGCAATCCCCGAAGTAAGGGTTAGGGTCGCACCTGTTCAGTGCGTCGGAGCCACCTTCACATTCAGCGGCATCGCTGATGCCATCGTTGTCGGTGTCGCTGTTCGCATCATACGGGTTTACGTCATCGGCATCCGCCAAACAATCACCGTCGTCGTCCTCGTCCACATCGTTCACTTGGCCATCTTCATCGAAGTCACAACCCCCGAATGTTGGGTTAGGCACACAAGGGTCGTTGTCGTCGAGGTCGAACAATGGGTCATCCGGGTTGGCATTTGGCGTAAAGCCGTCGCCATCGAAGTCGGCATTGGTACAGGCAGGCGCTGTCTCGTTCGGAGAACAAGGATCAAGCGGGTCGCTGCCGTTATTTGTTTCATCAATATCAGTGATGCCGTCGTGGTCGGTGTCGCTGTTTGGATTGCATTTTTCTCCATCAGCTTCGTCAACATCGGCCACGCCGTCGTTGTCGTCATCTGGGTCAACGCCGTTCATGATGCCGTCGTTGTCACAGTCGCACATCTCATCGGATGGACTGCATGGGTCGAGCGGAGCAGGGTCGTCAATGTCAGGAACATCATCGCCGTCATTGTCAGTCGTGGGGTCACAGTCGTCGGAATCTACATCCCCGGCCACCCCGTCGCCGTCGTCGTCTTCATCAATATTATTGGCAATACCATCTTCGTCCAAGTCGCAAGGGCCGGCGCAAACATCTGGCACACAAGGGTCGCTGCCGTCTGGATCGTAATTGGCATCCGTTGGTTCTACATCTTCAAAGTAGCCGTCGTTGTCGGCATCTTCGATGCCCGTGCAACCGAAGCCCGGTTGGGGTTGAGGGTCGCAAGGATCAAGCGGGTCGCTGCCGTCGTTGCATTCTGTTATGTCATCGAAACCATCGCCGTCCGAATCAGAGTTGACATTGTAAATCTCAGCGTCGTTTTCGTCATTGACGCAGTCATTATCATCATCAGGGTCTTCGCTGTTTGTCAGTCCATCCTGGTCGAAGTCGCATACCCCAACCGTAACCTGCGGCACACATGGGTTCGCGTCGTCAGGGTCATAAGCAGGGCTGGTCACGTCCACATCGGCATAGTAACCGTCGCCGTCCTCGTCCATATCACCGCTGGTGCAAGCATCGTTGTTGGTGCTTGGGTCGCATGGGTTGAGCGGGTCGCTACCGTTGGTCGTTTCGTCAATGTCAGAGATACCATCTTCATCCGAATCACTGTTCGGGTCAAAGGCATCTGCATCTTGGCCATCGTCCACGCCGTCGGCGTCATCGTCTGGATCAATGTCGTTTGTCAGGCCATCGCCATCGAAGTCGCATACACTTGCGGTTGCTACCGGGTCGCATTGGTCGAGCGGATCGCTTTCACCAGCATCAAGCGAGCCGTTGTGGTTGGCATCTTCAAGCCCGTCAAGCAAGCCGTCATTGTCGGTGTCGTCATCCAAAGGATTGGTTTCGCCGGTACTTACCGAGCCATCGTGGTTGGCATCTTCGACACCATCTTCGATTCCGTCGTCGTCAGTATCGGCATCGAGCGGATCCGTATCGAGACCTATCTCATAAACACCGTTCAGGCCAGTCTCCACATCATCGGTGATACCGTCGCCGTCGCTGTCGCTGTTTTTATCAAATTGGTCAGCGTCGTCGGCATCGGCCACGCCGTCGTTGTCGTCATCAGGATCATCGCCGTTCGGTATTCCATCGCCGTCAAAATCGCAGGCATCAACCATATGTGAGGGAACGCAAGGGTCTCCATCATCTGTGTCGAAGTCAGCGTGGCCCACAGGGTAGTTCGCAAAGAAGCCGTCGCCGTCCTCGTCCATTGGCTCACAAGTACCAGCGGTCACGTCTGGGTCGCAGGCGTTGAGCGGGTCGCTATCGGTTGCAGGATCATAAGTTCCATCACCACCAGTCTCGTCAATATCAGAGATGCCATCGCCATCGCTATCACTGTTCGGGTCGCAAACATCAAGGTCGTTCTCATCCATCACGCCGTCGTTGTCGTCGTCGAGGTCTTCGCCGTTGAGCAGGCCGTCGTTGTCGCAGTCGCAGCCATCCAAAGTAACAATAGGGTCGCACATATTGAGCGGATCGCTTTCGTTGCCGTCGAGTATTCCGTCATGGTTGGTGTCTTCCGTACCATCGGGTATGCCGTCGGCATCGGTGTCAGGGTTCAGCGGATCGGTTTCGGTGCTTTGCATCTCTCCGTCCTGATTGGCATCTTCCACGCCGTCCTCAATGCCATCGTCGTCCGTATCGGCATCGAGCGGGTCAGTGTCAATCCCCTCGTCGTATAGTCCATCGCCGCCCGTTTCAATCCTATCAAGAATGCCGTCGCCGTCGTTGTCAGTTTCAGGGTCATAAGGCCCAACATCATCGGCATCGGCCACACCATCTCCGTCGTCGTCGAAGTCTTCGGTGTTTACTTTTCCATCTTCGTCGAAGTCGCAAGAACCAGCAGTGACATCAGGGACACAAGGGTTTCCATCATCCGGGTCAAAGCTATCGTCTCCTTCCGGTACATTGACGGCATAGCCGTCGCCGTCGAGGTCAATGAATTCGCAATTTGGCGAAGCCGGATTAGGGTCGCAAGGGTTTCCCGGGTCAGAGCCGCTTGCACATTCCTGACTATCGTTGATGCCATCACCGTCGCTATCGCTATTGGGGTTGAAAGGGTCAACGTCATTTGCATCCACAACGCAGTCGTCGTCGTCGTCAGGGTCGTCGTCGTTGGCCATTCCATCGTTATCAAAATCGCAATTACCAAAAGTTGCATCTGGATCACAGCCATTGAGCGGGTCGCTTTCGTCGCCGTCAACGATACCGTTCTGGTTGGCATCTTCCGTTCCGTCGCCAATGGTGTCGTCGTCCGAGTCGGCATCGAGCGGATCGGTTTCACCTGCATCCTGCATGCCGTTGTGATCGGCATCTTCCACCCCGTCGTCGAGGCCGTCGTTGTCCGAGTCGGCATCTAAAGGATTGGTGTCTATGCCAGCATTATAAGTGCCATCGCCGCCAGTTTCCACATTGTCGGTAATGCCGTCGCTGTCGCTGTCGCTGTTGATGTCATATGAATCGGCATCGTTCACGTCTTTCACGCCGTCGCCGTCGTCGTCGGCGTCAACGCTATTGATGAGGCCGTCCCCGTCAAAGTCACAGACACCTACGGTATGCTCAGGAATACATGGCAGGGTATCGTTCGGGTCATACAGCGGGTCATCTTCAGAGAAGTTGGCAAAGAAGCCGTCGCCGTCGAAGTCAGTGCCGTTGCAGGCCACGGTGTTTTCATTGGGGTCGCATGGGTCGAGCGGGTCGCTGTCAACGGCTGGGTCGTAAAGGGCATCGCCTCCGGTTTCATCATTGTCGGTGATACCATCGTTGTCCGAATCAGAGTTTGGATCGTAAGCATCAACGTCAACTACATCGTTCACGCCATCGTTATCGTCGTCGAAATCACTGCCGTTTGGCAAGCCGTCCCCATCAAAGTCACAGGCATCGGCCGTATGGTCAGGATTACAGGCATCGAAGTCATCAGGGTCATATTCAGGATGGTCTGGCGGGTAGTCCCCGAAGTATCCATCGTTGTCAATATCGGTCGGCAAACATTCGCCGGGGAAATTGGTGTAAGGGTCGCATTTGTCGGTAGGGTCTGACTCGCCCGGATCTTCCACGCCGTTGTGGTTGGTGTCCTCCACGCCGTCATTGATGCCGTCGTCGTCGGTATCAACGTCGAGCGGGTTCGTTTCGCCGGCATCGAAAGTACCATTGTGGTTGGAGTCTTCGTTGCCGTCCGATATACCATCGTTATCGGTGTCGGGGTCGAGCGGGTGGGTATCCACGCCGTTGTCGTAATCTCCGTCACCGCCTGTCTCCACATCGTCGGGCAGGCCGTCGCCGTCGCTGTCGCTGTTGGGGTTGTAGTCGTCAACGTCTTGGTTGTCGTTCACCCCGTCACCGTCGTCGTCGAGGTCATCTTGGTTGATGGTGCCATCGCCGTCAAAGTCGCAGGTACCAGCGGACACATCGGGAATACATGGATTGTCATCATCCGTATCAAACAGCGGATCATCGGGCTGCACATCGGCATAGAAACCATCGTTGTCGTTGTCGGTATTTTCACAAAGAGGCCCTTCCGCAAATGGGTTACAAGGGTCGAGCGGATCGCTTTCCCCAAAATCGAGCACGCCGTTGTGGTTGGCATCTTCCTCTCCGTCCATCAGCGAGTCGCCATCGGTATTGGGGTTGACCGGATCCATTTCATTGCTGTCGTTGTTTCCGTCTTGGTCCAAATCTTCCACGCCGTCTTTGATGCCATCATCGTCGGTATCATCGTCGAGCGGGTTGGTATCTACCCCTGCATCGTAAGAGCCATCTTCACCGGTTTCAATGTAATCAGTGATGCCATCGCCGTCAGAATCAGAATCCCTGTTGTAGGGATCAACATCACTGACATCCATAACGCCATCATTGTCATCATCTTCATCCACTTCGTTCAATACTCCGTCGCCGTCAAAATCACAAAAACCAAGTGTATTGTCGGGGTCGCATTTGTCGAGCGGATCAGATTCGCCTAAATCAAGCCCGCCATTGTGGTTCGCATCTTCTACCCCGTCGGTGAAACCATCGCCATCGGTATCGGCAATGAGCGGATCGGTCTCTCCTGGATCTCGGTCCCCGCTGGAGTTGGCATCCTCCACGCCGTCGGACAAGAAGTCGTTGTCCGTGTCATCGCTCAACGGGTTGGTATCAGTACCGGGGTTGTACATTCCGTCGCCTCCCGTTTCCAAAATATCCGATAGTCCATCGCCGTCGCTATCACTGTTGGGGTTGTAATTTTCAGCATCAAAAAGGTCAGACACCCCATCGCCGTCATCATCGGTATCAACTGCATTCGTCAAACCGTCATTGTCAAAATCACAAGTATTGGAAGAATTCGAAGGGATACAAGGGTTGGTATCGTCTGGGTCATGTTTAGGGTGGCCCACCGGGTAGTTTCCAAAGAAAAGGTCGCCATCTGCATCTATCTCGCCACAAGCTGCCACGTTCGGGTTAGGGTCGCAGGCATTCAGCGGGTCGCTATCGGTGGCAGGGTCATAACTGCCATCCCCCCCTGTCTCCTCGTTATCAGAGATCAGGTCGCCGTCGCTATCGCTCTCAGGGTCATAATCATTAACGTCAAACTCATCGTCCACGCCGTCGCCGTCATCGTCAAGGTCCACATCGTTCAACTGTCCATCGCCGTCAAAGTCGCAGACACCAAAGGTGGCGTTAGGGCTACATATGTCCAATGGGTCGCTTTCCCCACCATCTTGAACTCCGTTATGGTTAACATCCTCTTCCCCGTCGTTAAGGCCATCGCCGTCCGTGTCCATCATCAATGGGTTCATTTCGGTAAGGCCTTGCTCGCCGTCCATATCTTGGTCTTCCACTCCATCAGGAATCCCATCGTTGTCGGTATCGGCATCCAATGGATTGGTATCCGTACCGGGGTTATAAGTACCATCCCCGCCAGTTTCGATTATATCCGAGAGGCCATCGCCATCGGTATCGCTGTTTGGATCGCAACTGTCTATATCTTGGAGGTCGGGCACTCCGTCGCCGTCATCATCAGGGTCTTCAGCATTTGCGAAGAGGTCACCATCGAGGTCACAGGCAGGCGAGCAATTATCGGGCACACAGGGGTCGTTGTCGTCCGGGTCAAAATCAGCACCGGTGGCATCAGGGAAGAAACCATCGCCGTCGGCATCGGTCGCGCCACAAGCAATAGCGGCTACGTTCGGGTCACAAGGATCGAGCGGGTCGCTATCAGCAGCAGGGTCATAAGCGCCGTCATTGCCAGTTTCGTCATCATCGCTGATGCCGTCGCCGTCGCTGTCGCTGTCTTTATTAAAATCATCAACATCGTCGTCGTCCAGAACGCCGTCGTCATCGTCGTCCTCGTCAACGTTGTTGGCCAGGCCGTCGCCGTCAAAATCACATTGACCGAAGGTGGCTATTGGGTCGCATTTATCGGTTGGATCTGTTTCACCTGCATCAAGCTGGCCATTTTGGTTGACGTCTTCCACCCCATCTTCAATACCATCGCCATCGGTATCTGGGTTAAGCGGATCGGTCTCCCCGATGTCCACAACTCCATTGTTGTTTCCATCTTCGAGGCTGTCCA
This sequence comes from Bacteroidota bacterium, assembly GCA_011321935.1. Taxonomy (GTDB): domain Bacteria; phylum Bacteroidota; class Bacteroidia; order Chitinophagales; family Saprospiraceae; genus UBA6168. Next base: position 10,868 of record DROJ01000318.1, on the reverse strand, counting down.
TGATGCCGTCGCCGTCGGTATCATCACAACCTGAGGCGCTGCCATAATTGCCACTGTAAAAATAGAAGCCCAACGGAAAAACCCCGACGTCAATGACAGAAACGTCATTGCCCGGGTTGGAGCCAAGAGAGTTGGGCTGCTGGTTGAACGGATCGTCGTTTTCGATCAGCTCAACTGCCCCATCACAATCGGAAGTACGCTTCAGGGTAAACAGTTTGGTTTCTTGGCCCTGCACATATGGTATGCCATTGCCTAGTATGAGACCGATTGAAATATAATCGAAATCTGGATTTTCAATGGGCGACTCGACAATATCGGGGGCTTGCCCGCTCCAAGTTCCATTTATATTGGTAAAATTGGAATAAGTAAAGCCATGCGGCACCACCAAGGTAACCTGCCCCGAGCCGGTCAAGGTATTGGAGCTGGGATTGATGGCATCGTCTGGTTTTACATAAACAGCATAGGTTTCCCCATCTTGTTCGAGGTCTATCCGGAGATACATTTGCGCATCTAGGCTCCCGATTCCCACAAGGAGGAGGAACAGGGCAAGAAGCGGTGTTTTAAAGGTGTAGAAGATGTTGAGCTTCATAGTTTTGGTAATTTAAATGAAAGGGACGGTTAGAGAATATGAGGATCATTCAATTAAGTCCAAACAAGTGTTTGATTAATATATACAGCCATGAACCGCAGGCCTGACCGGCCTTGAACACATGACAGGTATTTCTTTCTCTAACAAAAACTTTTGGTCGGAAAAATTTACGGAACGGAGGTAGGATAGCACCAATGGGAAAGGTTCGCGAATTAGTGTTTGCCAATAAGTGTAAAATAATTCCATGTTCAATAAGCTTTTGTCTTATTTGTTTTTTAAAAAATACAAGGAGGGTGGCAACTGAAAACAGTCGAGGGGGGGGAGAAAATCTATAAATACGATAATAAAGAGGGGAAGTCACAGAGGAGGGCAACTCTGGAATCGAAAGTCAAATACCGTACCAAGCGTTTTTTTAAGGGAAGGAAATTGGATTTTTTTATGAAGGGAAGGGGCATAAACAATCGGCCCGAATAAGGCTCCTACCGAAGGCGGGTTTCAAAAACCCGCCTTCGGTAGGTTGTCCTGCAAAAAATATTGGGCAGTGCATCAAATGATAGGGGGCTGGTCAAATGATACCATGCCAACGGCTCCTCAAATATTCTCAAACTGCATATTGGCCAAGCTGTTGTACTTGCCGTCGAGCAAAGTAAGTTCTTCGTGCGTGCCTTTTTCGACCACCTTTCCGCCGTCCAATACATAGATACAGTCCACCTCCCGGATAGTGGTAAAGCGGTGGGCGATGATGATGGAAGTCCTACCTTCCATGAGTTTTTCGAGGGCATCCTGCACTACCTTTTCCGATTCGGAATCGAGGGAGGAAGTGGCTTCGTCGAGCAGCAGAATGGCCGGGTTTTTCAAAATGGCCCTTGCGATGGCGATGCGCTGCCGTTGGCCGCCGGAGAGCTTCACGCCGCGCTCCCCGATCACCGTGTTAAGGCCGTCGGGGAAGGACTGGATGAACTCCCAAGAATTGGATTGGTGCGCCGCTTGTATGACTTCTTCTTCGGTGGCATCCGCCTTCCCGTAAAGGATATTTTCACGGATAGTGCCCCCAAAAAGGATGACCTCTTGCGGCACGAGGGCGAGGTTGTTCCTAAAATCCCGCAGGTTGAAGTCGTAAATACTCTTGCCGTCCACTTTAATATCGCCTTCAATGAGGTCGTAAAAGCGCAGCAACAATTGGACGACCGTTGACTTGCCTACCCCGCTCGGCCCTACCAGGGCCACTTTCTGCCCGGCCTTTATCTCCAAATTTATCCCTTTCAGAACAGGAACGTCCGTGCGGGTCGGATAATGGAAATGCACGTTTTCATAGCGGATGTTCCCTTCTATTTTTATTGGTTTGACCTCCGGGTTGGCATCCAGGTCTATTTCCCCTTCTTGGGCGAGTATCTGCCTGACCCGTTCGGTGGCGCCCATGGCGCCCAGCAGTTCGGGCCCAAAATTGGCGAGGCTGGCAAAGGACGCCACTATTATAAAGGTGTAGGTCACAAAAGAAACCAACTGCCCGGCGGTGATGTCACCGGCCTGCAACATCATGGCCCCTTGCCACAAAATAAAAAACAGCGCCCCGAACATGATGATGATGATAAAAACGGCAAACAGCGCCCGCCCCTTTGCATAAGAGATCGAAATTTTCACCACATCGCTGATCGTTTTGAAATAGCGGTTGACCTCGAACAACTCGTTCACAAATGCCTTCACAACTTGGATATTCTGGATGGACTCGCTCGCCAGCGCATTCGATTCCGCCAATTTCTTCTGCCGCTCTTTCGACAGCTTGCGGATGTATTTTCCAAAAAAAACAGCGCTCAAGGCCACTACCGGAATGGTGAGCAACATGACCAACGACAGCCGCGGAGCGGTAAATATCAACAGGCCGATGCCAACCACAATGATGATGACCTGCCGGAAAAACTCCGCCAAAGTGATGGAAAATGCGCTGTGCAACTTCTCCACATCGCCCGTCAGGCGGCTGATGAGGTCGCCCAATTTGTTTTCTTCAAAAAAACTGATCGGCAACGAAACCAGCTTTTGGTACAATGACTTGCGGACATCGGCAATGCCCTTTTCGCTCACATTGGCAAACAGCAAAACCCGCACGTAAGAGACCACTCCCTGCACCAACAAAATGCCGACCATCCACAGCCCCATCTCTTTCAAGGTGAGGTTAAATTGAGAATTGCCCTGCGCTATGTCCACCAGCTCGCCGATGATCCTCGGAAAAATCATGAACACCAAACTGGAAAGGAACAGCAAAAACATGCCGCCAAAAAACGACCAGCGGTATGGCCGGATGAATTCAAATGCCTTCATCGCCTCCTTGATCGACTCCTGGGTCAGCTTCGGCTTGGGTGCGTCGTCGTATTCCTTGTTTCTTCTTCTTGACATGAGTAGAGTTTGAGAAAGTGAGAGAATGAGAGTTTGAGAGAATGAGAGTTTGAGAGTTTGAGAGTTTGAGAGCAGTATCGAGAAGGGACTCTTTGGCTTCTCGAACGAGTACCAAAAAGTCCCTTCTCGATACTGCTCTCAAACTCTCAAACTCTCAAACTCTCATTCTCTCAAACTCTCACTCTCTCATTTCCTGCGCATCCACCGCAGCAATACCGACCATGCTGACAATCTGCCGGATGCTTGCGCCCAGTTGAAGCACATGCACCGGTTTTTTCAGTCCCAGCAAAACAGGGCCGATAGTGGCGATGTTGGACGTATTGGTCAAGAGGTTGTAAGCAATATTGGCAGAAGACAGGTTGGGGAACATGAGGACATTCGCCCGGTGTCCTGCCAATTTTGAAAAGGGGTAAAATTTCTGGCGCAGTTCCGGGTTGAGTGCCATGTGCGCCTGCATTTCCCCGTCAACAATCCAGCGGGGGTGCCTCTTGTGCAAAATCGCGGTGGCCTCGCGCATCATCTTGGCCGATTCGCCATCTGGCACAGAGCCGAAGTTGGAATAAGTGACCAGGGCTATCTTGGGCTTGACGTTGAACATCTTGACCTTCTCGGCAACCAGCTCCGTTATGTCCGCTATGCCCGCTGCATCCAAGTGGTGGTTGATTGCCGTATCGGCCAAAAACAGCGGCCCTCGCCTCGTCATCAAAATGTGCATACTGGCCACTTTTTTGACGCCTTCCCTTGACCCGATGATCTGCAAAGCAGGCCGAAGGGTATAAGGGTATTTTTTGGCCAGTCCCCCGATCATCGCATCGGCATCGCCGGTCTGTACCATCATGGCGCCATAGTAGCTGCGGCTGCGCATATCGTCTGTGGCTTCGGAACGGGTCAGCCCCTTCCGCTTCCTTTTTTCATAATAAATGTCGGCGTATTTTTCCCTGTTTTTGAGTTCCTCTTCCCCAGAGGGGATATGGGGGTCAACAATGGGGACGCCCTGCAAAGGTATATTGTATTCGTCAATTATGGCCCGCACTTTTTCCCGGTTGCCCAGCAAAATAGGCCGGGCAATTTTTTCCTGCAAAACAACGCCCGCTGCTTTCAGCACCGCCTCGTTTTCGGCATCCACAAAAACGACCCGCTTCAGGTGCTGCTTGGCCTTTGTTTCAATAAATTTAGAAATGGTGTTGTCGTTGCCCAGCCGCTTTTCCAGTTCAAATTCATATGCCTCCCAATCAGTAATGGGGTGCTTCGCAACACCGGTTTCCATCGCTGCCCTTGCCACTGCGGGGGCCACGGTGCTTATCAGGCGCGGGTCAACGGGCTTGGGGATGATGTAATCTTTGCCGAATTTCAAATTGGCATTGCCATAAGCCATGTTCACGAGGTCGGGCACCGGTTCTTTGGCGAGGTTGGCCAGCGCCCGCACCGCTGCCAGTTTCATGGCCTCGTTGATCTCCGAAGCCCTTGCGTCCAAGGCGCCCCGGAAGATGAAAGGGAAGCCCAGCACGTTGTTGACCTGATTGGGGTAATCGGAGCGGCCCGTGGCCATGATGCAGTCCTCCCGGGCAGCTTTGGCATCTTCGTAACTGATTTCGGGACTAGGGTTGGCCAGCGCAAAAATGATGCAGTCACGGGCCATTTTTTTTACCATTTCTTTTTTCAAAACGCCCCCGCGGGACAGGCCGATAAACACGTCCGCCCCTTCCAGCACTTGCGAAAGCGACGAACCGACCGGCATTGAGCCGTTCACAAATTCAGGTTTGCGCCCATCCAGATTGTCCCGGTCGGGATGGATCAGGCCCTTGCTGTCAAACATAAAAATATTCTCCTTTTTTGCGCCCAGCGCAACGTAAAGCCGGGTGCAGGAAATGGCCGAAGCGCCCGCCCCGCTCACTATTATTTTTGCTTTCGCAATGTCCTTTCCGACCAGTTCCAGCGCATTGAGCAGGGACGCCGCACTGATGATGGCCGTGCCATGCTGATCGTCGTGCATGACGGGGATGTTCAGCTCCTTTTTCAGCCGCTCCTCGATTTCAAAACAGGCTGGCGCCGAAATGTCCTCCAAGTTGATGCCCCCGAAAGTCGGTTCCAAAATCTTGACCGTCCGCACAAATTCATCAACATTTGTAGTGTCCAGTTCGAGGTCGAAACAGTCAATATCGGCGTATATCTTGAACAGCAGCCCTTTCCCTTCCATTACCGGCTTGCCCGCTGCCGGGCCGATGTCGCCCAGCCCCAGAACAGCCGTTCCGTTGCTGATGACCGCTACCAGGTTCCCTTTGGCTGTGTATTTATATACATCGTTGGCATTTGCGGCGATGGCATTGCAGGGATCGGCCACCCCCGGCGAGTAGGCCAATGACAAGTCCCTTTGGTTGGCCGTTTCTTTGGTCGGCACTACCTCTATTTTGCCCGGCCTTCCTTTGGAATGGTAGAAAAGGGCTTCCGCTTTCGATACGTGGTTATTCATTGTCAGGTTGATTAATGGCGACAATTCAGCACTTCTTGAAATCCGCCGAAGGCGGATGAATATGAATAACCCCGGATGCCTGCCTGCCGGTAGGCAGGAAATCCGGGGCCAAACGGTAAAAGTCGGTGGCAACCCTGAAAGGGTTGAATGTGAGTGTAGATAGCTGACATTCAACCCTTTCAGGGTTGCCATACTCCCTCACTCCTTCCCCCGGATTTCCTGCCTACCGGCAGGCAGGCATCCGGGGTTATTCACGTTCAATCCCTCCGGGATTTCGAGGGGTGCTGAATTGTTGAAAGTCTTTTTTATGAAATTCCAATCAGGTGCAAAGAAAAATCAATACATTTGATTTTTCCGTCCGCTGTTGACGCAAAAGAAAATATTAAAATCAGTATCAAAAACATTTGCCAGTAACTTTCTGGACATAAATGAATATAATCATGGAATTAAAAATCAACGGTAAAACCCACACCCTCGAAGTCGAGGCAAACATGCCCCTGCTGTGGGCACTCCGCGACGAACTCAACCTCACCGGCACCAAGTACGGCTGCGGTATCTCCTCCTGCGGCGCCTGCACCGTCCTGCTCGACGGCGTGGCCACCAAGACCTGCACCCTTCCGGTAAATGCCGCCGCCGGGAAGGAAATCAAGACCATCGAAGGAGTGGCCAAAAACGGAAACCTATCCGCCGTGCAAAAGGCATGGATCGCCCACCAAGTGCCCCAATGCGGCTACTGCCAATCGGGGATGATAATGGCCGCCGAGGCACTCCTCGACACCACGCCCGACCCAACGGACGAGGAAATAGACAGCGCCATCAACAATATTTGCCGCTGCGGCACTTACCAGCGCATCAGGGCTGCGGTGCATACGGCGGCCAAATTTCGGATGGAAGCGGAGGCGAGTTTGTTGGGGAGTTTGTAGCCGCCTTCCCGGAATTTCGGGATTGGCTAGTGGTACAAATCGTAATTAGCCAACCATTTAATTTTGGTTAAATGCCACATTATCAGGGATTTGGCGGACTAATCACTAATCAACTAATTACTAATCACTGCACTAGGCTCGCACACCATTTCAAAAAAAATGGGATGTTTCTCCCCCACTCTCACTCTTTGTTTTTTATAAAAAAACCGTTTGCGTTAGAAGGGTTTATCATTCGCCGAAGGCGAACCAGTTCATGTTAAGGCAGCAATCAGGGCAGCACTTCTAACGTGATCATGTTCGCCTTCGGCAAATGACAAAGCAGCGAAGACGGGGCTTAAATTTGTTGCGCAAGCTAAAAATCGAACAAAATGTATTTCAAAAAAAATAAAAAAATGGCAAACAATAAAAAAAGAAACCTGCCTGCCAATAGGCACGGAAAGAGCAAATGGACCCGCCGCGCATTCATGATAACAGGCGGCGTAATCGGAGGCGGACTGTTGGTAGGCGTCGGTGGCCTGCTCTATGTCAACAAAAAAATAAAAGAATACTCCGGCGAGGGCTTTGGCGAAGGCGATTCGCTGAACGCATGGATACGCATCGCCCCCGACAACACCATCACCGTGGCAGTGCCGCGGGCGGAAATGGGGCAGGGCGTTTATACGGCCATCCCCATGCTGGTGGCCGAAGAACTGGAGGTCGAAATGTCGTCCATCAAGGTAGTACAGCCGCAGCCGGAAGGGCCATACGCCAACACCTTTTTGCTGACCAACCAAAGACCGGACATTTACAAAGGGCTGTCAATGATGGAAAAAATCGCCTCCTTCCTGCCCGTAGTGGCCACGGGCGGAAGTACCACCATCAGGGGGCTTTACGACATTTTACGGGTGTCGGGCGCATCGGCGAGGGAGTCGCTTTTGCAGGCCGCCGCCGCAAAATGGGGCATTGACCAATCAAAATGTTTGGCAGAAAAAGGCCACGTCGTCAATTTGACGAACAAAGAAAAACTGAGCTACGGCGAACTCGCCGCCGCCGCTTCCAAAATCGAAATCAAACAACTGCCGGAACTCAAACCGCTCAAAGATTTCAAAATACTCGGCACTCCCGTTGCCCGCCTCGACATCCCCGAAAAGGTGACCGGCGATGCCCAATTCGGCATTGATGTACGGCTGGAAGGGATGCTGTTTGCGGCCATGCGCCACTGCAGCTATTTGGGCGGCGCCATCACTTCCATCAACAACCAAGCGGAAGTGGAGTCCATGCCCGGCGTCAAAAAAACAGTACTGTTGCCCGAGGGCCGGGGCGTCGCAGTGGTGGCCGACAATACTTGGCGCGCCAAAAACGCCGCCCTCGCCCTCGACCTCGAAGAGACGGGCGACGAGACCATTTCATCGGAAGGCATTTCCAAAATGATGGAAGAAACGATTGCCGACGGCATCATCGCCACACCTATTGACAAGGGCGACGTGGAGGCTGTTTTTATGAAAAATAAAAACCTCGTGGAAGCCAAATACGAAGTGCCTTACCTCGCCCACGCCTGCATGGAGCCCATCAATTGCACCGTGCTTGTGCAGGGCGACCGCGCAGAAGCATGGGCCGGGCTGCAAAGTTCTTCCCTCACGCGGGATGCCATCAACACTGCAACCGGCATTTCAAAAAGTAATATCAAAACCAATATCACCTACCTCGGCGGTGGCTTTGGCCGCAGGTCGGAAATAGACATGGTGCTCAACGCCGCCCATGTGGCCAAAGAAATGGAAGGCACGCCCATCCAGCTCGTCTATACCCGCGAGGAGTGCATGAGGCACGACATGTACCGCCCCGCAGTGGCCAGCCGTTTCCGGGCGGCCATTTCGGAAAGCGGCGAAATAGACGCGTGGGAAAACAAAATGGCGCTGCAATCGGTAAGCCACAGCGCCATGATGCGCATCATGCCGGCCATGGCCGAAGACCCGAAAAAAGACCCGACAAGTACCGAGGGCGCTTCTACTTTGGCCTATGAAATGAAAAATGCGAAGGTCGCTTTTGGGCAGCTTGACCTGCCTATCCAGGTGGGTTATTGGCGCTCGGTGGGCAGTTCGCAGAATGCCTTTTTTACCGAATGTTTTATGGACGAATGCGCCCATGCCGCAGGGCAAGACCCTTATCAGTTCCGGCGCAGTAAACTCAAAGACCACCCGCGCTACATCGCCGTGCTCGACAAAATAGCGGAGATGAGCGGCTGGTCAAACCCCCTGCCGGAAGGCCGGTTCAGGGGCATCGCCCTGCACGAATCTTTTGGTTCTATCGTCGGCCAAGTGGCCGAAATCTCCAAAACCGGGGACAAGGAATTTAAGATCGAAAAGTTTTACTGCGCCATTGATTGCGGCCGCACCATCAACCCAAATACCATCGCTGCGCAAATGCAGAGCGGTATCATTTTCGGCCTCTCGGCTGCGCTTTTTGGGGAAATCACTTTTGCGGGGGGACAGGTAGAACAGTTCAATTTTCCGCAATATGAGATGGTACGCATGAAGACTGCCCCGGTCGTGGATGTCCACATCATGGAGGTGGACGAATACCCCGGCGGCGTGGGCGAACCGGGCACTCCGCCTGCCGCACCCGCGCTTGCGAATGCCATTTTTGCGGCGACGGGGGAACGGGTGAGGTCGCTGCCTTTGATGAAGCATGGGTACTCGTTTGTTTGAGGGGAGACCGATTAATTAGGGGAGCAGTGGGGCTGTTTTCTCGGGTATCAATTTCGGGGGAACCTGACTACTCACAAAAAAAGCCCAACTGGTAATGGAAAATTTCAACGGATATGTTTTCAACGCAAGGCCGCAAGGAAACGCAATGTTCCGTTAGTTTTTCATTGCGTTTCCTTGCGGCCTTGCGGCCTTGCGTTGAAAACATGTCTGTTGAAAAAGACCACCGGAGATTTATGTCCTTCGCTTTGATTTGCCGTTTTGCTCGGACTTCCGTCCGAGTTGCTGGGCATCATGCTCGGACTTCCGTCCGAGTTACTTCCCGCCCCGTCCGGACACAAAAAAAGCCCAACTTCCGTTGGGCTTCTTTTTGGTGATCCCGCCAGGGCTCGAACCTGGGACCCTTTGCTTAGAAGGCAAATGCTCTATCCAGCTGAGCTACGGGACCGATGTTGTAAAGAACATTTTTACGAGCGGCAAACTTAGGAAAAATTCAAATGCAAATGCAAATTCAAATGCAAACTCAAAATCAAATACGAACCCAAATTGGGCTTGACCATTAGCATTCAGGGGGTCATTTTCAAAATAAAAATTGCTCTTTTCCCTCATTCAAGCATCCGCAAAAACCAGTTTCCTAACTGAAATGCTTTTTTCTTCGTTCCGCAAATTTGCTTTTTCTAACTTGGCTTTTATTTTTCAAAAAAACAAAGACAGCAATCATGGCCGTAAAAATAGAAGCAAGCTGGCAGGCACTCCTCAAAGGTGAATTTGAGCAACCTTATTTTAAGGACATCACCACTTTCATCCGAAAGGAAATGGCAGCGGGCAAAACGGTCTATCCGCCCGGCCCGCTCATATTCAATGCCTTCAATACCACGCCCGTCGAAAAAGTGAAAGTAGTGGTGCTGGGCCAAGACCCGTACATCAAGCCCGGCCAAGCGATGGGGCTTTCTTTCTCCGTGCCCAAAGGGGTGGCAGTGCCCCCTTCCCTGAAAAACATTTACAAAGAACTGCACACCGACCTCGGTTGCCCAATCCCAAACCACGGCGACCTGACCAAATGGGCAGAGCAGGGCGTCTTCCTGCTCAACGCCTCCCTGACGGTGGAAAGGGGCAAATCGAACTCCCACGCAAAAAGCGGCTGGCACAGGTTTACCGATGCCGTCATCCAACATATTTCCAACAAAAAAGAAGGCATCGTTTTCATGCTCTGGGGCAACTTCGCCAAAAAGAAAGCTGCCCTGATAGACCCTTTTAAACACCTCGTGCTGGAAGCCGCCCACCCCTCCCCGCTCGCCGGAGGCGCCTATTTCGGCAGCAAGCATTTTTCAAAAGCAAACGAGTACCTCGCCACGCAAGGGAAAGAAACCATTGACTGGTGCCTCTAGTCAGTCTTTTAGTCTTCAGTCCGCAGTCTTCAGTCTTTGTGGAGTCCTACTTTGGAATTGTGGGTTATACTTCATCGGACAAGGTTAGGATTCCACAAAGACTGAAGACTGTGGACTGGCGGACTGTGGACTGGCAGACTGTGGAGTCCTACTTTGGAATTGTCGGTTATACTTCATCGGACAAGGTTAGGATTCCACAAAGACTGAAGACTGTGGACTGGCAGACTGTGGACTGGCATGAGGTGGTTCAATAAATCTGGACATTTTTTTAAGATAGTTCAGACTTTCAGGTTTTTTGAAATCGTAGGCCGCCCATGAGGGTTTTGATCTTTCATAAGTACACTAGATTTTAGACTTTGGACGCACAGGGAAACCTTCTGCCTCAAGGATCAGGCAGAGAGTTCGCCCATACTGTCCGATATAATT
>DROJ01000317.1 GCA_011321935.1 Bacteroidota bacterium | reverse complement strand
AGCAGCACTGACCCCGTTCGTATATAATGGTTATTCTATTAACCCGCTGGCGAAAAGTTCCATCTTTTCCCAGATCGCTGCCGCGGCCAGCCTCAACGGCCGCATCATGGTCTTTATTGAACTCAACGGCGGCAACGACGGCCTCAACACCGTCATCCCGCTCGACCAATATGCCACCCTTTCCAACCACCGCAACGGCCTCTTGATACCCGAACAGCAAGTGGTCAACCTCGACGGAGTGCTGGGCACGGGGCTTCACCCCTCCATGTCCGACATCGGAAACCTCTACAACGAGGGGCTGGTATCCATCGTGCAGAACGTGGGCTACCCCGAGCAGGACTATTCCCATTTCCGTTCCATGGACATCTGGATGACTGCTTCGGACAGTGACCAACAACTTGGCACAGGCTGGCTTGGAAGGACACTCGAAGACAAGTATCCCACATTTCCCGAAGGCTTCCCGAACGACGAAACCCCCGACCCGCTTGCCATCCAGATAGGTTCGGTGGCACCGGTAGCTTTCATGGGCTCCAACTTCCCGATGGGCATGGCCATTGCCGATTCCGATTCTTTTTACGACTTCGTCAATGACCTGATCGAACCTGCACCCAACACGCCTTACGGCGACGAACTGGAGTACATCCGTCTCGTCATGCAGCAGTCGGAGCAGTATTACGATTCTATCAAAAATGCTGCGGAGAACAGCCAGAACCTCTCCAGCAAGTACCCTGCGGGCAATGACCTGGCCGACCAGTTGCGCATCGTGGCGAGGCTGATAGCGGGAGGCTTGCAGACGCCCGTTTACATGGTTTCCATCGGCGGCTTCGATACGCACAGCGAGCAGGCCGAAGGGCATGCGCAGTTGCTCAATGAGCTTTCCACTGCCATTTGTGCTTTTCAAGATGACCTCGAACTCTTGGGCATTGACGACAAAGTGTGCGGCATGACCTTCTCCGAGTTTGGCCGTACCATCGGCGAAAACGGCAGCCAGGGGACCGACCACGGTGCGGCTGCCCCATTGATCGTTTTTGGAAAAGGTGTCAACCCGGGCATCATCGGTCAAAACGCGACCATTCCGGGCGCCATCGAAGAGTCGGCGGATGTGCCGATGCAAAATGATTTCCGGCAGGTATATGCGAGCGTTTTAAGGGATTGGTTCGAGATCGAAGATTTCCAGAGCATCTTGAACCAAGACTTTGAAGTGCTGCCGATCTTCCGTGAACCTACCGCTACCGAAGAGGTGGCCGGCATCAAAGACGCTTTCCGGGTGTCCAATTACCCCAACCCGGTCTCCTCAACCACTACCATTTCCTTTACTTCGCCCAATGCCCATGTGGTCATCACCCTTTACGATGCGCAGGGCCGTTTCATGCTGAAAATTGCCGAAGGCCAGTACCCGGCAGGTATGCACAGGGTCAGGTTTGACCGCAGCAGCCTCAACAGCGGCAATTATTTTTACCAAGTAAAAATAAACGGTATCGGGGTGACGAAACGGATGCTGGTTATTTAGGAAAATAAATTTACTGAAGATATTGCCAGCCGCATGTGGACGCCCTGTCCACATGCGGCTTTTTCATTTCCTTCCTCTATCTTTGTCCACCTTCCAATGCCTTTTCCCCAAAACAGTTGGCACAAAACCTAAAATGGTCGAGTATATCTGTATTTTCCCGAATCTTCGGGGAAATACGTCAAAAAGGCATTCCACAGAACTTGTGAAAGAATCAACCGCCCGCTAAAACCTCCGCCCGCCCGTGCAGTTCCTTGTTCAAATACCCCATCCCGAAAAGGATGATTTTTTTGCCGCCCGAAAGGTAAGGCTCGTAATATTTGTTCTTTTTTATCTGTTCGATGGCCTGCCGGGAGAGGGTCTTCACCCGTTTTATCCGCCCGCCTTTTTTGCCAAATTTAAACTCGATGATATATACCATGTCGGGCAGTTCCAGCACGGCATCAATCCTTCCCTTGTCGGTCGGTTTTTCCATGTCCAGTTTCACGCCGATGAGGCGGAGCATCATATAGACCAAAGAGTGATAGTATTTTTCGGCGGGGATGTGCAGTTGGTAGGGGATGTCGGCGAGGAAACTTTGCAGCCGCCGGGTGAACGCTTCGGTGTCGCCCTGCCGGAGGGAATACCGCAGTTCGAGCGCCTCGGGCTGGATGTCATATTGATCCTTGTCCACGAATGCGGCGGCGATATAGCGGATGAAGGACTGCCGCACCTCCTCGTTGGGGTAGCCCAGGTAATAGCTGCGGCTGAACCCGTCGTACTCCACCTTTTTTATGGTCAGGTAGCCCGTTTGATAGAGGAGGGGGTAGAGGGGGAAATTTTTGATGTCCGAAATGTGCCCAGTGAGGTCTGCCGTTTTGAGGTTCTCGAAAGTCTCGGGCAGTTGCTTTTGTTCTTTGATGAGGTCAATCAAAAAAGTGGGGGTGCCGGAGGAGAACCAGAAGTTGCCGAAATTGAGGTTGGTGAAAAGGGAGAGGACGGAAAAGGGGTTGTACAGTTTGGATTTGCCGTCAAAGGAAAAGCCGTTGTACATGAACTTGATGTGGGCCATGAGTTCTTCGGGCGGCACGTTGAAAGTGCGGTCGTTCACTTTCTGCACCCATTCGCCGAAATAGCTTTCCAGTTCTTCCTGTGTGAAGCCCACGATATTGGCGAAGTCGTCGTTGTCGGAGATGTCGGTCAGGTTGTTCATCCCCGAAAAGACGTTCACCTTGGCAAAGCGGCTCACCCCCGTCAGCATGACAAAGCGGAAATAATTGTCCAGCCCTTTCATGGCCCCATAGAGGTCGCGCAACACCCCTTTGTTCTCCCTGAATTTTTCCGGCTCGGTCAATGCGTCCACCATCGGCTTGTCGTACTCGTCCACCAGCACGACGACGGGGCCGTGCTTTTCATACAGTTTTTCCACCATTTCGGCGAGGGCATTGCCGGGCACATCTTTTTTCAGGGCAATGCCGTTCTGCCTTGCAATGTCGTTCAGGTGGTACATCAATGATTTAAGGAAAATGTCCTTCCCGTCCATATAGCTCACCAGCGAGTAGTCGATATGCACCACCGGGTGCTCCCGCCACTCCTTTTCTTTTCCATAAATGAACAGCCCCTCGAACAAATCCTTCTTTCCCTGAAAAAAAGATTTCAGCGTGGTGAGCAGCAGTGATTTGCCAAAACGACGGGGGCGGGAAAGGAAATAATACTTTCCTTTTTGGGTCAGTTCCCAGATGAAGCGGGTCTTATCCACATAAATCATATCGCCGGATATGATATTTGAAAAGGTCTGTATGCTTATCGGCAGTTTTTTCATGACCGTAAAAGTACTCAAAACGGATTTAAAAAGCCCCGCCCTGCCAGTCTCCAGTCCACAGTCTCCAGTCTCCAGTCCACAGTTCGCAGTCCTCAGTCCACAGTCCACAGTCTCCAGTCCGCAGTCCACAGTCTCCAGTCCACAGTCCACAGTCTCCAGTCCGCAGTCCACAGTCTCCAGTCTCCAGTCCACAGTCTGGTTGGAATCCTACTTTAAAGAATAGGATTCCAACCAGACTGTGGACTGGAGACTGCGGACTGCGGACTGTGGACTGGAGACTGCGGACTGGAGACTGGCAATAAGATGTCAAAAATCAGCGCAAGAATGATCCCCCCTTTCATCTTTCAATTTTTACCCTTAACTTTGCACCGCCTTCCAAAGCAACACTCCTTTTTCTCATTTTGTAAGTTTGGTTCACTCACTCTATCAACAGGTTAAAGTAATTTATTGCTTCGAGCTATTGTAACCGATAAACAAAAAACTATGAAAGACGACTCCAACACTTATACCAAGTGGCTATTGCTGCTGCTGCTGTTCAGCCTTGTTTTGATCTTCACCAAAGCATTTTGGTTGTAAAAATTGGCCTTTGTGTTAAGCCAAAATTTTCGGTATCGCACGGACTTTCCATAAAAGTCCCTACCTTCACCCTGCCTTTTTAAATAGGGCTTACCTGCCCAACAGAGTCTCACGTCACAAAAGCTGAAATTTTTTGAAATCAAATCCGATCACTTGGCCATTGGCAAGGTGTTTCGGCATTTTTCTTTTTTATAAAAAAATAAACATCATGAACCCACTTTCCCGCTTCTGCAAACCTCTTTCATTTGCCTTCCTCCTCGCATTCACTTTTCTTTTTTCTTTTTCAAAAAATACCACAGCCCAGCCGGCGGGCTTTACCGACCAGCTCTTCCTCGGTGGCTGGAACGAAGTGGCGGGCTTCAAATGGGATGCCAACGGCCGCATGTACGTTTGGGAGCGCAAAGGCAAAGTATGGATCGTCGAAAACGGCGTCAAACTGCCCAGCCCGCTGCTCGACATCAGCGACGAAGTAGGCGGCTGGCGCGACTTCGGCCTGCTCGGTTTTGCCCTCGACCCCAACTTCCTGTCCAATGGCTATTTCTACCTTTTATATGTCGTTGACCGGCACCACCTCCTCCATGCGGGCACGCCCCAGTACGACCCCAATGTCAACGAATATTTTGATGCCACCATCGGGCGCATCACCCGCTACAAAGCCGATGCGGCCACCAATTATACCAGCGTGGTGGCAGGCAGCCGGTTCATCCTTTTGGGCGAAGGCCCGGGCGATGGGCCGCCTGTTTTGCACGAGTCGCATGGCATCGGGACACTCGTTTTTGGTGACGACGGAACGCTCATGGCCACCCTCGGCGACGGGGCCAGTTACAGCAGCGTGGACGAAGGCTCGGCTGCCGAAACTTACTTCGCACAGGCCATCACCGACGGCATCATCACCCCTGCCCAGAACATCGGTGCCTACCGCTGCCAGACCCTCGACAATTACAACGGCAAAATTTTGCGCCTCGACCCCCTGACGGGCGAAGGCCTGCCCTCCAACCCTTTTTGGAACGCTGCCCAACCTAAGTCGCCCGCCTCCCGCATTTGGGCGCGCGGCGTGCGCAACCCATACCGCATGACCCTCGTGCCGGAA
The DNA here is from genome assembly GCA_011321935.1 of Bacteroidota bacterium. Classification (GTDB taxonomy): domain Bacteria; phylum Bacteroidota; class Bacteroidia; order Chitinophagales; family Saprospiraceae; genus UBA6168. Next base: position 5,795 of record DROJ01000317.1, on the reverse strand, counting down.
AGCGGCAGCCACGTAGCTTCCGACGGCAATCCCGGCGTGTTCATGCTTGGCGATGTGGGCTGGGGCACCCGCGAAGAAATGGACGTGGTGGACGGCCCTGGCCTGAACTTTGGCTGGCCAAAATACGAGGGGCTGACCTATCAGCCGGGCTACAACAACCCCGCCTATGCCCCTGCACAGCACGAGCGGCCGAAAGTAGATTGGCGCACGGGAACGCCCCGCGGCCTCGTCAACGGCTCGGTGGTAAATGTCGGTTCGGCAACGCTGCCGGGGCCTACTTTTTTGGGAAATGCGAGTACGGGCGGCGTTTGGTTTGGGCAGGGGGCTTTTCCGGCAGGGTGGCAGAACACCTATTTCCACGCCGACTACGGCGAGGGCTGGATCCGCAATTTCCGTTTCGATGCCAATTACAACCCCATCGAAGTCCGCGATTTTATCAATGCGGCAGGGGCTTGTGTTTTTCTGAATACCGACCCGGCGCAGTCGGCGCTCTATTACGTGCGCTGGCCCGACCAGATCAGGCAGGTATCTTTTACCGGCACTACCAACCACACGCCCGTTGTTTTCGCTTCCGCAAATACGGCCTCTGGAGCAGCCCCGCTGACCGTTGTTTTTTCTTCGCAAAATACCTACGATCAGGACGGCGACCCCCTGACCTATCTCTGGGATTTTGGGGACGGGACGACCAGCACCCAGCCCAATCCCGTCCATACTTTCAACCCTGGAAATGCCAACCCGATTGGTTATGACGTGACCCTCACCGTGAGCGACAACGGTGGCCTCAACGGCATGGCCACCCTCAACATTTCACTCAACAACAGCGCGCCCGTCATCAACTCCACCAGCATAGACAACACGGACACCTTCGACCCGTTTACGACCACACCTTTGAGCCTTTCGGCAAATGTCAGCGATGCCAACCACTCGCAGGGACAGTTGAGTTACGAATGGGATTTGAAACTTTTTCACAACAACCACAGCCACCCCATCCAAACTTTTAACACCCCGACGGCGAGCGCCCTGCTCACTCCGATTGACTGTTACGGGGCGAGTTATTGGTATCAGATCAGCCTCACTGTGAGCGACCCGACGGGGGCATCTGATTTTTATCAAAAAGACATTTTCCCGGCTTGTCCGGGCAATGGGCAGAGCATCGCCTTTTCGCCCATTTCCGACAAGCTGATAACCGATGCGCCGTTTACCATTTCGGCCAGTGCGTCGAGCGGGCTGCCCGTTACTTTTTATGTAAAAGAAGGCCCTGCGAAGGTGCTTGGCAATACCGTTACTTTGGATGGCCTGCCGGGCAAGGTGGTCATCACCGCCACCCAGCCGGGCGACGGCAATTTTGGCTCGGCACTCAATGTTGACCGCAGCTTTTTTGTGAGTGTGGGCGGCGGAAATGCTTGCGCGGGAGCGGGGTCTATTTCGCGGGATGTGTGGACGGGGGTGAGCGGTGTCCTCGTTTCGCAGATACCCCTCGGACAAGCGCCCGACATCAGCGACCAACTGACTATTTTTGAAATACCGGTCAATGCGATGGACAATTATGGCACTCGGCTGCGGGGCTTCATTTGCCCTCCTGTGACGGGCAATTACCGCTTTTGGATATCCAGCGACGACAACGGCGAGCTGTGGTTGAGCACCGATGCCGACCCTGCCAACAAGCAACTCGTAGCCAATGTGCCGAGTTGGACAGACTCTCGCGAGTGGAACAAATTTCCCGAACAACAATCCGCGCTCATTTCGCTGCAAGCGGGGCAACTCTATTACGTGGAGGCGCTGCAAAAAGAGGGGACGGGCGGCGACAACCTCGCCGTCGGTTGGACCCTGCCCGACAACACTTTGGAGCGGCCTATTCCCGGCAACCACTTGCTGCCTTTTGGGGGGGCTTCGCCCAATGCTGTTTTTACGGCTGCTCCCCTTACGGGAAATGCCCCTTTATCGGTCAGCTTTGATGCCGGTGCCTCTACTGACCCCGACGGAACGATTGTCAGCTACGACTGGAATTTTGGGGACGGAACGCTTGCGACGGGCGTTACCACCAACCATGTTTACAACAATCCCGGCACTTACTCCGCCTCCGTGGTTGTTACCGACAACAACGGAAATACGGACGTGGCCGACCAGCTCATCACGGTCACTTCGACTGGCCAGCAAAACCAGACCATCACTTTTGCCGCTATCGCAAATAAAGAAACGGTTGACCCGCCTTTTACTATTTCTGCCTCGGCAACAAGTGGCCTGCCCGTTAGTTTTCAGGTCATTTCTGGCCCGGCAACCGTTTCGGGAAATACCGTTTCGCTGACCGGGCAGGAAGGCACCGTCACTATCCGCGCAACGCAAAGCGGCAACGCCCAATGGAATGCCGCCCCGCCCGTTGACCGTACTTTTCAGGTGTCTTTGCCAGCAGGCGGAGGGGATATTGACCTCGCGATGAGCGTTACTTCCAATCCCAATTTTTTGACTGTTTTCAATAATATTTCCTTCACTTTTACTATCACCAATTCAGGTACTTCGACGGCCAGCAACGTGCGGGTATTTTTGCCCAAACCAGCGACCGTGGTGTGGGTCGGAGGAAATGAATTTTCTGTCTCGCAGGGCACTTACGACCACTTCGGCTCGAAGGTCTGGTTTTTGGGAAACCTCGCCGCAGGCGCCAATGCGACCATCACCGTCAACTGGTACGTGCTTGCTTCCGACCCGCTGATGGCTTGGGCAGAAGTGAGCGCCGCCGACCAAACGGATGTTGATAGCACCCCCGGCAACGGCACTTGCTGCACCGCCAACGAGGACGACGAGGCTGCCCTCACCGTCACTGTGCCGGGGCAGGGGCCACAAAATCAGAGCATCAATTTTGTCAACATTCCAGATAAAGAAACCACCAGCCCGCCATTTATTCTTTCTGCTAGCGCAACGAGCGGCCTGCCCGTTGCCTTTGAGATAGTAAGTGGCCCGGCAAGTATAGTTGGGAATACGGTCACGCTGAACGGAATGACAGGAACAGTGACAGTGCGAGCCACCCAAAGCGGCAACGCCAACTGGAACCCTGCGCCCCCCGTCGAGCAGACCTTTTTGGTAAATGAACCGGGCTTGCTGAACCAGACCATTACTTTCGGCGCACTGCCGGACAAGCAGACCTCCGACCCGCCTTTTATGGTAAATGCAACGGCTTCGAGTGGCCTGCCCGTCAGCTTTTCGATAGTGAGCGGCCCGGCGAGCATTGTCGGAAATACGATTACTTTGGGAGGGGCTGCGGGTACGGTCATTGTCCGTGCCAGCCAAGCGGGCGATGCGCAGTACAACCCCGCGCCTGACGTTGACCAGAGTTTTCAGGTGTCCCTGCCGGGGGGCGGCGGCGGCGTTGATTTGGAAATGACGATGAGTGCCAGCCCGACCACCATCACGCAGTGGAACAACATTTCTTTTACCGCTACTTTGTCGAATGTCGGCTCGAAGGCGGCCAACAACGTGAAAGTCCATTTTCCAAAACCAACAGGTGTCGTGTTTGTGGGCGGCAATGAAGTGGCTGTTTCAAAGGGCAGTTACAACGTGTTCACTGATCAGGTTTGGACAGTGGGCAGTATGCCCATCGGCGCAGTGGAGACCATTACCGTCAACTGGTTTGTTTTACAAAATACCCCGCTGACGGGGTGGGCGGAAGTGAGCGAAGCCACCCCCGACGACAACGACAGTACCCCCGGCAATGGTACTTGTTGCGCAGCACTCGAAGACGACGAAGCGGCATTTACCGCAGGCCTGCCGGGCAGTGGGCCGCAAGACCAAACAATCACTTTTCCGAGTATAGCTGATAAGGAAACAACGAGTGCGCCATTCACTATTTCTGCTTCCGCAACGAGCGGCCTGCCTGTCAGTTTTTCCATCGTGAGCGGGCCGGCGACTATTTCGGGAAGTACCATCACTTTGGACGGGACGACGGGAACGGTCACCGTGCGGGCGACGCAGGGAGGCGATGCCAATTGGAACCCTGCGCCTGCCGTTGAGCGCAGCTTCGCCGTCAATGTGCCGGGCTTGCTGAATCAGACCATCAGCTTTCCGGCCATTGCAAATAAGGAAACCATTGACCCGCCATTCACTATTTCTGCTAGCGCAACGAGCGGCCTGCCCGTCAGTTTTTCCATCGTGAGCGGGCCGGCAACTATTTCGGGAAATACGGTTACGTTGGACGGCACGGCAGGTTCGGTAACAGTGAAAGCCAGCCAAGCCGGCGATGCCCAGTACAACCCTGCGCCCGATGTGCTGCGCAGCTTTGCAGTGAACCTGCCGGGGCAGGGCGGTGGCCCCGATCTGGAAGTGACGATGACTTCGAGCAGCCCGACTTTGCTCATTTGGCAAAACATTACTTTTAGTATCACCCTCACCAATGCGGGCGGCGAGACGGCCAACAATATTGTTTTGGAGGTGCCCATTCCGCAGGGTTTGGCGCACACTTCCAACACTCCCTCGCAAGGTACTTACGACCTGTTTTTTAATGAATGGAACGTCGGTTCATTGGCCGCAGGCCAGTCTGTAACTTTGGACATGGTGCTGTTCTGCCTGCAAAATACCACGCCGCTTCCCTACTTCGTGCAAGTGTCTGCTGCCACCCCCGCCGACGTGGACAGCAGCCCCGGCAACAACAGTTCCGGCACACCTTCGGAAGACGACGAGGCATTGATTACTTTGGCGCCTTCCCCCAATCCATTGCGGAGCATCTCGGGTGCGGTCTTTTCACTGAATGTGGAGCAGGAAGGAACCATTGCCCTGTTGGAGTGGATCTCAAATATTGATGAAAATGCCGTGCGGTACGATGTCGAGCGCTCGGCCAACGGCTTTGAATGGGAGGCCATCTCTACCGTGGAGGTCAGGGAATACGACAACTCCCTGCGCAGCTACCATCAGGCCGATCTGTACCCCTCTCCGAAATGGAATTTTTACCGCATCAAACAAATGAGGGTGGACGACAGCTATCTCTACTCCAATGTGGTGATGCTCGAATTTTGGGAAGACCTGCTGGAATATAAATTGTTCCCCAATCCCGCCAACGAATATGTGGACGTGAGCCTGAAAGGGGTGGAAGGCCGTTTTGTGCGCCTGCTGCTGGTGGACAGGATGGGCCGTTTGGTCAAGGAAACGGAGGTGGAGGCTGCGCTTGCTGCTGCCCACCGGATTGATTTGAGGGGTGTGCCGGAGGGCTGGTACGTGGTGTGGATTCAGGCGGCGGGGAGGAAGGCGAAGGCGCTGCGGTTGGTGGTGGGGAAGAGGTGAGGGGGTAGCTTAGTAGCTTAGGGCTTCGCCCTAAGTTGGTATATGTCGCCCTTTCAGGGCTTTTACAGTACCCGCTTTTTGTAAAAAATACTAACCTGTTGTCGCAAGTGTTAAACGAGCTTTAGCGAGTGCCACTTGCAACCATCTTGCTTGGCTGGTCGCAAGTGGCACTCGCTAAAGCTCGTTTAACACTTGCGACAACGGGTTTCAAAGTTATTCAAGAAAACGGAGAATTAATAGATAAATTTAAAGGACAGAAATTTAATAGGGCTACCCCTAGGTTAGATGGAACTACCAATATCCCAGAAACAGCGATCAAAACAACAATATTAGAAAAACAATAGATTATGAACTCGGAATCTTTTTTAAAACTTGATTTTAATGCCCTGCATTTCACTGATAGCGATATCGTAAACGAAAATAGATGTGGCGATACAATCGAAATATCAGTTAGGAATATAGGTATTTATATTGGTGAAAAAATGTATTATATAAAAAAGTGTAATTTAATATTCTGTGATATAAGTTTT
>DROJ01000316.1 GCA_011321935.1 Bacteroidota bacterium | reverse complement strand
TTAGATCTTTTGGAAGGGCTTGTAGTCCTGCTCTCTATTGAGGAAAACGGTCATAAAAATTTTTGATATTTACGACTTCTTTTATCTTACTCCATGCCCTTCCAAAAGGGTGGGAATTTATTCCCGCCCTTTAGATCTTTTGGAAGGGCTTGTAGTCCTGCTTTCTATTGAGGAAAACGGTCATAAAAATTTTTGATATTTACGACTTCTTTTATCTTACTCCATGCCCTTCCAAAAGGGTGGGAATTTATTCCCGCCCTTTAGACCCCCGGGATTTCGAGAGGTACTAAACAGTTACATTTTTTTTAAAATACAAACCCATCGCAAAATACAGATCATATGGCTCGACCGCACGGACTGCTTTACTTGATGAAACTGGACAACATGAAGTTCGGTGAAAAATGGAACACGACAACGGAATATTTTTTTTGGAAATGGTTCCATGCCGGCAAGCTCAAAAAATTCAAAGGCATCCACAAAGGCAAGGACTGCTTTATCATCGGCAACGGCCCCTCGCTCAACAAGATGGACCTCTCGCCCCTCAAAAACTACCACACCTTCGGCCTGAACAAAATCTACCTCATTTTTGAAAAGTACGACCTCGGCCTCAGCTACCTCGTTTCGGTCAACGAGCATGTGATCGAGCAGAGCAAAAAGGAGTACGAAAACTTTGGCTGCCCCGTTTTCCTTTCCTATCCGCATGCACGTGGGGTCATTGATGAGCGCCCGCACATCTACCGCCTGTACGACCTCAATACCTGGAGTTTTTACGACGACATTTCGCAGCCCATTTGCGGTGGCTACACCGTTACTTATGTGGCCATGCAGATCGCCTATTACATGGGCTTCCGGCGGGTCTTCCTCATCGGCGTTGACCACAGCTTCAAACAAACGCTCAACAAAGAAAACCAAGTCGAGGTACTCGAAGGCGACGACGAAAACCACTTCCACCCCGATTATTTCAAAGGCCAAAAATGGCACCTCGCCGATGTATATGGCAACGAGGTGTCCTACCACCTCGCCAATTATTTTTACCTCCGCGACAACCGCGAAATATACGATGCGACCGTTGGCGGCAAGCTCGATGTGTTCCCGAAAATCAGTTTTGAAAAAGCACTGGAGATGGCGGGGAAAAAATAGACAGCCCCGGGCAGGGTATTTTTTTTGAGAACTTGTTGTCAGTACAAAACATCCGCCCCCCCTCTGTTCCTCCGACCAACAGGGCAATTAAAAAATCATGTTTTTTTTTGATACATAATACATTTGGGTTCGCTACCTTTGTCTCTCACATTAGGAACAACCCTAACCCGAAAAACTACTTTCCTTGCATTTTGCACCTACGCAATTTCAAAAAAATGCAGTTGTAGTTCTATTTTTTATTTCTGTAAATTTTCGCTGCCCAAGCAGAATAAGTACCAGTCAATTAATGCCTTTAACCTTGTACTGCTCTCTCCATCAGTTCACGTTGAGCTTGTTCTGTCCATTTTACATGGTGGGACAAGGTCGGATCAATTCACTTGAAAACAATATAAACATGTCCCCCTCCCATCCAAATGCAAGCCTTGAGCACATCCGCCCAAGACTGGCAAAAGTGCTGAACGTCAACAAATTGTTCGAGCCTCTGTCCATCGCTGATTTAAAGCCATTAAAAAATGCCCCCCCCGATTGGAATGCCGGCAACGGCAACAGCCTGGTCTTGGTACTGCAGGGTGCCAGCCCAGAAAGCATCAAAGAACTTTTCCAATATCTGGCCGTCAAAAACTGGGCAGGCATTCCAGTTGCACCGGAGCAACATGCAAAAATAAACGGGAAAGACAGGGGCTTAAAAAAAGAAAAGATAAAGGCATACCTGTTCAGCCAACAAAAACTGCCCAACCCAAGTGCCGACCCATTTATAGATGCCAAAGACGACTTCCTGAAATTGGTCAACGGAGTGATCGAGCACCACCTCGACGACGAAGATTTCCGCCCGGGCTGCCTTTCGAAACTGCTGTTCCTGTGCGATATGCAGTTGCACCGGAAGCTGAAAAAACGGGTCAACCTTTCACCGGCCAATTATATCCGAAAATACCGGCTGCGGCGCAGCAAGGCATTTTTGCAGAACGGCAGTTTGTCCATTTCACAAGTGAGCCTGATGGTCGGTTTCCGCTCCCTCGAATACTTCAGCCGCAGCTTTAAAAAGGAATTCGGGACAAGCCCCTCCGCCTTTAAAAAAGAAAGTGGGAATAGTTTAAGAAAAGGTTGAAATAGTTCAAATCCTTTGTTGGAATTGCCCATAGCTTTGACCCTCCAAATCCAACGTTTCAGAACATGATAGACGAGGTACTCGATTACATCCGCCGGGAAGTCAGGGACTACCTGGGCATCGGCAACACCGAAGCCATGCTGGTTGCCCTCCACAACATGAAGGACGACAACAACTCCCCCGGCGTATATATATCGCTGGTCAATATAGAAGAAGAAACGGCCCTGAAAAACGCCAGCCATTATATCCGGCAAAACAACCAGGTGCAGTACAAAGAGCCGCCCGTTTTTCTCAATTTATACGTCTTGTTTGCTTTTGAAATGGCAGACTACGCAGCCAGCCTGCAAGCGCTTTCCAGCACCATAGAATTGTTTCAGGGCAAGCGGGTCTATTCACCGGCCAACGAAAACCCGGGCAACCCTTTTCCGGCCAACCTGGAAAAACTGGTCTTCGATTTCCACAACCTAAACCTAGAGCAGCTCAACCATTTATGGGGCATTCAGGGCGGGGCTTATTTCCCCTGCGCTATGTACAAGGTCAGGCTGGTCAAAGTACAGCGCGACGAGCAGTTGGCCGGCCCAGAGATCAGCACAATCACCGTGGATACGGTAGTCAATTAAACAATGAGCTTTACCATAGCACACGAACTGTTCATGCGGGTCAGGGTGGCCGACCACGGCACCGGCGAAGAGCTGGACGACTTCCTGTTCCGGCCGACCCCCCGCTGCCGCAAGCTGCTCGCCGACCACCAACTGCTTTTCAAACAGCGGGAAACCGGCTTCGACCTGTATTTAAAAAAGAACCCCAATGCCAGCCCCCAACTGCTCGGCGCCATTGCTTCGAGGCGGGAGTTCAGCTTTGGGATAAGCCTTCAGAACCCGGCGTTTTTTGACACCTACCAGCCCGGCGCCAATGCCATCGGAAAGCGAAAAATGTACCTGACCAATTTGACCCCTTCGGGGAACATCCAGGCCCCCGGCAACCAAAGGCTGATGGAAGGGGCCTCTGTTCAACTTGCGGATTTGTTTCAATTAAAACCAAAAACCTACAATGAAACGACCGACCTCGGAGGCGCCCCTGCCCCCGCAGAATGGGTCGTAAAAGAACATTTTTCGGGAACGGCCATCGGCGACCCATTCCCGGTGAGCAGCCAATCCGGGGTTGATATGGCATTTGCCAAAATTGACCTTTCAGAAGAAGCAAACGGCCTGTACGACCTAGAACCCAACCCCTCCACCATTGCCGGTTCGGCAGTATATGTGGACGACTATCTGGGCGGGCGGGGAGTTATCGGACTGGTCAATTTATATTGGGAATCGGCACAGACCTCAGTGCCCGCGGGCGGGCAAGCATATTTTATCCGCTTCGCTAAAATTTAGGTAACTGCTTAGCACCACTCGAAATCCCGGAGGTCTATAGGGTGGGAATAAATTCCCACCCTTTTGGAAGGGCATGGAGCAAGATAAAAGAAGTCGTAAATATCAAAAATTTTTATGACCCTTTTCCTCAATAGAGAGCAGGACTACAAGCCCTTCCAAAAGAGGGGGAATAAATTCCCCCTCCCTGAGATTTCGAGTGGTGCTAAGCAGTTACAAATTTAGAAAAAAAAGAACCGGCAATTTGCTGGCAAACAGATCATAAATTTTCAAACCATAAAACTTAATCATCATGCCTGATTATAAAACACCAGGTGTTTATATCGAGGAAATTTCGGTATTCCCTCCTTCCGTAGCAGCCGTCGAAACCGCCATCCCGGCGTTCATCGGTTACACCGCCGTTGACACGGACAAAGATGGAAACACATTGGTCAATGTTCCGACAAGGATCACTTCGTTGCTGGAGTACGAAAGCATATTCGGCAAAGGCTTTGTCGAGTCCATCACCGTCAATGTGGACCAGACTTTTTCCAACGGCGCGCTCACCGGCACCAGCGTCAGTTTTGCCGCCACGCCCACCCCTTCCTTTTACCTGTACTATGCCATGCAGTTGTATTTTTCCAATGGCGGCGGCCCTTGCTACATTGTCAGCATTGGTGATTATGGCACTGCATACGCAGAAACCGGCTTTACTGCCGCCATCAATATTTTGGAAGAAAAAGACGAGCCCACCTTATTGGTCTTCCCCGATGCCTGCTTGGGAACGGACACCAACGTCGGGAACATCGTGGTCGCAGCATTGGCGCATTGCAACAAAATGCAAGACCGCTTCACCATTGCCGACGTGAGGAACGCCATCCCCGGTGGCACCGCTACCGACGCCGACGTGACCGCGAATTTCAGGACGCCCGTCTCCTCTTCCGACATCGAGCAGCTAAAATACGGAGCGGCTTATTTCCCTTATCTGAATACCTCCATCCCGTTTTTCACCAACGATGCCAACGTTCAAATCGCGGCACATAATGTCAGTGGGACGGGAACACTGCCAACCCCTATCACCGGAGGTACAGCCATAAACGACAATGCCGTCAAGCAAGACCAGACCATCATCTACAACGCCGTCAAAACCTTCCTTTCGCAAAAATTTGTGACCGTTCCCCCAAGTGGCGCAGTGGCTGGGATTTACGCAAGAGTGGACGAATCGAGGGGCGTATGGAAAGCCCCCGCCAATACCGGTGTGACAAGGGTGGTCGGTCCGGCCATCAACATCACCAACGACCTCAACGACGGGCTGAACGTGACCGACAGCGGCAAATCCGTGAACGTCATCCGCGCTTTCAAGGGCAAAGGCACCCTCGTTTGGGGAGCAAGGACATTGGCCGGCAATGACAATGAATGGCGCTACGTGCCCGTGCGCCGCTTCTTCATTTTTGTGGAAGAATCGGTCAAGAAAGCCACCGAGCGCTTTGTTTTCGAGCCCAACGATGCCAACACTTGGGTCAAGGTGCGCTCCATGATCGAAAACTTCCTCACCGTACAATGGCGGGCCGGCGCATTGGCCGGGCCTACGCCCGAATCCGCATTTTTCGTAAAAGTCGGCCTCAACGAAACCATGAGCGCCGTGGATATTTTAGAAGGAAAAATGATCGTCGAAATAGGCATGGCCGTAGTGCGCCCTGCCGAGTTCATCATCTTGCGCTTCTCGCACAAAATGCAGGAAGCCTGATTAAATGAAATTAGGAAATTAGAAATTAGAAATTAGAAATTAAGAAATTAGGAAATTAGGAAATTAGGAAATTAGAAATTTCTTGGTTTCTCAAAATAAAAAATCATGTCAGATTATCCATTACCAAAGTTCCATTTTCAAGTTGACTGGGGCGGAACAAAAATCGGCTTCACCGAAATTTCCGGGCTGGACGTAGAAACAGAAGTCATCGAGTACCGCCACGGGGCAAGCCCCGAATACAGCAAGACCAAACAACCGGGCATGCAGAAATGGGCCAACATCACCCTGAAAAGGGGCACCTTCCAATCAGACAACGAGTACTACGACTGGTGGAAAGAGACCCGCCTCTTCATGGAAGGGGGCTCGCCCGGGTCGGCATTCCGCAGGGACATTACCATCAGCCTGCTAGACGAAACCCATGCTCCTATCGTCGTTTGGAAGGTAAAAAATGCTTGGCCCACCAAAGTGCAGTCCACCGACCTCAAGGCCGATGCCAACGAGGTGGCCATCGAATCCGTGGAACTGGCACACGAGGGTTTGGTCATTCAAAATGATTGAACATGGCTGCTGCTGATAGCTATCCACCGGTCGGCTTCCACTTCAAGGTCGAGTTCGATATTTCCGGCATCGGCGACAACGACTTCTACTTCAGGGATGTCTCCGGCCTCTCCGTCGAACTGGAAGAAGAGACTTTCGGCGAAGGTGGTGAAAACCGTTTCACCCACAAATTTCCCGTGCGGGCGAGCTACCCCGACTTGGTACTCAAGCGCGGGCTGTTGGTCAATTCTGTTTTGCGGGAGTGGTGCGAAGATGCCATTTACAACCTCAACATCGAGCCGGCCACTGTCTGGGTCACCGTGCTGAACGACCAGCACGAGCCTTTGCAGGTTTACACTTTCGTAAATGCCTGGCCAAAAAAATGGAACATCTCCGACCTCAATGCCCAGAGCAGCGAGATCATCATCGAAACGCTTGAACTCGCCTACCAGCAATTCAAGATCAGTTGATGTTTGCCGATAGGCGGCAATGATGTGCAGCGCATTGAGCGACTGTAAATTCATTTTCAAAAAAAAAGAAAATGCCAATAGAAATCAGGGAACTAACGATCAAGGCAACAGTAGGACATGCCGCACCCAGCCCCAACAGGGCGGGCAGCGGCACGGGCGCCAACGTGCCTTCTGTAGAAAAAAAGGCGATCATCGAAGAATGTGTCGAACGGGTGCTGGACATTTTACAAAAACAAAAAGAACGATAAATGGCCGACGGATTCCATGCAAAACTGACCATCATCCCTTTCGAAGATTCGGAAACCATCCAAATTCCGATCCCTTCCGGGCCGCCTTTTGTTGCCCAGTTCAACCCGGAGTCCCTGTCATTGAGCACTGAATTTGAGTATGGCCCAGAAGAACCCGCACAGGGCGACGACGGCGACGAGGCCAAGTTCAAAAATGTAAAACAGGGCAATTTCAGCATTGACCTCTTTTTGGACGGCACCGGGGCAAGCGGCGAAAAAAGGGAGGTTTTGGCACAGATCGAATGGTTCAAGGCGACGGTCGGATTTTACGGGAAAATACACCGCCCGCGTTTCCTCCTTGTCACTTGGGGCACTTTCGTGGCCACCTGCGTGCTGGAAAGCTATTCCATCAATTACAAATTGTTCCGCCCCGACGGCACGCCTTTGAGGGCAACGCTTTCGGCTACTTTCCGAGAGCACAAGCCCAAGGCCGTAAAAGAGTTGCTGAAAAACCTCAGCTCGCCCGACATCACCCATGCCCATCAGGTGAAAGAGGGCGACCACCTCTCTTTGTTGGCCTATCGGGTCTATAAAGAACCGGCCTACTATTTCCAGATAGCGCAGGCCAATGAGTTAAACACAATCAGAAAAATAAAAACGGGAAGTACACTGTACTTGCCTCCCGTGAAGTGACCGGGCATTTGGGGAGTAAATATTGAAAAGGGTGTATTTCAAAATTTCGGTGCGGGACGGCCACCCTACTGGAGACCAAAGGGCCAAGCGGAGAAAAGACCGAAGTTTTGAAATACACCCTATTGAAAAGATTGAGCCCCCCCGTTCTCTACCAAAAAATAAAATATGCCAGCAATTGATGTCTCATTAAATGGAAACCGGGCCACCGACCTCGCCACTTTTACCGTCAAGGTGAACGGCAGCCAATTGCCGGGCACTTACAGCGTGGTTTCCATTGATGTCAACAAATCCATCAACCGCATAGCCACCGCAGAGTTGGTACTGCTCGACGGCGACCCGGCCAGCCAACAGTTCGGGGCAAGCAGCGATGACCTCTTGGTGCCGGGCAACGAAATCGAGATAGAGGCAGGCTATAGCATGGAGGAAGAAGTGATTTTCAAGGGCATCATCGTCAAGCAGCGCATCAAAGTAAAACGGAGGGGCGACAGCCTGCTCTACGTCACCTGCAAAGACCCCGCCTTCCGCATGGCGCTCGACCGCAAGTCTGCTTATTTTAAAGAAATAACCGACAGCGACCTGATAGATGAAATAGTGGGCAAATACGATGGCCTGCAAACCGACATACTGCCCACCACCAACGTACATGCCGAAGTAGTGCAGTACCAAGTGACCGACTGGGATTTCCTCCTTTCGAGGGCCGAAAAAACGGGGCTTTGCTGCGTGACCGACAGCGGAACTTTGTCCATCAAAAAACCAGACCTGCTGACACCCCCGGCCACCAGCCTGACCTTCGGCCAAAACATTTTTGACTTCGACCTCGAACTCGATGCGCAGCATCAGTACAAAGCCGTGAACGCCTATGCCTGGAACCCCACCGACCAAGAAATGTTGGCGGCAGAGGTGGACAGCACCGCTGAGCCTCCGCAGGGAAATATTGATGGGAACGAACTGGCAGGAACGAGCAAGGTGGACCAGTTCGACCTCCGCCACAGCGGCAAATTGGAACAGCAAGAACTAGACGCCTGGGCCGAAGCCCAATTGCAAAGGGCAAGGCTTTCGAGGATCAGGGGCATGGTGAAATTTCAAGGAACCGCCGACCTCAAAGTAGGCGGAACAATCGAACTGAACGGCTTGGGAGACCGGTTCAACGGGCAGGCATTTGTTGCCGGGCTGCGGCACCTCATCGGCGACGGCGATTGGACGACGGCAGCAGAAATAGGCATGAACCCCGATTGGCACCACGAGCAATACCCCGTCGAGGCCA
>DROJ01000315.1 GCA_011321935.1 Bacteroidota bacterium | reverse complement strand
CATTCCGTCGTTGACCCATATAGAGACAGGCATTTTTATTGGCGCTTTTACCACCCGCAAGAATATGACGAAAAATATCCGATGATTGCGGACGTGGATATGAGTTGAAAATTAAAATTAAAATTAAAATAAAAATAAAAATGAAAAACTCCAGCGGATAGGCTTATATCCACTGGAGTTTTTCATTTTCATTTTTATTTTCATTTTCATTTTCATTTTAATTTTTACTCACCTTCCTGCTCGTTACGCCTTCTATATTTTTATTGATTAAAAAATATATGCCCGGCGGTATATTTTGCATTTCTAAAATTGCGGTTTCCATATTTGCTATTTCCCACTGTTTTATCATTTGCCCGGCAGGGCTGATTAATTGAAAAATATTATTTCCGTCGGCTATATCCGATAAATATATTTTATCATAAAAAGGGTTTGGATATGCGCGGAAATTATTTTGTGCATATATTTCCTTATCGCCCACCGTACTATTTGTTATTTCAAAAATGGCATCCAATAATGAATATTCATTAAAAGCATCCTGGCCCAGTTCCCAGATACATACGCCCGATGCCTCGTCGAGGGCGAGTTCTGTTTTTGCCTGAATGGTGGTGATGCCGTTGTAATATTTTTGGCCAACCTGATCGAGCCAGGCATAGTCCTCGTTTTGGGCCACCATGCTGCCAAAAGTAAAAGAGGGGACAGAAGGCGGGTTGGTAAAATCGTAGCCATAAAAGGGCAGGCCCAATGTCAGGTTTGCCCCTTCCATGCCCTGCCCTTTCCAATGGAAAATGGATTGCACGGCAAAGGAATAAGGCGAGTGCGGCCCGGGGTTGTTGGGCGCCCACGAACCGGTGAGGTCATAGGCCATCACATTGATAAAATCGAAAGCGAACATGGCCTCGTCGGTGATCTGCGGGTAGCGGGTAGTGCCGGGCAGGGCAGCGGTCATGAGCATGTCGTGGGCGTCGAGGGAGTCGCGGAGTTCGAGCACATAGCCGCTGTAATTTTCGTCCACATGGCTCCATTCGAGGTCCACGTCGGCGCCTTCGAGGCCGTGCGCTTCGAGGTATTGCATGGTCTTGTGGATAAAGGCCGTGCGGTTTTGCGGCTTGGTCAGTTCTTTCCAAGCGGCGGCCCATTCTGCCGTCAATGCACCGCCTGCAAGGGAGAGCAAAACGGTGACGCCTTCGTCGTGCGCCGCATCCACGATGGGCTGTATGTTTTGTCCGCCCACGTCGAGGTCGCCCTGCAAATTGGGGTTGGCGAAGGCGATACAGAGATGGGTGAGCTGCTCGTATTTGATCTGGTCGGAAAGGCCAAAACGGTAATACGGCAGGTAACCGACCACTTTGTTTTCTTGGGAGAAAACGGGGTGCAAAATGGAGAAGAGGAATACAGTGAGTAGGACTTTTTTCATAATTATTTTTTGTAAAATGAGAAGGATGGGTGAAGGTAGGGTGGTGGGGTTGATTTTTGAAAACTATATTTTCTGGTATCATTTTAATCTCACAAGGTAGATGAACGAATATGATGGTCCGTCTTCCTGCCCTTCCAAAAGCGGGGGAATTTATTCCCCCGCAAGTACGGTTTTTTCATAATTATTTTTTGTAAAATGAGAAGGATGGATAAAGGTAAGGGGAGTGGGGTTGATTTCAAAAAATATATTTTTTGGTGGTTTATATACTGCACCACTTTAGGTTTTGTGCATTTGCCCCCGCCAGCCCCCAGCCCCAAAAGGGGAGAACCTACCCTCGATGCACAAAACCTAAAGTGGTGCAGTATATAAGCAACTTCGGATGGAAAGTTTTAGCACTTGCCCTTCCGAAAGAGGGGGAATTAATTCCCCCTCTATATTTTCCCCTCCCGTTCTTACCTTTGCGCCCACAAAAATTTCACATAAATAAAAGTTGCCATCCGACAGCCGCCTTTCCTCCACTTGGACTGCCGACTGTTGACTTGCCGACTGTCCAAAGGACTCCTTTTGGAGAAGACTAAAAAAAAATGGCTCAACCAGCAGATCAATTCAAAAAGCTCATTGCCCATTGCAAAGAAAATGGCTTCATTTACCAAAGCTCCGAAATATACGACGGCCTCTCCGCTGCGTATGATTATGGCCCATATGGCGTGCTGTTGAAAAACAATATCAAACAATATTGGTGGAAATCAATGGTGCAGATGCACGAGAACATCGTGGGCCTCGACTCCGCTATTTTCATGCACCCAAAAACATGGAAAGCCTCCGGCCACGTTGATGCCTTCAACGACCCGCTGATAGATAACAAGGACAGCAAAAAACGCTACCGGGCCGATGTGCTGATAGAGGGCGCAGTGGACAAAATTTTGGCGAAAGCCGATAAAGAAGTCAAAAAGGCGAGGAAGCGTTTTGGGGATAGTTTTGACGAAAAAATGTTTCGCGAAACTAATGAGCGGGTGCTGAAATATACCAACCGCGGGAAGGCCATCATTGACCGGATGAACGCCGCATTGAAGGCCGAAGACATGGCCGACCTCAAAGCCATTATCGAGGAACTGGAAATTGCCTGCGAGGTGAGCGGCTCAAAAAACTGGACAGAGGTGCGGCAGTTCAACCTGATGTTTTCCACTCAGTTGGGCAACGTGGCGGGCGAGGAAGGCAAGCTGTACCTGCGCCCGGAGACGGCTCAGGGCATCTTCGTCAACTTCCTGAACGTGCAAAAAACGACCCGGCAGAAGCTGCCTTTTGGCATTGCACAGATCGGCAAGGCATTCAGGAACGAGATCGTTGCGCGGCAGTTTATATTCCGGATGCGGGAGTTCGAGCAGATGGAAATGCAGTTTTTTATCAAGCCCGGCACGCAGCAAAAATGGTTTGCCTACTGGAAAGAGGCGCGCATGAAATGGCATCTCGCACTCGGCACGCCGGAAGCCAAACTCCGCTACCACGACCACGACAACCTCGCCCATTACGCCGATGCGGCGGTGGACATTGAATTTCAATTTCCTTTTGGTTTTAAGGAGTTGGAGGGCATCCATTCGCGCACCGATTTCGACCTCGGCGCGCACCAAGAACTGTCGGGCAAAAAGCTGCAATATTTCGACCCCGAAACGAAGGAAAGCTACGTGCCATATGTGCTGGAAACTTCCATCGGCTGCGACCGCATGTTCCTCGCCCTGATGAGCCACTGCCTGCAAGAGGAGGCCGTCGGCGGCGACGAAAACAACAAGCGCGATGTGCTGAAATTGCACCCCGCGCTGGCGCCAGTAAAATTCTGCGTGGTGCCGCTCAAGCGCAACGAACCGAAACTGGTGGAGACGGCAAAAAATATTTTTAAGCAATTAAAATTTTCTTTTTCTGGCCAATATGACGACACGGGTTCTATCGGTAAACTGTACCGCCGCCAAGATGCTATCGGTACGCCTTTTTGTATTACCGTTGATTTTGAGACTTTGGATAATAATACGGTGACGGTAAGGGAAAGGGACAGTATGGAACAGGAACGGGTGGATATTGATGGGCTGGAAAAATTGATCGGGGAGCGGGTGGATATGAAGGGGTTGTTGGCTTGAGGGGAATATATATGTGGGGCACTGTATTGTTTGTGAAAATTGTTCCTTATATTTGGCATCAAAAAAAAGCGGATGATAAATAATTTAGAAATATCCCATTTTAAATCCATCAAACAATTGCAGATGGATTGCAAGCGGGTAAATATATTTATCGGTGAACCCAATACTGGGAAGACCAATATTTTGGAAGCAATAAGCCTATTTTCAAAAAACGTTACAGAACGGTTTAAAGATATGTTTAGGTTTTCCATTGTCTCTGATTTGTTTTTTGATTTTGATATATCAAAGCATATTGAAATTCTTGTAGATGGTCAAAAGGGGATTTTTCAATTTAACCCACAGAATAGTGAATTCGAATTTAAAACATTTGAAAACAATAATGATTTCGGAGGCTTTTCTGTGGATTCAAAAGGAAATTGGAAATCGCATTTGCCCATGGGAGGTGAGCGTTCGATTTTCCCCTATAAATACCGCCCGGTTGAAATATTTAAAAACAATAACCTGTCAAACCTTAATTCGCCAAATGGCGACAATATGCCGGCATTGCTTTACTCCAATCCCAAATTGAAAAAAGTTGTTTCCGGGTTTTATAAAGAAATGGGTTATCGTTTGAACATAAACCCTGTTGAAAATAAAATAATGCTGACAAAGGAAGTAAATGATGAACTTTATAATTATCCATACGCGCTCCTTTCTGAAACCATAAAAAGAATTGTTTTTATAATGCTTGCCATTGAAAGCAATAAAGATGCAGCCTTATTGCTCGACGAACCGGAAGCCAACACTTTTCCTTTTTACACAAAATATATCGCAGAGAGGATTGCCCTCGACTCCAACCAATATTTTATTACCACCCACAACCCTTACCTGCTGTCGTCCATTGTTGAAAAAACACCGTTAAATGATTTGTCTGTTTCCATAACTTATATGGATAATTATGAAACCAAAATATATTCACTTCCACCTGCCCAAATAGAAGAACTGTACGATACTGATATATTTTTCAACATGGATTATTTTATTGCCGATGGTGTACGTTGAATGCAAACCCGATGAAGTTTTGGTCAAAAAACTTGGCATCCTTAAAAAAATGCTGAAGCACGAAAATGACAAAGGCCGGGTTTGTAAAAGACTGGCAAAACTTATGGACTGCACAGGCATGGTGGACGAAGATCCACTTTCAGCCCAGCCTTCATATCTCAAGTATCTTCCCATTATTGAAGAAAAGCACGGTGTCCGGGTTTTGTCTGACAAACAAAAAGGAAATAAGGTAATTATCCTTTGCCCCCGGTTGGAAGAATGGATTATAAAATCAGTATCAGAGTCAGGTTTCAAAATGAGTGATTTTGGCTTGCCGGATAAGGCCAATGAATTGCACCGGGTAATTAATGGGAGGCTACAAGCGTTTCAAAAGGTTATTGACAAATTGATTGAATTGGAAAACCCAGGTATTTTATTTCTCAAATCTCACCTCACATAATATATCAATAACGACCTGATTTTTATTTCTTTAAACTCTCCTTCAACATCAATAACAAGGGCATATACCTATCAAAATCCAGCGCCTCGTAATCCATCCCAATGTGCAGGTTTTTATAATAATCAGAAAGGTGCGTATAATAATATTTTTCCGATTGCACCGACCATGCTTTTTTGCCCATTCTTTCAGCAAGGAATCATTTTTCAAGCAGCCTCGCCGTGCGGCCGTTGCCATCTTCAAAAGGGTGTATTTTCAAAATACCAAATGGATCATGGCCGCGAAATAAAAACTTTCCTCCACGTTTAATTTTTCCGATAATAATAATTGAATATCGTCAAACAGTTTTTCGGTTTCCCATTTTACGATATTTGGAGCGGCAGCGACGTAAACAATTTTGTCGTCTTTGTCCAATATAAATTCCATGCCGTGGTGTATTTTCCCTCTCGCATTTTTGCGCAAAAAATGGGCGGACAATAATTCATGTGCTTGTAATATATTCTTAAAATCGAGCGGATTCTTTTTTGCAAATTGATAAGCGGTCAATAGGTCGTCCGTTTTTTTTGTGTAATCTTTTTTGAAAACGCCGGGCTTCATTCGGGACTTTATATAGGAGTCCACTTCGATTGGTTCGCCCTCTATCATAGAGGAATAGGCGGCGGCGATGGAAATATAAAAAGCAGGGATTTGGTGCTTTATTGACAAAGCGGCAAAGGCAGTGGACAGGTTAAAGACGAGCGATTTTTGGTAGGCTTGAATATAGTTCGCCGATATAATTTTCAATTTTGTTTTTGGCTGATTATCCATGCGGAAAAGCTATGTGTTTGGAAACAAAGACCTGCGCAAATAGGATTGAACACAGATTGAACAGATTAAACAGATTTAAACTGATTTTTATTTGCGGGTTATCTAAGGGGTCGGCGAATAATAACCTTCCGTTTATGCTTGTTCTTTTTAATGCAGGCTTCTTTAAAAAAATGTCAAATAGAACCACTATGCTCTATTTTTTTGCATCGCCTGCATCAAAAATAACGTCGCCTAAATCGGAAGGTT
>DROJ01000314.1 GCA_011321935.1 Bacteroidota bacterium | reverse complement strand
CCTTTCCCGGGCATATGCCTCGGTCCTGGAGGGGTATGTTTCAAAATAAACGATGGCCCAGTCCTTTGCTTTTGCCGTGAAGCCCTTGTGGTTGGAGAGGTGGCTTTTGAGCCTTCCGTGGAGGTCGTTGCCACAGGCGCCGATATAGTATTTGTCCATCTTGGCCGAGTAGAGGATATAGGTATGGAACATGGCATTTGAGTTTTTGGAAATAAAAAAATCCCTCCCGGCATGTACCGGAAAGGATTTGAATGGTGGGCGATGAAGGATTCGAACCTACGACCCCCTCGGTGTAAACGAGGTGCTCTGAACCAACTGAGCTAATCGCCCTGATTTTTGCGATGAAGGACTCTGGAAGCTCGACCCTCCCGATGCGAGATCGGGATGCTCTGAACCCTGCCTACCGACAGGCAGGCAACTGAGCTAATCGCCCTGACTAAAAATCCCGCTTTTCTTTCAAAGCGGCTGCAAATGTATAGACATCTCCACTCACTGTCAAGTCCTTTTTGAAAAAATTAAAAAATATTTTCAACTGTCATAAACAAAAGGTCGGGATCGTTTGCTTTACCTTTACTGAACCTTGAAAACAGGGACGAACGAACAAAAGGTTTCACCGAAATGAACAAATTTTTCAAAAAAACACTGATCGGGCTGGCGGCGGCCATGTTGGTTTTGCTGTTGGCAGCGGTGGTCATCGCTGCATTTTTTCAGGATGCCGTCGGCAAAAAACTGATTGCCGAAATCAACAAACAATTGGAAACGGAACTGAAAGTAGGCGGTTTTGAACTGTCGCTGATAAAGGATTTCCCGAACGCTACGGCCAGCCTGCACGATGTGGTGGTGACCGGGAAATTTGGGGCAGGGCTGCTGGAGGCCCAAGACATGGCTTTTCATTTCCGTTTGTTGAGCCTGTTCAGTTCGCAGGTGAAAGTCCGCTCGGTGGGCATCAGTGACGGCGCACTGTACGTCCACATTGATAAAAGGGGGAAGGGCAATTTTGAAATTTTCAAGCCGACTGAAACCACCTCGGAGAGCAACTTCAATATTTCATTAAAAAAGGCAAAACTGGACAACATCGAACTGTCTTACCAAGATGACAAGCTGCGGCAAGAGATAAGGGTACAGGTGGAAGAAGCTGTTTTCTCGGGCGAACTTTCCAATAAAAAATACAATTTGCACAGCACTGCAAAACTGGCCTCCAATTTTATTGACCTAAAAGATACCCGCTATTTTGCGGGAAAAAAATGGGGCTATGATGCCGATATATTTGTTGATCTGGAACAGGGCCAATATGATTTCAAAAAAGTAAAAGTGCTGGTAGAGGACAATATTATCAATTTGACGGGGGCCATAAAAAAGGAGAAATCCCACACTTTTTTTGACCTCGTGGCCACTACCGACGATGCCGACCTCGGATCGGTCATCGCTTTGTTGCCCGAAAAACAACTGCAATTGCTGGGCGGGTTTTCCAGCCGTGGGAAGTTCCATTTCTCGATGGACATATTGGGCAAGCTCAGTGCGCACGAAAGCCCTTCCATTGAATCTACCCTGATTATGAAAGATGGCCAACTGGCCCACCCGATGCTGAAAGAGCCGATGAAAGAGGTCTCCTTTGAAGCCGGCTTTACCAACGGCGCAGGCAATTCCATGCAGACTTCTTTTTTTGAAATAAAAAATTTTAAAGGATACCTCCACCATGAACTGCTCACCATGCACCTCAAAATCGAGGACTTCGACGACCCCTTTGTTGACTTCCAGGCAGACGGTGCTTTGCCGGTCGGATATTTATATGACTTCTTTGACCACCCCGGCATTTCGGGCGGCGATGGCGAAATAGAAATCAGCGACCTCGACATCAGCGGCCTCTACCGGGACATGGTTTCTACCAACCATATTTTCGATGTGGACATGAGCGGGGAACTAGAGTTTGACGATGCTTCGCTAAAAATAAACGGCGAAGAAATGACCGCAGATAAAGGCAAACTTATATTTAAGGACAACCTCATTTCTCTCGAAGAACTGAAGCTCGAAGGCACCGGCGGCGACATCCGTTTCGATGGTAAAATCCAAAACCTGTTGCCGGTCCTTTTTGCCGATTCGATCAATTCAAAAGATGCCAAATTGATTTTTTCTGGAGAAATGTATGCAGGGGAAATGGATTTAGCGAAGCTGAGAAAAATGGGGGATGTGCCTTTTGACGAAGGCACTTTGGAGGAGGAGGTTTTTGATTCGTTAAATACAAAAAAATACGAACGGCGGGAACATATAACCGATTTTTTATTGGGCAATTTTTCGGCAAAAGTTGACCGCTTTAATTATAATAAAATCAAAGGCAAAAATTTTAATGGCCAGCTCGTTTTCAACGATTCAAAAATGAGGGTGCAGGGAAATGCCGATGGCATGGACGGCCGCTTTGCAGTTGACGGAACTGTATTTTTTCAAAAAGAACCACATATAGAGGCAAAGGTGAGCGGCGATAAAATTGACGTAAAAAAATTCTTTTACCAGACAGAAAATTTTGGCCAAGATTTTCTCCGCCACGAACATATAGAAGGCAACATGAACACCAAATTATTGATTCACGCATATTGGGATTCGACGGGTGTTTTTATTTCTGACAAATTGCACGTATGGGCCGGTATAGGCATACAAAATGGCGAACTCAAAAATTTTGAAATATTGAAAGAACTGTCTTCTTATGTAAAAGTACGTGACCTGCGTGACGTCCGGTTTGTGGACATGCAAAATTGGCTGGAAATAAAAAACAGTAAATTTTATTTGCCCGTCATGTTTATTCAAAATAATGCGATGAATATGTCCATCTCCGGCGAGCAGACTTTTGACGGTAAAATAGATTATGCCATTAAAATAAATGCGGGGCAGGTATTGGCCAATAAATTAAAATCCAGATCAAATAACAAACCCATCAAAGCAAAAAAGAAAGGTTTTTTTAATTTATATTTCAACGTATATGGAACGCTCGATGACTTTGAATACGAGACAAATAAAAATAAAGTGAAAAATATGTTTGCCCAAAGCGAAAAAAGGAAACGGCGCATACGGGCGGCATTGATCAAAGAATTTGGCGCCCCATTAAATATGCTCCGCGAACCCGTGGAATGGCAGGACGAAGGCGAGACCGTAATATGGGAAGATGACGATGATGTGGAATATATTGATGGCTTTTGAATTGAAACGCTTATTTTTTTCATTATGCCTTCGGCCAATGGGTATCTATATATTGCCGGGGCAAACCATTAATATCTTCACCGTTCAGGTTAGTTTATTTTTTTTCGGATGCAAATATTCCAAAATAAAAGCACTGGGATCAAGTGGCGTTTCATCGTCAACCCAATGGCTGCAAAAGGGGCGGTCGGCAGGCGCTGGGAAAAAATAGAACGGTTGCTCCATGCTGCCGGCATATCGTTCGACCATGTTTTTACAAAAAGGAAACTGCATGCCGTTGACTTGGCAAAAGAGGCCATCGGGAACGGCTGCCGTCATTTGGTAGCGGTGGGCGGCGATGGCACTGCTCACGAAGTGGCCAATGGCATATGCCAACAAAAAACCTGCCCACCTGCCTCGGTCACATTTGCAATGCTGCCTATCGGTACTGGCAACGACTGGATAAAAACGCACCGCATCCCCAAGAAATTTCATAAATGGCTGGCCTGTTTTAAGAATGGAAAAACAGTTTTTCAGGACATTGGATATATTGTTTTTCAAAACAACAATAAAAAACATAAACGGTATTTTATCAATGTGGCGGGGCTTTCATACGACGGCTATTTGGTCAAGAAGTCGCTATGTTTTTCAACCTTTTTTTCGGGTGCGCTATATTATTTGGAATTAACTGCCCGGTGCCTGTTCACATATAAAATACCTGCTGCTGCCATTGTTTTTAATAATAAAAAAAATAGCGGAAAATATTTTACCATTAATATAGGTATTGGCCGCTATTCGGGCGGGGGCATGCAATTAGTGCCCCATGCCGTGCCGGACGATGGTTGTTTGGCATTGACGTTGGCAGGGAACATTAAGCCTTTTATTGTACTGCTCGTTTCGCCGCTTTTTTATTTTGGGAAAATAGGCTGGCATCCAAAAGTGGAATTTTATAAAACAAAAAAAGTGGAAATAAAACAGTTGGGAAAGGAAAGTATATTGGTAGAAGCCGATGGGGAGTTTTTGGGGGAAGCGCCTGTTGAAATAGGAGTGGCCGAAAAAGGTTTGAAAATAATAGTGCCGTCGTAGCCGCCCAGTTCCTGACTGTCGGCCGGCAAGTTATTGGGGAGGCTTATATATGTGCTTATGCTGAATGGGTTATTAATATTACAGTGAAGCCCACTCGCTTCTCCCCGTTGCCAATTCCTTTCCGTCCCCTTCCCTGACCAATTTATGCAAATATTCAGCAGGCCCGGTTTTTTCGGAAAAAGAAATAACGGAGTCTTTCCACATGCCCTCCAATTTATACTGAATATCAAAAGCCTTCAGGGTGCCGGATTCGAGCAGTTTGTCGGGCACTGTTTCGAGCATCCATTGCAGATAATAAACATTGTTGAGGTGGCCGTTGAAATCGAGGTCATGCCAATTGACGCGGAATTTTTTTTCAAAACCGGCATTTTTCAAAACCGGTATTTTAGAGGCAGGGCGGGGCAGCCATTCTGATTTTGGCGGCAGGTCTTTTTCATAATCGAGGATAAATTGGGGGATTCTCGACATGCGGCGGGTGCGCGTATCCAAGAGCAGCCAACTGGAAGAAGAGTAAGCGATCAGTTCGCCTTTTTCATCAAAAACTTTATAGTCCCGGAAAGTGAACACTTTTTCAAAACCAACGGGGTAGGTGCAGACCTTTAACCGTTCCCCGATATTGGGCAGGCGGTTGATCCGCAGGTTTTTGCGCAGCAGCACCCACGAAATATGCTGCTTTTCCAAATCCCAAAGAGACAGTTTTATCTGCATCACGTTTTGCATGGCGGCCTCTTGCATGAGCTTGACGAGGGCGGCTACCGTCATGCGCCGCCGCTTGTTGATGTCGTAGGTCTGCACAATGTAGGAAGTGGTATAAGTAAGAGGCATTTGGTTGTCGGTTGCCTGCCGAGTGGGCAGATTGATTGATGGTGGTTCAGCTTTGTCCTGATTGGTCAACTGCCCTGCCTTGTCGGCAAACAAGCAAATAACGACCAACAATCAATTATTTTCCAAAACACAAAGAAATATAAAAACTTCCTTTTAACTTAGCGGTGCTAAAAATTCAGGGCATCTTACCAAAAAATAGCTGAAATGCAATTGGCCTAAATTGGGCTTGCAGCTTTCCCCTTCTAAATTTTCAGGTTCCTTCTTTTTGGGAATACTTGTTTTGCGATACATAAAAAGGTAAAGGACTTAGTGGTACAAATCGTAATTAGCTAACCATTTAGTTTTTGGTTAAATGACACATTATCAGGGATTTGGCGGACTAATCACTAATCAACTCATACTACTATACATCAACACCTTGTTAGAAAAAAAGTAAAGAGATTTCATTGAAAAAAGGGGAAGAAAGCATAGATATGTCTTT
>DROJ01000313.1 GCA_011321935.1 Bacteroidota bacterium | reverse complement strand
TCGCAAAAAAACATTCGGTGCACCCCAACCAGGTGAGCCAATGGAAAAAAACCGCCCTTGAAGGGCTGGAAGGCATCTTTGCAGATAAACGCAAAATATCGGATTTCCGGAAAGAGCACGAGGTTTTGACGGAACAGCTTTACAGCCAGATCGGCCAGCTTCAGATGGAACTGAAGTGGCTCAAAAAAAAAGTTGGGGAGCTGTGACGCTGCCGGCCTTCGCAGGCTGGTGTCAAAGGATACCGCCCTGTCCGTCGGCAGGCAGTGCGAACTTTTGGGCCTTGGGCGGAGCAGCTATTATTATGTGCCAAAAACGGAGAGCCCGGAGAACCTCCTGTACATGAGGCTGATGGACGAAGAATATTTGAAGCACCCTTTTTACGGGGTGCAGCAGATGACCTACTTCCTCAGAAACCGGGGCTATCAGGTCAACCCCAAACGGGTCAGGCGGCTGCTGCGGTTGATGGGACTGGAGGCTGTCTGCCCCGGCCCGCATACCTCAAAACCGGGCAAAGGTGCCGGGCACCAGGTGTTCCCGTACCTTTTGAGGGGGCTTGAGATAAACAGGCCGGGGCAGGTCGTGGGCACAGATATTACGTACATCCCTATGATGAACGGCTTCCTTTACCTGGTCGCATTTATGGACTGGTACAGCCGGTACGTCCTTTCATGGGAGCTGTCGAACAGCCTTGAAACCGTTTTCTGCCTGGAGGCGATGGAACGGGTCTGGGGGCAGGTGGATGTGGATATTTTGAACACTGACCAGGGCAGCCAGTTCACCTCCAATGATTTCACCGGGGCAGTAAAGGCTGCCGGGGCGAGGCAGAGCATGGACGGCAAAGGCCGTGCGATCGACAACATATTCACGGAGCGGCTGTGGCGGAGCGTAAAGTACGAAGATGTCTATTTGAAATCATACGGCAACGGGACGGAAGCATGGGAATCGTTGGGTGCGTATTTTGATTTTTACAACACCGAACGTCCCAATAAACACCTGGGCGGCATACCGCCGGTCAGGGTTTTTTCCGGTCAGGTCGAAGCCCCTTCAATCAGCCGTTGTTAATTTGATATTTGTTCATTAACTTTGGGGTGACAACAAAACATTCGGGACAAGGGGCAATTCTTTTTTGTCCTTTGTTTCGAAAAAAATACATGTATTTTGTTTGTTGTTTCTCACCTTAAAGTATCTTGTTAAGTGTCCAAAGAATGGGGAGTACCTAATTCTGGCGTATTAAGTGGATTAGGGCTATCCAGCAACAAATAATAATGGTTGTCTGCACCATCATTCATATTATTGGTAATATCTTCTATGTTTTCAATACAATCTGAACCTGATAAAGCAACATCCTGTAAGTCATCTGATAAATAAGTAAAAACTATTTGGAATAATCCCGGTATTTTCGCTACTAATCCAATTTCAAGTTTTTTCTCTTGTTCACTATTTTCATAAGCGTATAAAGATGTATAATAAGGCCCGGCAGGTAAAATTATCTGTTCACCAATCTTATTGATCAGATCAAAGTCATATTCCGCATCAGGACCACCTTCAATATCCATTCTATTAATTGTGCTTCTTAAATTAAAATCGTAATTAAAAACATTGACAAGCTTTCCTGAATTCATATCCTCCATCTCAACTGGGATCGTTGAAGAAAGCCACAAAGTGTCACCAACTTTAATCGTATCATCATTGGGAGAAATATAAAGTGGAACTTCAAACTGCAGGGTGATTGCGCAATTAGTACTTGTTGGATTGCAAGAATCGCAATTTTGAAAGCAAAAAACGAAGGCAAAGGCAAAAGGAATATATAAAAATTTCATTGGGAATTGATTTAAACTCCTACCCACTTTGTTTTGTAAACAAAATGGGCAGGAAATAAACTTAAATTAATAGCATCAAAATCCGTAAAGTGTAAAAAGAGTATTTACTCCAGCAACTGTTTGTCCTGGTGGTAGGAAACTGCTTGTTAAAATGTTCCTGACAACAGTTGGGTTTGAAGGCCCAGTGCTTATTGCACTAAAAAAATTGGAATGGGCACATCCTGTTATTCAATGACTACAAAATTATAGCCTCCAAAAGCTCTAAAATCTTCCTCTGAGGGGACTTCGTTTTCATCATATTCTTCAAGGTAGTAATTGTTTTCTCTGCCTTCGTTCAAATTGTATGATAAGGATATTTTTTGATTACATGAAGACTCAATTAAATGAATATCATCCTCAATATCTGGTCTTATATTAGTGAACGAAACATGAAATATGCCAGTAGCGTTCAAAATAATTCCTGCCTTAACTGACCTGCCCGTATTGTCGTCTTCATAGACTATATGAATGATTGAAAGGTTTTGCCCCAATGGTTGGACTTCAAATTTTCCAATAATATCCAACACTTCAAAATTATCAGGGTTACTATCATAACCAAGCGTATCAATCCTAATGACTCCTGTTTTGACCCTAAAATCAAATTTCCCAATATCAATATAATCACCTGAATTTTTATCAAGAAGCATCTTTTCGTACTCCGATTCTACCCAAATAGTGTCCCCTATCAAAAAAGTATCTTTTTCGGGCGACAAAGAAAATGGTATGTCAAACTGGAATACCCTTTCACAATAGGATGGCGGTGGATCACAGGACTCACAAGCAGTAAGAAAAAAAAGAAGTCCCGAAAAAATATAAATTAGTTTCATTATTTAGCAATTTAGATACCAGCCCTTCATGTTACTTCAAGCATGAAGGACTGGTATGGAATTTATATCAAAAAAGATCAAAACCCATAGAGTGCAAAAAGGGCATTGACTGCGGGAATTGTCTGTCCGAGTGGCAATGAATTGGTTGTCAAATTGTTACGTACTGTTGTCGGATCAGTCGGACTACCTGTGATTGCATTAAAACAATCAGCGTGGGAAAAGCCTGTTACAGGGTCAGTGGGAATTCCGTCAACAACTCCTGTCGGGTTGGAAGCATTGTTATCGATACAATCCAAAAATACCCCTTGAGGTATCCAGGCTGCGGAGGTAGTGGGCGGGAGTATGGGTACAAAACCTTCCAAGCCGTATATATGTCTCGTTATATTTTGGAATGCAGGCGAGCCAGTATTCAAACTATGTAACAGTCCATACTGCCGATCCGCTAAGACCGGCCCATAATGGTAGCCCCACATCTCGATAACTGCAGTAGGCCCTGCACCATTTGCCGTTCCGTCGCCATAGCCATTGTTGTCAACAATGTAAGCAATATTTTGGATCCAATAAAGGTCATCGTTTAATGCGTTATAATGAGAAGCATGGGCAAATTCATGATAGAATGTTTCTTTTACCAGATCAGAAGCCCTGTTGCCCTCTCCTCCATGGTTATATACCATATCAGGTGCAAAAACCGAAATATATATAGCCATCGCTGCACCAAATGGCCCTGTTAAACCAAAAAAAACAAGGATAAACGCAGCAATTATAATTTGCCCCCAAACCCCTGTACTTATTCTCCCCAACATGGGGGAGGCTTCATCTTCATCTGCAAGAGTAAGTAAAATATCGAGTTTGGGCGGAGCGGCAATACCATCACTGGCCGCAAAACCAATATATTCAAACAAAGCATTGTTCCCCGTTGCCGCATACCAAAATGCCCTCCCTTTTGAATGGTCGTCTGCGTTTTGTTCATACAACCTGTGAAGGTTGTTGTATGGAGGGCTGTGGTAAACGGTCTTGTCGGTGAGTACTTTGCCATATTGCCAAAGGGAGGTACTCCACCTCCGTATCGCCCTGATTTTACATATACCGTTTTTGAACTTCACCTTCACCCTGATTTTTCCTTTGTGGCGTTTGTTTATTTCCCAGCATCCTTTTTCATCGGTATAAGTAGTGCGGCGCGTGAAAGGTGTGTTTTTTACAATCACCTTTACCTCCCGAACCCCCGGTTCAGGATCGATCTGCGTATCAACCACTTGGACGCAACCTGCAGGATAGCGGGGATTGGAAGACACGCGACACCCGCACTCGTTCAATGTAAAAGTAGGCGGCTCAGGGTCATCAGGCACCTCCAAACACTCTGGCCAAGTAGGTGAGCCAGGCACGCATGGCGGGTCTTTACAGGGATCTTCGTCGTCACAGGGCACCTCCTTTAGCAGGCAGCAGGGATAGTTTCCGCAGCTTGGAGTACACTCGCCACTTTGAGGGTCGCCCCCTCCTCCGGCAGCGGGGCCATCTCCCCAACCTTCTATATCGTATTCTTTCCCTGTAAGCCGGTATGCTTCCACAGTGAGAATGGAGTAATAAGGTGCAAGTACCAGTTTGTCCAATATCTCATATTGCACGTTCGGGAAAACAAAATCAGGTTCGACAACGGTGTATAGCCAAGTGGGCTGGTCTTGCGGGATGGAAGGGTCGTGGTAATGGTCTCCGTCCTCGATTATTTCATAATCAAGTGGATAATCATCATAATCAATGTCGTAGCTGTCTTCCAGGTCATAAAGGATTTTGAGCTCGGCCATGTCTTTTGGCAAAAACCTGACGTAGAGGTGGGTGGTCGGGAGTTCCTGATAATCAGGGTCGTAGAGCTTGTTCCAAGCTTGGGTCATGTTGGCGACGGTGTAGGGATTGGCTTCTTTTGCTCCGAGTACCATTAGCTTGTCGGTAAGGTCTTCAGTTACCCCCCCCCGCTGGAGTTGACGAGGGCGAGTTTGGGCACTTCGGGGGTCAGGTCTTTTTCTTTTCGGCAAGACCAAACAATAGCAGTGGCCAGAAGCGCAAAGGCCAGCAAAAATTTTGAGTTACGCATGTTAAGTTAATTTTTGTTAGAGAAATAGATATTGCAAAGAAACAATATATTTCCGAAAAAATTATGCGGTGTTGAAATTTTAAAAACATTCTCCGAACATTCGGCAGGGTTATTTATGCCTCCTTTTATATCTTTGCGCAGCTCTACCAAAACCAACATTTCAAACCAAACACTCAGTGGAAATTTCATTCTCAAAAATCACTTTCCCTTCTGAAACAAAAGCTGCCCGGACAGGCATACTCCTCCTTCTTTTTTCACAAAAAAAAATAATTGCAAACAGCTTGTTTGCCGGAAGGCAAATAGGCAGGCAACCATAAAGTTATGCAGCAGATCCCAGCAGTACTTTTGCTCGAAGACGGCACTGAGTTCCACGGCAAGTCCGCCGGAAAAACAGGTACCACAACTGGCGAGCTTTGTTTCAATACCGGCATGACGGGCTATCAGGAAGTATTTACCGACCCTTCTTATTTTGGGCAGATACTCGTGACCACCAATGCCCACATCGGCAACTACGGCACCCGCATCACCGAGACCGAATCGGCAGACATAAAAATAGCGGGGCTGGTATGCAAAAATTTCACTTGGCAGTACAACCGCCCACTGGCCAACGAATCTATCCAAGATTATTTTGAAAGCGAAAATTTGGTGGGCATTTCAGATGTGGACACCAGGGCGATAGTGCGGCACATCCGCAGCAAGGGAGCGATGAACGCCATTATTTCTTCTGAAACAACCGACATCGGCGAACTAAAAAAACAGCTCGCAAAAGTGCCGAGCATGGAGGGGCTGGAACTGGCCAGCAAAGTTTGCACCGACGAAGCATACATGATGGGCAATTCGGATGCTATATACAAGGTGGCCGTACTCGATATTGGCGTAAAAAGGAACATCCTCAACTGTTTGGTGGAAAGGGGCTGCTACCTGAAAGTATTCCCCGCCAAGACCCCTTTTAATGAAATAAAAAAATGGGAACCGGACGGCTATTTCATGTCCAACGGCCCCGGCGACCCTGCCGCAATGGACTATGCCACGGAGACGGCAAAAGCTATTTTAAAAGAAGACCTCCCGCTGTTCGGCATCTGCCTCGGGCACCAGATTTTAGCGCAAGCGGTAGGAATAGACACCTATAAAATGCACCACGGGCACCGGGGCATCAACCACCCCGTGAAAAACCTGATGAGCGGCAAATGCGAAATAACGAGCCAGAACCATGGTTTTGGCGTCAGCCCAGCAGCCATTGAAAAAAACAAGGACAAGGTGGAAATCACCCACGTCAACCTGAACGACAATACTATCGAAGGCATCAAAATAAATGGCAAAAAGGCCTTTTCGGTGCAGTACCACCCCGAAGCCTCGCCCGGCCCACATGATGCCCGCTACCTCTTTGATGAGTTTATTGAAATGATAAAGGAGTCGAAAATGGTGGGGGCTGAAGTTTAGGCTTTCCTCCCGAAAGGCTTCGGGATTGAAACTTGGAATGTCTTCGTCCTAAATTAAAAAACTGCGTAAAATCAGTTTTTGGAGACATTACCATTTTCAAAACCTCCATAAGTTTGCGACCAAACCCTTTGATTCTAAGCAATCCAGTAATCACTAATTTACAAATCAAAAAAATGAGTGCAATCATAGACGTAATAGCAAGAGAAATCCTCGATTCGCGGGGCAATCCAACTGTAGAAGTCGAAGTTTTGACCGAAGCGGGATATGTTGGTAGGGCGGCTGTTCCGTCCGGCGCATCCACCGGCGTACACGAAGCAGTAGAACTGCGCGACGGCGACAAGGGCCGCTACCTCGGCAAGGGCGTCAGCAAGGCATGCGCCAATGTGGAGGAAATAATCGCCGACCACATCCTCGGCGAGGAAGTGACCGACCAACGTTACATTGACGAGCTGATGATAGACCTTGACGGCACTGCCAACAAAAGCAAGCTGGGCGCCAATGCCATTTTGGGCGTTTCACTTGCTATCGCAAAAGCGGCAGCCGACGAATCGCAACTGCCGCTGTACCGCTATATCGGCGGTGCCAATGCGCACATTCTGCCGGTGCCGATGATGAACATCCTCAACGGTGGTTCCCATGCCGACAACAGCATTGATTTTCAAGAATTCATGGTCATGCCCGTCGGGGCAGAAACCTTTGCGCAGGGGCTGCGGATGGGTGTTGAGGTGTTCCACAATTTGAAAGCGGTGCTGAAAAAGAAAGGCTACTCGACCAATGTGGGCGACGAGGGCGGCTTTGCCCCCAACCTCAAATCGAACAAAGAAGCCATCGAGACCATCTTGAAAGCTATCGAAAAAGCAGGCTACCGGCCGGGCGAAGACGTAATGATCGCGATGGATCCGGCAGCTTCTGAATATTATAATAAAAAGGAAGCCGTTTACCACCTGCGCTGGTCAACGGGCGACAAATTGACCTCTTCGGAAATGGTCACTTTCTGGAAAGAATGGGTGAACAAATACCCCATTTTCTCCCTCGAAGACGGCATGGACGAAGACGATTGGAAAGGCTGGAAAGCGCTGACCAAGGCCATCGGCAAAAAAACACAGCTCGTCGGCGACGACCTATTTGTCACAAATACTGTACGTTTGCAGAAAGGAATAGATAAAAGAATCGCCAATTCCATTTTGATAAAATTAAACCAGATCGGTACGCTCACCGAAACCATTGACGCAGTGAGCCTGGCCCACCGCAACGCTTATACCTGCGTGATAAGCCACCGTTCTGGCGAGACCGAAGACACCACTATTGCAGACCTCGCCGTTGCCCTGAACACTGGCCAGATCAAAACCGGTTCTGCTTCCCGTTCCGACCGCATTGCCAAGTACAACCAATTGCTGCGGATCGAAGAAGAACTCGGCGAATCAGGCCACTACCCGGGCAGGGGGATTTTATAAAATGGGTTTATTGGTTTAACGGTTTATTGGTGTAATGGAAGCCTATAAACCGTTATACCAATAAACCTTTACACCATAAAAAAATGCCTGCACCAAGTCCATGGAATCAATTGATGAAGCAGTTGCCCGCACCGATGCGCAACAAGTATTTCATCGTACTGGCCGTCTTCTTTTTTTTGATGATCTTTGTTGA
Organism: Bacteroidota bacterium; assembly: GCA_011321935.1. Classification (GTDB taxonomy): domain Bacteria; phylum Bacteroidota; class Bacteroidia; order Chitinophagales; family Saprospiraceae; genus UBA6168. The sequence goes on along the minus strand of DROJ01000313.1, from coordinate 4,138 downwards.
CAAGCACGACTTCTTGACACAGGTGAAATTGAAAAATTCAGTTGATGGACTAGAGGAGGACAAGGCCTATTTTGAAAAAGAAATAGAGCAGGCCAAGCAAGACCGTTACGACATCGAAAAAAACAAAGAACAGTTTGCCCGGGAAAAATACCACATGCACAAGGCCGACGAGGAAGTGTTTGTGATACCGGATAAAGAATGATCAATGGTGAATGATTAATGTTTAATCATTCACCATTAAACGTTAATCATTAATCATCAATCATTAAAAAAGTGGCAGTATTAGTTACCAAAGATTCGAATGTAATAGTTCAGGGCTTCACTGGGAAAGAAGGCACTTTCCATGCGGGGCAAATGATAGAATACGGCACCAATGTAGTGGGCGGCGTAACGCCCGGCAAAGGAGGCCAAACTCACCTCGGCAAGCCCGTTTTCAATACCGTTGAGCAGGCAGTAGTGCAAGCCAAAGCAGACGTTTCTGTTATTTTTGTACCGCCGCGTTTTGCTGGCGATGCCATCATGGAAGCTGCCGACGCAGGCATCAAGACCATCATCTGCATCACCGAGGGCATCCCCGTGCAGGACATGGTAAAGGTGAAAGCCTATTTGGAAGACAAACCAGAAGTAAGGTTGGTGGGGCCGAACTGTCCGGGCGTCATGACACCGGGCGAGGCGAAGTGCGGCATCATGCCGGGTTTCATCCACAGGCCGGGGCGCATCGGCATCGTAAGCCGTTCGGGCACACTGACTTATGAGGCCGTTGACCAAGTGACCAAAGCAGGCATGGGTCAATCTACCTGCATCGGAATCGGCGGTGATCCCATTGTCGGAACGACTACCAAAGACGCTGTGCAACTATTGATGAACGACCCCGAAACGGACGGCATCGTGATGATCGGCGAAATCGGTGGGGGCATGGAAGCGGAGGCCGCTGAATATGTGAAAAGATATGGCACCAAACCTGTCGTCGGTTTTATTGCCGGAAAAACGGCACCTGCCGGGCGCACCATGGGACATGCCGGCGCCATCATCGGCGGCGCAGACGATACGGCTGCCGCCAAAATGAAAAAAATGGCAGAGTGCGGCATCCATGTGGTGGAGTCGCCCGCGGCTATCGGCGAGACGATGAGGAAGGTGTTGGCGGGGGAACTGGTTGCCTGAAAATTAATTTGAATTTTTCATAATGAAAGTGGGTGGGCCCTTGCCTGTCCACTTTTTTTATTGTCACCATAGCACATCCATAAAAGCCCAGAGTTTTATACTTTTGCGGGCTTTTAGAACAAGGTTCTAAAAAATTCACCAAACTCATAAATACCAGAAGTTCATGAGGACGAAGTTATCTCAGTTTGTTTACGATTTTGACGACAAGTACATTGCCCAGTACCCTACCCCAACCAGGCATGATTCCCGGTTGATGGTACTGCACAAAGATACGGGCAAAATCGAGCACAAAACATTCAAGGACATACTCGATTATTTCGAGCAAGACGATGTCCTGATTTTCAATAACACAAAGGTATTTCCTGCCCGTTTGTACGGAAGGAAGGAAAAAACCGGCGCCCAGATCGAGGTATTTTTGCTCCGGGAACTGAACGCAGACCAGCGTCTGTGGGACGTGCTTGTTGATCCTGCCCGCAAGATCAGGGTCGGCAACAAACTCTATTTTTTGGACAAAGATGAAGAAGAGAGGTTGGTGGCAGAAGTAGTTGACAATACCACCTCAAGGGGCCGTACCATCCGTTTTTTATTTGATGGAGAAGAAGAAGAGTTCCGTGCCAACCTGACAAAACTGGGCAATACGCCTCTCCCAAAATACATTGAAAGAGACTCCGCCGACTTGGACCGAAGCCGCTACCAGACCATTTACGCCAAAGAACTGGGCGCAGTGGCCGCACCTACTGCAGGGCTGCATTTCAGCGAAGAACTGATGAAGCGCCTGGAACTCAAATCTGTCAATTTCGCCGAAGTAACCCTCCACGTTGGACTCGGTACTTTCCGCTCGATTGATGTGGAAGATTTGTCGAAACACAAAATGGACGCCGAATATTTTAAGGTCGGCCAAGAAGCCGTTGATATCGTCAACAAAGGCAAGAAGAACAACAAAAGGATCTGCGCCGTCGGGACGACTTCCATGCGGGCCATCGAAACCTGCGTCTCCGCAGAAGGCGTACTGAAAACAGGAGAAGGCTGGACCAACCTGTTCATCTTCCCCCCACATGAATTCAGCATTGCCAACGCCATGATTACCAATTTCCACCTGCCAAAATCAAGCCTCCTCATCATGGCCTCCGCCTTTGCCAGCCGCGAACTCATCAAAGAAGCCTACCAAGTTGCCATGAAAGAAGGATACCGCTTCTTTAGCTACGGCGACGCTATGTTGATAATATGAGAGAATGAGAGTTTGAGAGTTTGAGAGTTTGAGAGAATGAGAGTTTGAGAGTTTGAGAGCAGTATCGTGGAGGTACTCTTTGATATCTGAACGAATACCAAAGAGTCCCTCCACGATACTGCTCTCAAACTCTCAAACTCTCATTCTCTCAAACTCTCATTCTCTCAAACTCTCAAACTCTCATCTCACTCTATTCTAAGTACCAATCCTTTTAAATAAGCTCCTTCTGGGTGAAAGAGGTTGACCGGGTGATCGGCTGGCTGGGAGAGGTGGTGCATGACTTTTACCGAACGTCCCGCCTCAATTGCCGCTGCGACGATGGTGTTGTAAAACAACTGACGGTCAATGACTTGCGAGCAGGAAAAGGTAAAAAGCACTCCTCCCGGGAGCATCTTTTGCATGGCCATTGCATTGAGGCGTTTATAGCCCTGCACGGCATTGTGGCGTTTGGAAATGCGCTTGGCAAAGGCAGGCGGGTCAACCACCATGACCTCGTATGGCTCAGTGTCTTTCAGGTAATCAAGCACCTTTCCTTGGATAGATTCGTGCAGGCAGTCAGTTGGGTTCAATTCGATATTTTTGTCCGTCCAGTCCATTGCCTTTTTTGAAACGTCTATCGAATGGACTTCGGCAGCGCCTGCCTGCATGGCATAAACGGAGAAGCCGCCGGAGTAGCAAAAGGCGTTCAGCACCTTCTTTCTTTTTGCGTATTTGGAGAGCATTTGGCGGTTGTCGCGCTGGTCGAGGAAGAAGCCCGTTTTTTGCCCCCTTTCCCAATCGACATAAAACCGGTGCCCGTTCTCCAGGACATTTTGCGGCGCTGAATTTCCGGTCAAATAACTGTTTTCGATGGTATTGGCATAGCGCTCGGGAAGGCTTGCCCTGCTTTTGTCAAAAACCGCTTCCACGCCTTCCACAATGTCTTTGACGGCTTGCGCAATGGCTTCCCTTTCGCGGTGCATACCGACGGTGTGGCATTGCAGAACAGCGGTGTTTCCATAGATGTCCACCACCAAGCCCGACAGCCCGTCGCCTTCTCCGTGAACCATGCGGTAGCAGTTGGTCGCCTCAGACGGGAAACCCAAAAACTGCCGGTACACTGCTGCTTTTTTTATCTGGCTTCGCCAAAATTCTGCGTCGAGCTTTCTCTTTTTATAAGATAAAATGCGCACGGCGATGCTGCCTTCGTGAAAATGGCCGACGGCCAAAAATTCATTTTTGCTGGAATAGACTTCCACCGCATCGCCGTCCCCGGCCTCGCCTTCTATATTGCGGATGGCGCCGGAAAATATCCACGGGTGACGCCTTTGGATGGCCTGCTCTTTTTTGGGCTTTAGATAGATTTTTATCATTTTAAATAAAATAAATTGATGGCAAAGGGATAGGCTACTGCAGTGATTCGTAATTAGTTGATTAGTGATTAGTTCGCCAAATCCTTGATAATGTGGTATTTACCAAAAAATAAATAGTCCGCTAATTACGAATCGAACCACTACACTTGCAAAACAGGATTGGACACTGATTGAACTGATTGAACTGATTTGGACTGATTTAGGCAAAAGGGCTTTCCTGAATCTGTGCAAATCAGTTAGATCAGTTCAATCAGTGTCCAATCCTGTTTTGCAGGTGTAGTGGTACAAATCGTAAGTAGCTAACCATTTATTTTTTTGTTAAAGGGCACATGATCAGGGATTTGGCGGACTAATGGCTAGTCAACTTGTTACTAATCACTGCAGTAGCCTTTCCCTG
>DROJ01000312.1 GCA_011321935.1 Bacteroidota bacterium | reverse complement strand
GTACAGAGGAGGCAGTTGTCCTGTGTTTGAAAATGGACGGTGATGTGCCCTTTTCCATCTTTTCCAGAAATGCCGTGCCAGATGGCGTTCTCTACAAATGGCTGCAGGATCATGGTCGGGAGGAGGATGTCGTCGGGGTCGAGGGTATCGTCCACTTTTATTTCAAAAGAAAATTTGTCTTCAAAACGCACGGCCTCTGTTTGCATATAAAGTTCGAGCAGTTCTTTTTCTTCATAGACGGTGACATATTGCTCGGCGGCCAAGTCGAGGATTTTGCGTATCAATTTGGAAAAGCGCCCGAGGTAGCTGCTCGCCGTACCGATGTCTTTTTTCAAAATATAGCTGTTGATGGAGTTCAAGCTATTGAAGATGAAATGGGGGTTCATCTGGAGGCGGAGGATGGCGGTTTCGGTTTCGGCCACCTGCTGTTTGAGCTGGGCTTCCTTTTGGCGGAACTCGGCTTCCTTGCGGAGTGCCTCTTCTTTTTGACGGATCTGGTTGATGCGGAAGCGGTAGTAGGCGTAAATGAGTCCGGCAATGGAAAGCACATAAAACGATATTGCCCACCACCTTAAATACCAAGGGGGCAGGATGGTGACTTTGAGAAGGCTGGCCTCGCCGGAAGGGAAACCATCGGAATTGAAGGCTTGGGCCTTAAAGATATAGTCACCGAACGACAGGTTGGGGTAACGGGCAAAACCAGGCTCGCCTTTTTCCAGCCGCACCCAGTTGAGGTCCACGTTTTCCAACTTGTACCAGAGCTGGTTGTTGCGGGGGTCGCTGTACTCCATTGCCACAAATTCAAACGAAATTGTACGGTCCTTAAATGGCAGGACAAGGTGGCGGATTTCACTGACATTGGTAGACCCGGTGAGGTGGCATTCGAGTGAATCCCTGCGTTCATCATTGATTTTTATGCCTGTCATCTTGATTTTTGGAGGGGTTTCGACAATATTGCCCGGCCCTTCGGGCGGTACAATGGTTATCCCGTTGGAGCCACCAAACCATATTTCGCCGTTACCGCGTTTCAATGCAGCATATGAAAGGAAAATATTCGACAAGGTGCCGTCCGACAAGGTATAGGCGCGGAAGGTGCCGTCCCTTTTATTGAAAAGGGCCAGCCCCTTATTGGTAGATATAAATATGTCGCCCTCCCCGTTGCCCATTACGGCTTGTACATATTTATTGGGCAGGCCATTTTTTTCGGTATAAAAAACAGGCGGTGCGCCGAGGTTTTTTGAATCAATACTGACCAGCCCGGCAGAAGTGGCCAACCAGCATGTGCCACTGGAAACGTCTTCGTAAAAACCATTTATAATGGCCGAGATATAAATGGTGTTTTGCAATTTTAGATGACCCTCTTGAAAGCGGTATATTTCTATTTCGGTTTCGTTCCGGCAAAAATAGAGGTTGCCCGACCTGTCCTCGTATATATTGAAATAGGTAGAACCGCCAGCAGGGAGGATGTTTTTGAGCAAGAACCGGCCCTTGTTTTCCGCTATCTCATATACGCCCGAGGATAGGCTTGAAGCAAGGATTTTCTTGCCGTTCTTCAGTTGGTGCAAAAACAAAAACGTGTTGTCGGGCGGCTTTCCTTCTACTGGTACTGGGCGGAACGAATTGTTGCCGTACAAGGCTACCCCATTAAAAGAGGCCACCCATATCCTGTCTTTTTTATCTTTGAGAAGGTGCGTGATATTGTCGCTGGGCAAAGACCCCGCAATGTTTTTGTTGTGGAAATAATGGTGGGTTGTCCTGCCTTTTGCGTCGAGGAGGAAAATACCGTCAAAAAAAGTGCTGCACCATATATTGCCATCTCCATCTTCGACCAGTGTTTGAAATGATGCTGCGGCCTGGCTGCCGTAATGTTGCATCATGGGTATAGAGCGGAACTTTGTTTTGCCCAGGTTCGCATATATCAAGCCTCCCTGCCCCTCTTCAATGGAAACCCAAAGGTTCTGGCTGTTGTCCAAATAAGGTATCACGGTATTGGAGTCAATAGAGAATGCCCCCTCTCTGGATATATTGCTGATGACTTTTGTGCAATTGTATTTTTTTTTGTTAAAAATATATATCCCTTTATTTTTAATAGTAATAAGTAAATAGAGGTCGTTGTACCGGCATGGGTAATGGCTGTACCCGTCAAAAATGGGGAATGCCTCGGAACTGCCATATTTAACGTCCCATTTGATCAGGCCTTTTTTTGTGCCGGCCCACACCACATTTTCATTTTCATAAAACAGGTCATACACCAGCGCT
>DROJ01000311.1 GCA_011321935.1 Bacteroidota bacterium | reverse complement strand
GAGTTTCGCAGAGTTTTATGAAGTCGTCTCCAATAAACTCTGCGAAACTCAGCGTATGACACTGCGGACTCTGCGGAAACAATTCTTTGCGGGAAAAAAAACGGACTTCTCGTTTTTATAAGAAAGCCCTTTAATAATCAATTAGAAATTTTTTGAGTGCTAAGATTTGAGCTGTACCCGGCAAAAACACCGAAACCGTTGTTAACATTCCCGGAAGCGGCGCCAGGGTCGAAGCCCCCACCTGCCCCGGGCTGGTTTTCGTGTACCACTGAATTATAGTGGTCGTAATAAGCCTTTGAGGTAGTCCTCAATTCGATGGAAAATTCACCGGGAACAAAAAGGGTGGGATTAAAGGAATAGTTTCCACAAAACCTGACCGTGATTTCTTGTCCGTTAAAATTTTTGTCTTCTATCAAGAAATTCGGGTATTCAAAAACCTGAAAAATTTCATAGTCTTCTCTTGTCTTGTTCCTTACAAAAAGGTTTTCATTAGAATTAAAAATGATGGCCTGCTTTCTGATCGTATCGCCATTTGGGCTCAATTCGTATGGAATGATCTCTTGTGAAAAAAGAAGGTGGTAGAAATTTTGATATTCAACAGGGTCGCTGATCGAAACGATGATGTCAAAATTGATTTCAAAATCTCCGTCATTAATAATATCGGTGGAATTATCGAATATTATATCGTTGATCGGTACGGGAATGGGGATTTTATTGGAAGCGGTAATCGGCTTAAAGCCAGGAACATCAACGCTCAATGTATAGGTTGTCCCAACTTCAGGGGATAAGTCAGAGGTTATATAATAGGGCGGGTCTGCATCGGGGACAAATGTCAGTATTTCTGTGAGTTTATGCTCCTCTCCTACAAACAAGGAAACCGACGCATTTTCTATGTATTCCGTATTTCCTCCTTCCGACCTGAGTTTTGATTTTGAAACATAAGCAATCAAATCTTGGTTTTCAGAAAAATAACTTTGCACCACTATTTTGGCCTCGTCCTCAACATCCAGGTCAACAGGTACTTCGCACGAAGCAAAAATCAATAGAAAGGCTAAGCTTGTTGTAGATAGTAGGTTACGGAACATAGTAGTGCAAGGTTGATAAAACACGGGCTAACCCGACAAAGGTCGTGATTTAATTCGGCATATGGAAAGTTTGGGGCAATATTTTTTGGCTTTTAGGTACATAGGTCAAATCTGTTTTTTACAACGGCTGGTTTGATGAAAATGCCGCTTGGCAGTCCTTCTCCCGCTGTATTATTTTACAAAAAAAACATACGGTTAAGCCCCGTATGTTTATACTTTTATGCCTCGAAAATTAAATCCCGAAATAGTTTTCGGAATCAATTTTATAAACTGTTTTTAATTGCAAATCTTGCGCATTGATTTTCATGAAAACTGCATGGATAGGTGGGGCAATTCATGTAGCTTGAGTGGAATCAGTGCGTTGCATCAATTCAAGTTGACAAAATAATATAAGCCAGTACTGGCCTTCAATACTTAAATTATGACAAGGACAATACAATTGAGAGAAGCATTGCGGGAGGCAATGTCGGAAGAAATGAGGAGAGACCCGAACGTATTCTTGATGGGCGAAGAAGTGGCCGAATATAACGGCGCCTATAAAGTAAGCAAGGGCATGTTGGCCGAATTTGGCCCTAAAAGGGTAATAGACACCCCGATTGCCGAACTGGGTTTTGCGGGCATCGGAGTGGGGGCGGCCATGAACGGCCTGAAGCCCATTGTGGAGTTTATGACATGGAATTTTGCCGTGCTTGCTTTTGACCAAATTGTAAACAACGCAGCAAAAACGCTTTCCCAATCTGCGGGCGATTTCAACTGCCCGATTGTGTTCCGGGGGCCGTCCGGCGCAGCAGGCCAATTGGCACAGCAGCATTCCCAAACCTTTGAAAGTTGGCTGGGCAACACCCCCGGGCTGAAAGTGGTTTCCTGTGTTGACGTGGCAGATGCTAAGGGCCTGCTGAAATCTGCGATCAGGGACGAAGACCCCGTTTGTTTCATGGAATCGGAAATGCTCTACGGGCATAAAGGGGAAGTGCCGGAAGGGGAATACTTGGTGCCCATCGGTGAGGCAATAGTACGCCGGGAGGGTTCTGACGTGACCATCGTTTCTTTCAATAAAATGGTTTTGGAGGCCATGAAAGCAGCCGAGGAACTGGAAGGGATGGGCATTTCTGCCGAGGTGATTGACCTGCGCACCATCCGCCCATTGGATTACCAAACATTGGTGCGGCCGGCGAAAAAAACGAACCGGATGGTTGTCGTGGACGAGTCTTGGCCCATGTTTGGCGTTTCGGCAGAGATCGCATACGAGGTGCAGAAATACGCATTTGACTACCTCGACGCACCTGTCACGCGGGTCAATTCTGCCGATACTTCCCTGCCGTATGCGCCGACATTTGTGGAGGAGTATTTACCAAATCCTTCAAAAATCATCAAAGCAGTGAAAGAGGTGATGTATGTCGGGGCTTAGAGCAGATGCCGAAGTCAGACCGGACAGGGAGAAGCAAAAAAAAACTGAGATGCCCTGGGTCATAAATGCCGTTATATTTCAATAAATTATTTTTTATATTTATAAATAGCTTTCTGTCAATTTTATACAAATATGGAGGGCTTTTTAAAAAGCCCCATAGTATTGGCGTTTCTATTTTTTGAAGGGGCACTTTCGTCATTTATTAAACCACTTTTAAAGCCTCCTCCAAATCAGCGATCAGCCAATCCGGGTCTTCCAGCCCGACGTAAAAACGGAGCATGTTGACAGGGTAGGGCGGCGGTTCTTTTCCGGGGACATTATAGAATGCCGCGGTCGGCACTACCAAGGACTCGTGGCCTCCCCAAGAAACGGCAAACAAAAACCTTTTCAGCTTCGCAAAAAAGGCTTCCGCTACCTCGATCTTTTCTGTTTTTAAAAATACAGTGAACAGCCCGGCGCATCCATCCATCTGTTTTTTTGCAAGTTCAAATTGAGGGAACGAAGGCAAGAAGGGGAACAGCACTTTTTCTATTTTGGGATGCCTTTCCAGCCATTCCGCTATTTTCAAAGCACTTTCAAAACTCTTTTTTACCCGCATCTCCAAAGTCCGCAAACCCCTGATTATCAGCCAGGCATCGTGCGGCGAGATGATATTGCCGAGGGTCATCATTTCGGAGGAAAATATTTTTTGGATCATTTTTTTGCTGCCGCAAACCACCCCGTTCACCACGTCGCTGTGCCCGTTCAGGTATTTGGTGCCCGTATGAACCACGAGGTCAATGCCATGTTCGATGGGGCGCTGGAAAATGGGCGAGCAGTTGGCATTGTCAATTATGGAGACCAGGCCGTGGCGTTTGGCTATTTGGGCGCAGCCCCGCAAATCCTGCAGCTCAAAAGTCATGGAATTGGGGCTTTCCAAAAACAGGACGGACGTTTCGGGGCGGATCGCTTTTTCGATTTCCTCCAAGTACCTGCCGTCCACAAAAGTATGGCTTACGCCAAACCTCGGCAGGTAGCCGGCCAGCAGGTTTTTGGTCCACGAATAAGGGCTTTGCACGCAGACGATGTGGTCGCCCGTTTTTATATTGGCCATGATGGCCATGGCGATGGCGCCTGCACCGCTTGCCACTATCAGGGCATCTTCTGCACCTTCTAACGCCGCTACTTTTTTTCGTAAAATCTCGACCGTGGGGTTGTTCCCCCTTGTGTAGAGGTGGTGGTTCAGTTCGTCCGAAATGGCTTTCCTGAAGTCCGCAATATTGTCGAAGGCAAAATTGCTGCTCTGGATGACCGGGGGGGCAACGGCATTGAAGTAGTTTTTTCTTTCTTCGCCGAAGTGGGTCAGTATTTCGCTCAAGTGCATGGTCGTTATAAGTTTATAAAAATTAAAAGGATTGACAGGGTTGATGTTTAGACGCCGGCCTGCCCTTTTGAATAAGTAGCCGGCCGGTGAAAGCATCTACGTAAATGTCAAGTTTCATGTGAGTTGGATTTGGGCGAAGCTACGCATTAAGAAGCCGGGCATTAAATGGTTTCAACAAAAAACAATTGGTGTTTGGGTTGTTTGGCAAATAAAATTTCAGATAGTTCACTGTTTGCGAAAAAATATTCCACAACGGTAACATTTTTTTAGACTTGCCGTAACTAAAAGCCCCGAACCGTTTTTGCCGAAAAATTGATTTGCGCCCATGCTATTGATCGTTTTATTTCCCGAAAAAAAAGCCGGGCACTAAAAAAAATGAATTAAATATTTGAAAAAATAAAATATGTAAATACATTTGCACCGTCGTCCGGAAAACGGCAGCAATGTTACGAGAAAAAAACAGCCGTCAAAAAGCTGGATACACTGAGAAACGAGAAAACCCTACTTTGAGACTTTTGGATTTTTTTACGCTACTGAAACACTATACATGTGACACCTACTACTGACAAAAGGTAAACCTTCTTTTACCTTGGGCAAGGTATATTACCCACAATTGAGTGGCGCTTGCAGGAATAAGCAGAAACAATCCAACCGAGTACTGATATTTCTCCAAACCTGATTTATTTTAAGAGCAAAAACTTCCTAACACCACCATTCTTTACATCGTCATTTTTTAAGGAGAAATAAAAACGCAAGCAACTTATAATCCTACCGCATTGGTCTTCAAAAAAAAGAAAAGAGAACTGCTATCATGCCGGTGGCCGTGCTTTGGCTTGGCTTTATGGCCGCTGCCAAGTATTCGCCCCTGTCGGCATATAGTATCTGCGACCGACGATTTCTACCCGTAAGAAAGAAAGACAGTAATCCCATTTTTTTCACTTTTAAGCAACCCATGAATATGCTCAATATTACTCCTCACACTTCTGTGCACTATCGAGGCGACGGCAACACAACGCTGCGCAAAAAAAGCATTATTGAAACATTTTTTCCGTTTATCATGATCGCTGTCGGTATCGCCGGCATCTATCTAATGATGAATGGATGAACACCTAATACCTGAAAAAAGGTTTAATTATTAAAGCCCACGGAACGTATTTTCCGTGGGCTTTTTTTTTGTGCTTAGGGCCTTTTCTAACCTGTGCTTACTTTGGGGCATAGGAGGTAGGGGCAAGAAAGCTGCCGTCCCTCATTTTTCTGTTCTAAGTTGTTTGTGGAAGAACTTAGAATTTCCCATATTTGCGCCTCGTCAGTTAAGGTTGCCGGTAAAGGTGAGAAATCACTGGTTTTTGGAAGAGGCTGCATAACGGTTTTTAATGTTTAAGCCGAAATGGCGGAACTGGTAGACGCGCACGTTTCAGGGGCGTGTGTCCGCAAGGACGTGAGGGTTCGACTCCCTCTTTCGGCACTGCTTTTCAAGGAGCTGCAAATTTGATTTGCAGCTCTTTTTTTGTGCGGGAAAATTTGCCGGCCATTTGCAAACATTATTTTTCGTTGGCATCTCTTTTTATAACCTGCCCAACGCCTGCCGACAGGCAGGAACTGGGCGGCTACAATCTCACCACCCGCCTCACAATTTTCCCGTCCCCCATCTTAAAATAAATAAAATACACCCCCGCCGCCCATTTCTCCATATTTATATTTTTATAAAAAACCTTTTTGGGGTAATTTTTTTTAGGAATTAAATCTAATATACGCCTCGAATATACGTCGTATATTTCAACATTGATTTCCATCGCCTCCGGCAAATCAAACCCGATATTCAATTCATTTTTTGTTGGGTTCGGATATATATTTAAATTGATTTCCGAAAATATATTTTCCGTCGTTTTTGTAATTTCTTCCAATATAACGGTCAGCGTATCCTGGCACCCGTGGGCATCCGTAGCGGTGATGGTATAAGTACCGGCCGGCAGGTTGTCGCACAAAAAATTCCCGCAGCCCATAATAGAAAATGGAGCCGTGCCTCCGCTTATCGAAAGAGCGATACGGCCGTCGCTGTTGCCGGGAGTGGGCTGTGTCACTTCGGCCTCCATGTTTATTGCCTCGGGCTGTGCCACTTCAAAATTTTGGGACAAACTGCAACCGAAATCATTGGCAGCCGAAAAAGTATAAGTCCCCGCAGGCAGGCCGTCGAGGTCTTCCGTTTGCCCAAAACCTGTCCATATATATTCCAAATTGCCCGTGCCCGAAAGGGTCATATCTATGGCGCCGTCGCTATCGCCAAAACAGGTGGCACCGGTAATATCGGCCGCAAAAACAATATCGTTTTCAACGATATTGACGGATAGTTCACCCATTAATATACTCCCGTCGGGCAATGCCACCGAAACAGAAACCTGTCCTTGCCCCGGCGCTCCCCAAACTATTTCGGCAGTATTGGCCGCAGGGTTGGAGATCAATGTCCCGCCCGTTGCCGACCATGTATAGGCTGCCCCAAGATTGGTTTCCGTGCTGTAAACAAACGCAGAATTTTCGCAGGCCTCAACAGTGCCGGAAACAACGGCCGTCCCGTTCGAGATATTGATTTGCACAGCATTGGAAACAGCGGAGCAATTGTTGGCCGTATTGGTCACCACGGCGGAAAAAGTGCCCGGCGAGGAGGTGGTGATACTCGCTCCGGTTTCTCCCGAAATGGGCATTCCGTCGAGCAGCCATTGATAGGTAAAACCGGGGCCATGCAGCAATTCCAAAACAGCTTCTTGGCCTGCGGCCAATGTTATTTCGGAAGCACCTTCGATATGCGCGACAGGCTCGCAATTGCCGCTCACCACTTTGAATATTTTATTGGAAAAAAAACCGGTTACGAATATCTCGCCGCTTGCGTTTTCCTCCAGCATGGTAAAATCATTGTCCCCAAAATCACCTGCCTCTACCACGTCCACCTCGTTCCCGTTTTTATCTAAAACCCAAATCCTGCCGGAACAAAAATCCGTAAAAAGGTATTTCCCAAAAAGGTCGCCGTACTCCAATCCGCGGTAAACCACCCCGCCGCTGATAGAGCAATCCCCCTCTGCAAGACTATGCCCGTACTCAAAAATTGGATCGGTATAAACTCCTCCGGCAAAACATTGGCCGGCATTAAAATCCAAAGTCCCTTCCCTGCAGCTCCAGCCGTAATTTTGCCCGCCAGGGCTGCCAACTGGCTGAAAATCAACCTCTTCCCGCAAGTCCTGCCCCACATCGGCAATCCACAAGTCGCCCGTCATTTTATCAAAAGAAAAACGCCAGGGGTTGCGCAGGCCATAGGCCCAGATTTCGTCCAGCACACTCAGGCTGGGCGCAAATGGGTTGTCCGCCGGAATGGTAAACGGGTCGCCGTTGTCCACATCTATCCGCAGTATTTTGCCCAAATAAGTCATTAAGTTTTGGCCGTTGCCATTGGGGTCGCCTGCGCCGCCGCCGTCGCCGGAAGCGATGTAGAGGTAGCCGTCGGGGCCAAATTTGAGGCAGCCGCCCACATGGTTGGCCAATGGGTGGGGCCATGTCATCAGCAAGGTTTCAGAAGCGGGATCAGCTTGGTCGGGATTGGCTGCGCTGCGCGCAAAACGAACCACTTTGCAAGCCCCTGTTCCGAGTTCGTTATAAAAAACAAAGAAGTAGCCGTTGCTTTCATAATCAGGGTGAAAGGCCAAGCCGACCAGCCCGTGCTCGTTCTGGAAACTGTTGTTCACCTTGCTGCTGATGTCGAGGAAAGGCACCGGTTCGATGCTGCCGTCGGTGTTGCATATTTTAATAAAACCATCTTTTTGGAAAACAAACAGGCGCTCGTCGTCGGGCGGATGGGCGATGCCTACGAGCCAGTTGTAGTCGGAGGAAAATTCTTGGAGGGAGACGGTCTGCGCATTGACGATGTTTGCGAATGAAATGAGCAGAAGGATTAATGTAAGCAGTGTTTGTTTCATGTTGGATAAATGATCGGATGTGGCCGCCGTCTCCCTGCCCTTCCGAGAGAGGGGGAATTAATTCCTCCTCTTTTAGAAGGGCAGGGAGACGGGTTTTAAAATTCGAGGATTGGCCTACCTTTTCAAAACCTTCGTAAAAAGATACGCCCTCTCCGTTTCCACCAAAAGTAAATAAATTCCCGCAGGCCAGTGCAGCGTGCTGATTGTTTTTTCATTTGCCGGGGGCGTCGGGGGAATTAATTCCCCCTCTTTTGGAAGGGCACGGAGACAGGTTTTAAGATTCGAGGGTTGGCCTACCTTTTCAAAACTTTCGTTATTGATAAACCCTTCCCCGTTTCCATCAAAAGTAAATAAATTCCCGCTTGTTTCAAGTCAAATAAATGATCGGATGTGGCCGCCGTCTCCGTGCCCTTCCAAAAGAGGGGGAATTTATTCCCCCGACTCTCGGAAGGGCAGGGAGACGGGTTTTAAGATTCGAGGGTTGGCCTATCTTTTCAAAACCTTCGTAATAAGATACCCCTTCCCCGTTTCCACCAAAAGTAAATAAATTCCCGCTTGTTTCAAGTCAAATAATTGATCGGATGTGGCCGCCGTCTCCCTGCCCTTCCAAAAGAGGGGGAATTTATTCCCCCGACTCTCGGAAGGGCAGGGAGACGGGTTTTAAGATTCGAG
>DROJ01000310.1 GCA_011321935.1 Bacteroidota bacterium | reverse complement strand
TTTAACCCAAGTTGAATATGTAGTCCCCAACATTTTTGGAATTGTGGGGCAAAAAGTAGAAACTGGAATTTTTTCCAGTTGAAACACATAAAATTTGCAATTCCCATTTTTATTTGTTGGGGACTACATATTCAACTTGGGTTAAGCCAAGCCTATGCCCGGCATCATTGAGTACTTGGCAATAGCATCTACATATTCAACTTGGGTTAAGCCAAGCCCCCGTCTCCGCTGCTTTGTCATCCGCCTTTAGGCGGATGACAAAGCAGCGGAGACGGGGGCTTGAGTGCTTGGAAATCAGATAAACATGTTTCTGCCTATCACGTCAAAATTAACACTACCTGGCCATCAGTTCCGTTTCTTTTTTAGAGAGGGACTTCGTCTTTCTCCTTGCCAACATATATGCGACCTCATTTAAAAATACCTCAAGGTCGGGCGTTTCCAGCTTGGAAATACCCGACAGCATGTTTTTCACTTCAACCTTGACTTCTGGTGACATTCTGATGGTGGACATAAGCTCAAATTGATTTTCACAAACTTAGTATCTTTTTAATCAGCCGAGGTAAATGCACAAAATGCTCACTCGACTCCGCTGTTTTTTGTCATCCGCTTTAGCGGAACTACGACGTCATGAGGGAAGCCGCGCGCACCAGACATTGCAGTTCCGCTAAAGCGGATGACAAAAAACAGCGGAGTCGAATGCCAGTCCCGGAGGCAGGAATTTTTGTGTACTTACCCTATTAAAATGATACCAAACTTACGTCATTTTTTTTTGAAATAAGAAATAAGCTGGCACACAAAATTTTCCAAGGGGTTGAAACCCTTTAGATTGAAATGTAACTATTTACCAAAAAATAAATAGTTCGCTAATTACGAATCGAACCACTACTAAACATTTTAAGGGTTTTCTTATAAAAACGGAAAGGCCACTGATATTGTCATTTCCCCTAAGATGGAACCCTTTTAAAAAGTCCTTCATTTCGTTGATTTTCATTTTTATAAGAAAACCCTTTACCAATTCCTCCATCATGCCGTTTTTTCTTCCGGTTTTATTACATTCGCTTTTTTCTTTTTAATAAAAGCACAATAAAATGAGAGAACTAAAAGCAGCCGTCCTCCACCTTAAATCAACCCTGCAACAAGAGGCCGACCTCCACCATGCAGAAGAGGAATTTCACAAGTTGTATTTCCGCTTAAAAGGCGAGTTCCCATCGGCAAGTACGGGAGCCTCCTTTCCCCAGGCCTTGTTCGACCTGATACGGGACACCGTGGCCATTGTAAAACCGGGGCGCGAAGCCTACCTGAAGGCCGAACACATCAAAATACAGCAGATGGAAGACACCGGTTTTTGCTGTGGCATCTACTTCCTAAAATCCGATTTCATCACCTTTTTTTATTTCCGGGACATAGACAAAGGGGCGCTCACTTTTTCCCGCAACCAAAAGCCACTTCAATATGTACCGCTCTCCAGGCAAGGTCTGCAAACGGGCCATGTGCCCGAAATGAAAGAAATAAATGTGTTCGGTGAAGGCGGCATTTTGGAGCAGGTACGGCCCCCCTCCCCGCCGCCCAAAAAGAGTGCGATGGACAAAAAAATAAGGCAACTAAAAACATTGACCACTTCGTCGAAATCCCTTTCCGACCCGTTCCACCTGTTTTTTGACCTGGCCGAAGCCCACCCCAACTATTTCAGGGACGGCAATCTGGAGGAGGACGAAGACATCGCCCAAATGATCGCCCGTACCATGGGAGAGATGGTGGGCAAATCCGGGTTTATGTTCCTCGACCAAGTAGTGATGGTGAGCCTGCCGCGCCATTCGCTCGTCCACGGCAGTTGTACCTGCCTCAACCGGATGGTCGTGTTCTATTTTTTCCAAGACATCGGCGTCGGCATTTTGGCCTCGTCGGGCGGATCGCGCAAAACGGTTTTTGCCCGCATGACGACCATAGCTACCGGAAAACCTGGGCGCGGGCCACGCAATCCGCCGCCTTCTTCTAAGTTATTTTTGAACTGATCGGGGCTGTACCACTAGTGGTTCGATTCGTAATTAGCGGACTATTTATTTTTTGGTAAATGCCACATTATCAAGGATTTGGCGAACTGATAACTAATCAACTAATTACGAATCACTGCACTAGCCCCTGCAACTGTTACCAGGGATTTTGTCACCGCCAACCGCTCCCTGATCCCCTCCAGGGTCTCTTCCCGCAGCAGTTGCCCGTCGCGGAAAACCACCTCCATTGCCCCCTGTCCTTCCTCCTCCCAAGTCACCTCGTCCTGCATTTCAAAACCGTTGTCGCCCCTCGTCACTTTGAGCAGGCCTTTGGCCGATTTTTTAGTGCCGTCGTCCGTTTTTGGGTCTTTGAAAATGCTGCGGCCTATGCCGTCCACCTCGCCATAAGTTGCCTTCATGGCAAAGCCAAAAGTATCGCGGGTCACATATTCGTAAGTGAACGAACCGATGCCCAGCACCACGTTGGACGAGGCGAAACCCTTGTCTTTCAAGCCTTTAAGGATGGCCCTTTGCCGCTCCACGGTGATGCTGTCGCCATAGATCAGGCCGATGTGGCTGTCCAATAAACGGTAGCCCATCAGGGTCGTCGTGCCTCCGAAAATTTCCCAAAGGCACTCGATGGCACCTTTGGATTCGGGGCTGCCGACGGGGGCGTTGGGATCACCGCAAATGATTTTCACCGGGTCACCGCTGTCGGGGCGGATGACCACTTTGCCCTCCCGGGCAAGGATGTTTTTTTTCAAAGCAGGCAAAAACTCCGTGATGACTTTCCAAAAATCCCAGGTGTCCGAAACGATGGAAACCACGCCTTCGGGATAGGTCTCATTGATGAGCCGCCGGAAAGTACCGACCTCGTTTTCGGGCGTGCCCATGCACATCACCGAGTGTTCCGTGGCCGCTACCGACCCGCCGATCAGTTCCTTTTCGGCATCGGCGCCGTAGTAGTCTTCGAGGAAGTCAATGGCAGGCACGGTGTCCGTTCCGGTAAACGAAAGCAGGTGTCCCGCCGCGCTCATGCAGGCATCCTCCATGCCCGACATGCCCCGCATACTGAAGTCGTGCCCCTGCCACTGCACGAAGTCCCGGTCGCCCACCGTCTCATCTGCATACCGGTCAAAAACCTGCCGGTAGCGCAGTGCCGTGGTGGCCGAGGTGCAGGGCTTCCAAAGGATGCAGGACAGGATGGTTTCGAGGTAATTGGTGAGCCACGAAAATTCTGGGCGGGTGTTGCGGATGGTCAGCATGGCCACCCGCAGCGGCACTTTCGACCCCTCCGGCAATGCTTTTATTTCTATCGGCAAATAACCGAGGTCGTGGAGGGCGGCGATGTGTGCCGTACCGATATTGTTAGGCCCGAGGGAGGTGTTCATCCGGCGCCGGTACCGGGCAAGCACCTGCTCTTTGGGCTGCCGGAAAAACTGCCCGTCCCATTGCCGGACGAGGTACTCTTTGACAAAATATTGCAGCCCAAAAAAGACGACTTCTTTTACTTCCGGGATGCGGCTTTTGCGCGGCGTCAGGTTGCTGTAAACGAGGCCGGTGCCGGCAGGATATTGCCGACGGTGGTCGGCTTTGTAAAAATCAATGTGATGGAGTGGGTTTTTCATTGTTTGGTGGATTTAGTTTTTTTGGCCGCTAATTCGCTAATTGTTTTTCGGATGCTTTATGTTTTAATTCGCGCATTCGCGGCTAAAAAAAGTAGTTGATAAATGTGCGGTTATGGGCAAAAAGTTGCCAGTCTGCGGAGGGGCAGATGGATGGTGTTTTTGGTTGTTTATCGGTATTTGTTAATTGGCTTAGGATTCCAGGGCGGCGGTGTTTTAGTAAAATAGAGGGTTGGTAATTATTGAAAATTATTGCTTCTGGTTTTGTTTTTTAGACATTCCAATTTTTTGAAAATTGAGTCCCCCCCCCCAAAAGTTTTTGCAGAAAATAGCGTTTCGGAGATGGCTGTACCACCCCCTTTAGAGAGCCTGTCCTGATTCGTCGGGAGGGTCGGGGGGAGGAATTATAAGGTAACCTAAAGTGCATCTAAAACAAACATTCCTACTTCCCAAAGGCCTCATAAAAAGGCGCAATAAACCTCTCGTTTTTTGAATAAACAGCAAAGACAATTTTATTAAAATCATTTTTGAATTTCGTCTCAATTATTTCTTTAAAATAATCGGCAATATCTTCCGGTTTGTTTTGAAAAACGCCGCAGCCCCATGCGCCCAGCACAATGGCTTTGTGCTGATGCTCCAAAGCAATGGCCAATACTTTTTCGATTCTCCGTTTCATTACAATTTCAATTTCGTGCATCCTGTCTTTTTCCCGGTGTTTTACCACGCCCGTATTTACAGCGGGAGCGGTAATAATGGAAGCGGTCACCAATTCCTCCAAATTGTTTCCATCCTCATCTTTTATGATCGGGACATTCGGGCTGTATATCATATAATCGGTATAAAAACAAGATCTTATTTTTCTGTTAGATTTATAATAGGCAGCTGCTTTTTGTTGGCAATTATATAAACCCGTTGACCTTGCAATACTTTCTTCCTGTGCTTGGCTGCCGCCCAAAAAACCACCGCCCGCATTTTTTGCTGACGCAAAATTTAAACAAAGCACATCAGTGTGGCCTTCTTTTATCAATCTTCTGGTTGCATTTAAAGTTGTTTCTTTGGTGACTTCTATTTCTGTTTTATTATTTGAAATAATATCAACCCTATTTTTAATTAATAAATCAGAAGATTCGGGCGAGTAAACAATCGTATTGTTTTCGGCCAGTGATTGGGTTTCTTTGATGTCGATTATTTCGCCGTTTGGCGTTTCAAAAAAACCTTTGTCTAAAATATAGAGGGTGTCTTCTGCTATCACTCTTCGTTTATTTCTATTGGTCATTTTATTGTTGTTTTTTAGAGATTCCAGGTTTTTAAAACCCACGGTATCTACAGAGATGGGCACATAGCCCCAGCGGGGCGATCATGTTTGTAGATATGGACAGTGATGCTGTAAACTAGCCCCAGCGGGGCGGTCATGTAAGGCTTTCGTTGAACATAACCGCCCCGCTGGGGCTGGTATAAACGGTTTCCGGGCCATATCTACAAACATGGTCGCCCCGCTGGGGCTGGTTGCCCATCTATATAGGTATCATAGGTTTTTAAAACTTGGAATGTCTTGGCCAGTTCAAATTGTTTCACATTTTTATTTTTAATTTCCCTAAAACTATCCGTCGTAAAAACCCCGTCCAATATTCCATTAAACTTATCAAGACCACCGCTGAATATACCATGCGATACGGCTAAAAAAACAGGGCCCGCATTTTTGTTTTTCAATTCATTGGCGATGCCGATAAATGTGCGGCCGCCGTCGCATATATCATCCACGATAAGGCAGGTTTTATTATTTAAATTATCGGCATGGACTTTAAAATCCGATAGTTTTCCATTGCTCACGTTTCTTGTTTTTTCGCAGGTAATAATAGTTTGGATATTTAATTTCATGGCAAGCGAATGTGCCTTTTTTACTGCTCCCGCATCGGGTGCGATGAGGCATATATTTTCATCGCCTATTTCCTCCACAACCATTTTAATAAAATATTCGTTCGTGATAATTTTTACATTGTTCAGCAATGCCGCCGTAACATCGGAATGAGGGTCGAAAATAATTACCCGCTCATATTGCTGCGCATTTATTATATCTGCATAAACTTTTACCGAGAGCGGTTCGCCGGGCACCATCACCCGGTCTTGCCGGGCAGCGGGAAAATAGGGGATAAATACGCTGATTTTTTTATAGCCGCTGCGGCGCAGGGCATCGGTTGCAAGTAGCAATAATATCAAATCATCGGAACTGCAAATGCGCTGTGTTATCAATATTTCTTCCTGCGGGTCAATGGTGTCATCAAGTTCCAGTTTAATATGTGGCTCGCCCCCGTTGAATATAAATGCCTCGAATCGGATGGCATTTCCGGCGGGCATTTTAAAAGGTTTTGACAGGTTTAATATTTTCATTTTGTGTTAATTTGACGCAAATATATGTATTTGCGTAAATAAGACGCAAATAAAAACCGGTTTATTTTTTGGAAAATTTTTAAAAAGGTGATATCCCCGCGCAAAGAGCTTGTCCCGAATTCACTTCGGGGCATCGCCTCAACGGATCTCAAACAAAATCCCCTCTTTCCGCAGCGCATTGTATTTCCTTTTGTCAAAAGAAAACAGCTTGCCCGGGCGGCCTTTATCAATTGCCGACGCATATTCGTCCAGCTCATCGAGGATGCCGAATTTCAGGAATTTTTTGCGGAAGTTACGTCGGTCTATTTTTTTGTCGAGGATGGTGGAGTAGAGGCGTTCGAGGTCGCCGAAGGGGAATTTTTTGTCCAACAGATTAAGGCCGATGGGCTGATAGGTGAGTTTTGCCCGGAGGCGGCCGAGGGCGGTTTTCATTATTTTTTTGTGGTCGAAGGCGAGGGGCGGCAGTTTTTTCACGTCGAACCAAGCGACCTCGGCGGCATCGGTAGCTGCCTTGATCTTAAAATCTTTTGGTCGCACCAGCCCAAAATAGGCCACGCTGACCACTCGGCGGCGCGGGTCCCGTCCTGTTTCGCCGAAGGTGTAAAGCTGTTCGAGGTAGTTGATGTGGATGCCGGTTTCTTCGCGGAGTTCCCTTTTTACGGCCGTTTCGAGGTTTTCGTTTTCGAGGACAAAGCCGCCGGGCAGCGCCCATTGACCTTTAAAGGGCGGGTACTTGCGCTTGACCAATGCGACAAACAATTGGGAATGCTGGTAGCCAAAAACGATGGCATCGGTGGCGAGTTTTATTTTAGACATGATTTGCGTTTTTATTACGCAAAGGTAAGGAAGAACGGAACTGATGGCAGAGGCTGCCGACGTAAAATAATTAATTTTTCCTCGCCAAAAAATTCACCCCAAAAAAGAAGTATTCTTTCAGCAGCGGGTGTTTTTTCCAAAGCCTTTGCTCCCGTGCCACCACTTTTTCCAGGTTTTTATTTTCAAAAAAAGAAGGCGGGAAGAGGCGCAGGTAATGCACGCTGTTTGGTTCTATTTTAAAACCCGATTTTTCAAATTCCTTTTTCCAGGTTTTCAGCGGGCGGATGTTTTCGTTGCCCATCATCACCTTGCGGCCGAGGCCCTCGTCGTAATATTCGATGATGCGCTTGTTGCCCCGCTGCCGGTAGAGTTTGATGCGCTGCATGAGGTTGTTGCCGTTTTCTTCCACGGCCAGCAGGAAGCCGCCGGGGCGCAGGGCTTGGCGGAAAATGCCGAGGCTTTTGGCCAGTGGTTCGAGGTGGTGCAGGGTGTCCTGCACGATGATGATGTCCTCCGAATTTTTGTTGGCGGGGACTTCAAAAATGTCTTCGTAACTGACTTTCACCAAGCTCATGTCGCCGTGCGCCGACCAATATTCCATCCGTTTTGGGATGTGTCCGTAATAATATTCGAGGGTGGACCCGTGGGAGGCATAGCCGTTGAGGGCGAGGAAAATCTGGGTGGTGGAATAGCCGCTGCCCACGTCCCAGATGTCGGGTTTGCCGTAAGGCGAGCTTTTTATTTTATCAAAAACATATTGCAGCCGCTGGCAAAAATAGGCTTTGCGGAAGGGGAATTTTGCCGGGTCGTCGTGGTATTTATAATACTCGCGCAGCTTGTCGTGCTGGGTCAGTTCTTCTAAAAAAAGGTCGAAAAAAGCGGCTACGGTCATGTTGTTCTGAGTTGTAACTGCTTTGTATGGGACATTGAGGCGATGCCTTTGAGCGGGGTGTGCGGGAGGAAAGGCGTTGCCTCAGTTCGATATATTGAGGCAACGCCTTTCCTCCCGCACACCCCGCTCAAAGGCATCGCCTCAATGCCCCCTGCTAAGCAGTTACTCTGAATTTTAGTTTTGCTGAAAACTTGGAGGTTTTGAAAACCTCCAAGTTTTAACAAGCCCGCTCCTCCGGACATGCCGCGAAGGTAATAAGAATGTCAATTTTATATTTTTTTTGAAAACTAAATGCGCAGAAATGCTAACTTTCGGTTCTGTTACCAAACTGGATAAACATGAAAAACTACTTTACCGCTTACCTGTTCCTATTGCTTGCCGTGCCTATTGTTGCCCAAAAAAATACCAACCCATATCTGCGGACCAGCCCGGAAGGGCGGCTGCATTTGACGCAGGCGGGGGCTTCGCATTTTGCCGCGTTGGCGCTTGCCTGCCTGCAGCAGGAGTACCCCAACAAACTGAACCAGACCCTCGGCACCGGCGCCGACCTGAAAGAACCGCATGTGCTGCACCCTGCTTTTTTTGGGTGCTATGATTGGCACTCCTCGGTGCATGGGCATTGGATGCTGGTGAGGTTGCTGAAACAGTTTCCTGATTTGCCGCAAGGCGGTGAAATAAGAAAGAAGCTGAACGGGACGCTGAGTGCTAAAAACCTTCAAACCGAGGCGGCCAATTTCAGGTCGGCGAGTAAGTCCTGGGAGCGGATGTACGGCTGGTCGTGGCTGCTGAAACTGGCGGAAGAACTGGCCACTTGGGACGATGCGGACGGCAAAAAATGGCTGCAAAACCTGCAGCCGCTCACCGAAGCCATCACCGAACGATACCTCGATTTTTTGCCGCTGCAAACTTACCCGGTGCGCACGGGCGTGCATCCGAACACGGCTTTTGGGCTGTCCTTTGCGCTCGATTTTGCGAACGCAACGGGACATGCTGCCCTGAAAAAAATGATTGAAAAACGGGCGCTCGATTACTACCTGACCGACACCGACTGCCCCGCCGATTGGGAGCCGAGCGGCGAGGATTTCCTCTCGGCCTGCCTCGAAGAAGCGAACCTGATGCGGCGGGTTTTGCCCCGCAAAGAATTTGGCCAATGGTTCAAACATTTTTTGCCAAAAAGGAAATTGGCGGCCCTCATGCACCCCGCCGATGTCTCCGACCGCTCCGACCCAAAAATAGTCCACCTCGATGGCCTGAACCTCAGCCGGGCATGGTGCATGTACGGCATTTACCCTTTTATAAAAAATAAAAAACAGCGGAAGCGGATGCTGGAAGCGGCGGAAAAACATTTGCAAGCGACCATCCCGAACATTGCCAGCGAGCATTATGAAGGCACTCATTGGCTGGCCTCTTTTGCGGTGTATGCGCTGTCGGCAGAAGGATAAGATTGGCTGGGATACCGGTTTATTTGTCTTCGGTATATGTTTCAAAAAATTCTTTTCGCGCGATTCTATATACTTCGCTAAAATCAAGCGGAGTTACCAAAAAGTCGTCTTTTTTTACGATCATGGCCTCGCCCCACGGTGCCCGGAATTTAAACTCATCGGGTGTTCCCAGCCATTTTAAAAGTTTGGCGTTCATCTCCACTCCGATAATTTTCCCCGTTGACCTATATTCTGAAAACCCGCCCCCTGAGCGCTTAATATAACTATATCTTTTTTTGAAATTATCCCTGCCCAAAATATACATCTCGCCTGCGCCGGTTTGGTTTTTAACTATATAATCCCCTGCACGGGCGGTATTGGTTGTCTCTATCCCATCGTCCGTTATGGTCGCTATGTTTTCGTTTTCTTTTGCTTTTCTTGCAAAAACATTTTTGTTTTTCCGGTAGGTTTTTCCTTTTGCACGGATAACGGGAAGGATCATTTCTTTGAGTTTTTCTTGGCTTATCATATGTCGGTAGTATTCAGGTTATTAATTGTTGGACAGTATATTTCGTTTTTTGTTTTGTGGAACAAATATACTCATTTTGTTAACTATTTACCCCCCCCCCTCAACAATATTGATTTCACTAACCCCCGACTTCAGTCAGGGGTTAGGCTCAACCCAAAATATGCGCTTAAATTTTGGGTTAAAACCCAGATTTGTGCCTTTCCCTCCCCCGACTGAAGTCGGGGGTTAGTGAAATCGGCAGTTTAATTGGGGTTGCTAAATAGTTACTCATTATATTAAAAACATGGTTGTCGTAAAATTAATCAATTCTTAGTCTCTCCAATATAATGGCATGAAAAAGCAAATATAGAAATTGCGGCCCAATAGCTGGCCAATATCAATATCCCTGCCGATTCAAAAGGGGCTTTGAATTTATTGACCGCAATCATACTGTCGGAAAAAGTGAAGAGCAGGGCGCCAATGGCAACCGATAAAAATATTTTTTTATTATCGTTCAAATATAGCCCAACTGCTTGCCAGGCCATTAAAATAATAGCAGCAGAATATACGGCAACAGGAAGGACAAATCTCCCCAAGCCCGGTTTTAAATACCTAAAATATAAAAGGCCAAAAATACCCAAAACAATAAACGAAAGGAAATGAGTGCTAAACCCATTTACCCGCGTAAAGGCATATGTAAAAAAAAGATGAGCAACTAAAAAGGAAGAAAGGCCGAACACAAAATATTCTTCTTTTAATAAAAAAACATCGCCGACCAACGAGAAAATGAGGGCTGTCAAAACAAGGCGGCTATATGCGCCCGCATTTTTTTTATAGGCCAATGCTGCGACGGAAATGACAAGCAAAGTAGTCAATGGTTTCAATATAAAATAAATAGTTTCACAATTGCTGTACCGGGCAAAAATGGCGGATACGGCAAAAATGAATATAGCAGCACCTATCGTTTTTTTTGTCATTGTTTATAATATTTATACTGAACCATAATAGGTTTTGTGCATCGAGGGAAGATGCTCCCCTTCTGGGGCTGGGGGCTGGCGAGAGCAAATGCACAAAACCTATTATGGTTCAGTATAAAGCCAAGAAAATAACGCACCTAATTTATTTAAAAAAAACAATTGTTCACGGTTATACAACCCCCTTTCTTAGTGCATTTACTGCTTCCATAAAACGGGATACTTTCTCCCCGACCAGCCTGTTTGCCCAATATCCGTCCTGCTTAAAATAAGAGCCGACGATCATTGCATCGCATACCTCCATATATTTGGCCACATTATTTATGTCAATGCCAGAACCGGCCACGACCGGAATATTGCAGGCTGCTTTTACTTTTTTGATTTCATTTATATCAGCCGAACGCCCGGTGCTGCTGCCCGTGACTATGAGGGCATCGCTCAAAAAGAATTCAGCGGCTTTTGCTGTTTCCACAATATCTACATCGGCGGTGAGGGCATGAGAGCTATGCTTTTTTTTGATGTCTGTCCAAATGGGAATATGTTCCGCCCCTATTTTTTTCCTGTGCCGGAGAAGCCCCCCGGCATTGGCATCTATATAGCCTTCATCGGCCAAATGGCCAAAAACAAAACCTTCCGCCCTGACAAAATCAAGCCCTGCACTGTGCGCCGCCGATATAGCAGCCTCGTTGGCAGAGGACAATATTTGGATGCCGCAGGGCAGCCCTGTTTCTTTTTTTATTTCATGCCCGGCAATGGCCATCAGGCTGCTTATTTCATGGCCGGCATTGTTTTTTAAATAAGGTACGTCGTGCATGTTTTCAATGGCCAAACCGTCTATACCCGACTTTTGGTAAACAATGGCTTCCATGAGTGCCCGGTCTATTATTTGCTGCACACTGCCCGCATATTTTGGTGTGCCGGGCAATGCCATTAAATGCACCATGCCGATGACCGGCCGGCTGGTTTTAAATATTTTATTTATTTTTTTCATTTATTTGCGGCTGATTTATGAAAAATTCAAAAAAAGAAAACAGTTACATCTGCGTCATTGGTGCTGCAAACATAGACATTGTAGGCTTCCCCGAGCACCCGCTAAAATACCGGGACGCCAATATCGGAAATTTAAAAATATCGCTGGGAGGGGTTGGGCGAAACATTGCAGAAAACCTGTCGCGCCTCGGCCTGTCCGTAAAATTAATCACTGCCCTGGGCGGCGATATTTATGGAAAAAAAATAATCGGGCACTGCCGCGAATCAGGGCTCGACATATCCGATAGTTTGATTTTAAAAAACAGGAATTCCTCTGTCCATCTAGCTATTATGGACCGGCAAAACGATTTGGCGCTCGGCCTGTCAGCGATGGACATATGCGACGAAATAAATGTGGGTTTTATAAAAAATAAAAAAAAGCAAATAAAAGATGCGCAGTTGGTGGTTTTGGACACAAACGTTCCAGAAGAAACATTGGCCGAAATAATCAAAAACAACGCAGCGCAAAAATATTTCCTGGATACCGTTTCAGCGGCCAAAGCGCTCCGCGCAAAAAACATACTGCCCAAGCTTTTTATTTTAAAATGCAACCAAATAGAATCCGAAGTATTGACTGGCATTAAAATTACGGACAAAGCAAGCCTGAAAAAATCGGCGGCTATATTACATAAAAAAGGGGCAATAAATATTTTTATAACGATGGGAAACAAAGGTGCTTTTTATAGCAATGGGGACAGATCAGATATTGTTGTCCCAAAAAAAATAAATGCCGTGAATACCAACGGTGCCGGCGATGCTTTCAGCGCAGGGCTTATTTATGGCAGTTGCAAAGGATGGGAAATCGGTGATTGGACAAAGGCTGGGATGGCCTGCGCAGAAGCGGCCATATCGAGCAAAAATACGGTCAACCCTGCATTAAATAAAGTATTGCTGACCGAAATATTATCGGGGCATAGAGCAACCTTTTGACAATTCCCCCCTCCTTTCCCATATCTACTTTTCTCGGCAAAATTATACTGCACCATTTTAGGTTTTGTGCATTTGCCCTCACCAGCCCCCAGCCCCAGAAGGGGAGAACCAGACCTCAATGCACAAAACCTAAAATGGTGCAGTATATATTCAATATCTTTTTTTCAAACCACCCGACAAGAGGGGAAACGCCCTGATCGTTGCCCGTTTGTACGGCCATTTTTTTTTGCCATGAAAAATATTTCATTGTTTTTATTGCCCGTTTTATTCTTATTGCCCGCTATTTGTTCTTTTGACTCTTCCCATATAGCAAACAACAAAAAAAGCAAAATAATATTGTACCTGCAACCCGTTCCGGACAGCAAATCTTTTGTGTTGCGCTTGGCCAACTTGCAGCGAATGCCCACCAAGATATTGATCAAAGGTCAAAAAGGAAATATATATTATTCGGAGTCGCTGAAAGGAAGGAACGGTTACCGAAAAATGCTCGATCTCCAGAAATTAGAAGCAGGTTTTTACCTGCTCGAAATCATCCAAAAAGGCGGAACAAAAAGCGGGCCCATATTATTGAAACATGGCAGTGTTGTATTTTTGGGAAAGCAAAAAAGCGAAGCATAGACGTCCAATTATGCCCGGCACGGCGCGGGAAAGAGACATTGAGCAAGCGCTCCTTTTTTACAATTCCAAACAATATCCTAATCCCCTACCCCATCCTCGCACTTTTCTGTCAAAGCCTTTAAATTTGCGCCCTAAAACATTCCATTTGCACATGAAACAGTTTTTTCTTTTTTTGATCCTTTTCAGCACCCCGTTTTTCACCTCCACCATTACCGCCCAAGAACCCGGCCACCGCATCGAAGTGAGCATAGATGCCTACGAGAGCGATTCAATATTTTTGGGCTACCGACGGGCAGATAAAATATACAGCAAAGACACCACTTTCATTGCCGATGGCAAATATGTTTTCGAAGGCGCAGATACCCTCCCCCCGGGCATTTACCTGGTACTGATGCCGCCCGACAATAAATTTTTCGAATTCATCGTCACCAAAAACGAGCAGCATTTTTCCATCTCCGCCAAAGCGCCCAATTTTTTTGAGAGCCTGAAATTCAAAGGCTCGAAAGAAAACCAGTTGATGTACGACTATCAAGTGTTCATGAACGAGCAAGTCGAACTGTCGAAAAAGGTAAACGAAAAACTGGAACAGGAGACCGATGAAAAGAAAAAAGCCAAAATCGAAAAACAATTGGCGACCATCGGCGACGGCGTAAAGGCTTACCAAAAGAGGGTGAAAACCAAACACCCCGGTACTTTCACCGCCAAACTGATAGCCGCTTTCGAAGAACCCGACATACCCGAAGCCCCGCTCAAGGCCGACGGCACAAAGGACGATGATTTTGCTTTCAAATATTACCGGGCGCACTATTGGGACGGCTTCGACCTCACCGACGAGGTGTTCGTCAACTCGCCCTACCTGAAACAAAAAATAGACCGCTACCTCGACAAGTTGACCATGCAAACGCCTGACAGCGTGATCGTTGCAGTGGACTACATCCTCGAACGGGCGCAGAAAAACAAGCAGGTTTTCCGCTATTGCCTGCCCTATCTACTGAACAAATATTTCAAGCCCCAAATAATGGGCATGGACAAAGTTTATGTCCACCTCTCCGATAAATACTATCAAACCGGCCTCGCCGATTGGGTGTCCGAAAAGGTTTTGAAAACCATCACCGACAATGCTTTTATGATGAGGGGCGTACTGATCGGTAACTACGCGCCCAACGTAAAAGTGCAATTGTACAGCCCCGAAGAAGAAAAATTCACCACCGAACTGACCTCGCCCTATGATGTCCATTCTGAATTCACCATCGTCTTTTTGTGGAAGCCCGGCTGCCCGCACTGCAAAAAAATGGAAGACAAACTCAAGCCTTTTTATGAAGAATGGAAGGACAAAGGCGTCGAAATATTTTCCATTTCCTCCGCCAATCACATGGACTTGGACAAGGCCATAAAAGACATCAAAGACAAAGAAATGCCCTGGATAATCACCGCCGACCCCTATCAGCGGGCAAGGGCCATGCAGCGGTATTATGGTACCACCCTGCCCAAATTGTATTTGTTGGACAAAAACAAAAAGATCATCGCCAACCGAATTGGAGTGGAACAATTACCGGAGTTGATCGAGGAATTCAGGAAGAAGGAGGCGAACAAATGATACCCCGGCAGGGGCTGTACCCAATTGTGCCCGCTCTGACCTTCGCTCGTTCCGACAGCCGAGGATATATATCCTCGGTTGTCGATCCGGGCATGGGCCATATGGTTCAGCAGATACTTTTTTTCAAAAAAGACTTACGTTCCCATTTTCATCAAAGCCTCCAACATCTGCGCCACCGTCTCTTCCACCGTCCCGTTCCCGTCAATCTCAACAATGTTCTCCCCCCTTTCCTTTTCCAAAAAACGGATGGCCTCAAAATACATCTGCCGGGTGCCCTCCAGGTTTTCTTCAAACAGTTCGAGCGGCTCGTTCCGTTTTTTGATGCGCTGCGCGCAAACTTCATTGCCGACGTTGAGGAAAAAAATAATGTCCGGCCGCAGGGCCAGTTCGTTCAGGCGCATCACATCAGCGAAAGAGAGGCCGTCCCTGCTCTGATAAACCAGTGACGAGAGGTAATACCGGTCGCAGATCACAAAGTGCCCACGGCCTTTTTCCAGCCACGGCGCAACCACCCGGTCGCAGTGGTCGAGCCGGTTGGCGGCATAGGCAAGCGCCAAGGTACGGTGGTGAAATGCAGTGATTTTCTTGGCCAAGACTTCCCGGATGTAGCCGCCTGCGCAACAGGGGTCGTTTGGCTCGTAGGTATGCTTTATTTTTTTTGGGAAAGACTTGCCCAGGGCTTCTGCCAATACTTTGGCAGCCGTTGATTTGCCCGAACCGTCGAGGCCTTCAATGACGATGAAAAGTGGTTTGGA
The DNA here is from genome assembly GCA_011321935.1 of Bacteroidota bacterium. Taxonomy (GTDB): domain Bacteria; phylum Bacteroidota; class Bacteroidia; order Chitinophagales; family Saprospiraceae; genus UBA6168. Next base: position 1,190 of record DROJ01000310.1, on the reverse strand, counting down.
ATTCATTGCTGTTGGCTATTGGCCAATAGCTATTGGCCTGTGGCCAACAGCCGGAAATGCTATTTCTTAAAAAGCGACTCCACAAAAGCCTTTTTATTGAACACTTGAAGCTGCTCCATGCCCTCCCCGATGCCGATATATTTGATCGGGATCTGGAACTGGTCAGAAATACCGATGGCCACCCCTCCTTTTGCAGTGCCGTCCAATTTGGTCAGGGCAAGGCAGGTAACCTCGGTGGCAGCGGTAAACTGCTTGGCCTGTTCGATGGCATTTTGCCCCGTTGTGGCATCCAGAACCAGCATCACGTCGTGGGGCGCACCTTCGAACCGCTTGCTTGCCGAGCGTTTTATTTTGCCCAGTTCTTTCATCAAATTGACCTTGTTGTGCAGGCGGCCGGCAGTGTCAATGATGGCCACGTCGCAGCCGTTCCTGATGGCGTAGTCCACCGTTTCGTAAGACACCGCGGCGGGGTCGGTGTTCATGCCTTTTGAAAAAAAATCGCAGCCGACCCGGTCTGCCCAGATTTTCAGTTGGCCGACCGCAGCGGCGCGGAAAGTATCGCCCGCACCGATCACCACTTTATAACCTTTCTTTTTCAACTGGTAGGCCAGCTTGCCGATGGTCGTCGTTTTGCCAACGCCGTTCACCCCGACCACGAGCAGCACATACGGCTTTTTATCGGTAGGAACGGTAAAGTCTTCGAGGTCGTCGGTATTGTTTTCTTGCAACAAAGCGACGATCTCCTCCCTCATTATTTCATCCAGTTCACTGGTATTGATGTACTTGTCCCGTTTAACCCGCTCTTCGATGCGCTCGATGATCTTGATGGTCGTATCAAGGCCCACATCGGAGGCGATCAGCATGGATTCCAGTTCGTCCAACACCTCCACGTCCACCGTTGACTTTCCGGCAACGGCTTTGGAGAGTTTGTTGAAAAACCCGGTTTTGGTCTTCTCCAGCCCCTTGTCGAGGTCTTCTTCCTTCTTTTTGGTAAAAAATTTTTTGAAAAAACTCATTTTGACGGTTGACGGTGAACGGTTGACGGTTGACGGTTGACGGTGAACGGTGAACGGTGAACGGTGAACGGTGAACGGGGCAAGCCCCAATTCCCTAATTTCCCAATTTCCTAATTTCCCAATTTCCTAATTTCCCAATTTCCCAATTTCCCAATCCCCCTTTTACGGCGGGCA
>DROJ01000309.1 GCA_011321935.1 Bacteroidota bacterium | reverse complement strand
GTTTTTTTATTTTAGCAGGGGGCCATGAGGCGATGCCTTTGGGCGGGGACGGCGGCGGAAAGGCGTTGCCTCACATCTACGAGACCGAGGCAACGCCTTTCCGCCCGCCGTCCCCGCCCAAAGGCATCACCTCTAAGGCCCTGCTGAACAGTTACCAATCATTTTTAAAAAAAACTCAACCATGAAAAAAATCCTCCTTTTTTGTTCCCTGTTTTCCGCCTTCCACCTCTTTGCCCAACCCTCCCTCACCAACGTCGAAGTGACCCTCGGAACGGGCAACACCATGACCATCACCTACGACCTCGCCTACCCCTCCAACGACTTGGCAAAGGTCACTTTCCGGGCAACGGAAAGGGGCGGCCTGATCTTCGGTTTCGATACCAGCAATGCTACCGGGGACGTGGGCGAGGGCATCGCTTCGGGCATGGGCAGGCAGATAGAATGGGACTACTCGGCCTATGCCCCCATCCCCGATTTCCGGCTGATGCTGGTGGCCGAACTGGCCCCGTCCGTTGACATCCAAGCACTCGTGGAGCAGGTGGACAGCACGCGGATGAGCGGCGACCTGACCTTTCTGGAAGGCATCAGGCACCGCACGGCGGGCGCGGAGCATTTGCAGGAAACCAAGGACTTTATCGAACTGCAATTTGCCGAAGGCGGACTAGAAATTGCGAAGCAACAATTTGATTTTAATGGCTATCAGGCCGAAAACATTATTGGGCGCAAAATAGGCACGGAGGAAGAAGGGGAGGTCTATATCATTGATGGGCATTACGATTCGGTAGCGGGTTCGCCGGGCGCCGACGACAATGCTTCCGGCACGGCGGGCATGCTCGAAGCCATGCGCATCCTCGCCCCTTTTGGCTTTAAAAAAACGATCCGTTTTATCGGTTTTGATCTGGAGGAAGCTGGCCTCGTCGGCAGTATTGAATACGTGCAAAACGGCATTGCGCAGCAGGAAAACATCGCGGGGGTGCTGAATTTTGAGATGATCGGCTATTTTACGGAAGTGCCCAATTCGCAGGAAGTGCCGCTCGGTTTCAACCTGCTTTTCCCGGCGGCGCAGGCCAAATTGGAGGCCAACCAATTCCGGGGCGACTTCGTCAATGTCATCGGCAACGGGGCGGCAAGCAGCCTGACGGATGCTTATGAAACGGCCATCGAAAACTATGTTCCGCAACTCAATTTTATCAGCCTCGAAGCCCCCGCCAGTTGGCAGACGTTGACGCCGGATCTTGGCCGCAGCGACCATGCGCCGTTTTGGGTGGCGGGCGTTCCTGCCCTGATGCTGAGCGATGGCGCCAACTTCCGCAACCCCAATTACCACGGCGCAGGCGACACCAAAGATTTGGTTGATTTTACTTTTATGCACGACGTGGTGCAGGCCGCAGTGGCTACCATCGCCGAGGTGGCGGGCATCCAAAACGCCGCTACTTGGTGGACGGACACGGAGTTTACAACAGCGGTGGACGAGGTGGCCGGCTGCAGTTTTAGCATTTCCCCAAACCCGGCCAAAGATTTTTTGCGCCTGCAATGGGCGGGCTGTCAGGTTGGGAATTTCAACATCGAACTGCTGGACATCAATGGGAGGGTCATTAAAAATTACTTGAACCGGAACGGCCAAAACGGGCAGGCGCAAATGGTGGATGTGAGGGGATTGGAAAAAGGGATTTATTTTATAAAGGTGAGCGATGGGGAGGGGCAGTGGGCGAGGAAGGTGCTGGTTGATTGAGCGGCTTTATTTTCCCGCAGAGTACGCGATGTTATACGCGGAGAACGCAGAGTTTGGTAGGAGCCGTCTCCACGAAACTCTGCGTTCTCCGCGTATAACACTGCGTACTTTGCGGGAAATAAATACTTTGCGGGAAACAATTTCACCGTATCTCATACTTCGCCAAAACCCGGTCCAACTGGTGCCCGTCCACATCTTTTTTCAAGATCACCCCGTCGCCGTCTATCAGCCAACTGGCGGGCAGCGATTTGATTTCGTAAAGCAGTTTGGCATAGGAACTGGTGCCGTCGAGGTCGCTGACGTGGTTGGGCCAGGTCAGCCCGTCGCTTTCGATGGCATTGACCCAGCGGTCTTTTTTGTCGTCCAATGAGACGCTGAACACCTCGAAGCCGTTCCCGTTTTTAAAAGGCAGGTTTCTGTATTTTTTATAAGCGCCCACGATCAACGGGTTTTGCGTTCTGCAAGGCCCGCACCAACTCGCCCAAAAATCAATCAGCACCATTTTGCCTTTCAGGTCTTTCAATTGGCGGTTGTTGCCGAAGGGGTCTTCCATGTCAATGTTCGGGGCGATGTTGCCGACTTCGAGGCCGATTTTCCGCTCGGAGAGCGGGATGTTTTTGGTGGGCTGTAAAATGGAGCAGCCGGAGCTGAACAAAAGGGAAAAGGCCAAAAACAGAAAAGTGGGTTTCAACATGTTTGTTGTTTTGATTGAAGTTGTGATCGGGCGCAAATCTATTGAACTTCTTGGTTTTATGAAGAAAGTTGGGGCTGTGCCAAATTACAATCCGCCCGATGTGGTGTTCCCGTTCACTTATTCCAAAAAATAGTGTTACTTTCGACCTTCCACGAAAACGGCCAAAAAACGACAGGCCATCTACCCTTATTTTATGAAGAAACTCGAACGGAGCCTTTCACTGCCCTATGTGGTTGCCATTGGAATTGGCGGGATGCTGGGGAGCGGTATTTTTGTATTGCCCGGGCTGGCTGCCGCCAAGACTGGGCCTTCGGTATGGATCGCCTATTTGCTGGCTGCCCTGTGCGTATTGCCTGCCGCCCTTTCCAAAGCTGAACTTGCCACTTCGATGCCTACTTCCGGTGGGACCTACGTTTTTGTGGAGCGTACTTTGGGGCCTATTTTCGGTACCATTTCGGGCATCGGCCTGTGGCTTTCACTGTTGCTGAAAAGCTCGTTTGCGCTGGTCGGCTTTGGTGCTTACCTGCTGGTTTTGGCGGATGTGCCATTGAAAGCGACGGCTATTTCCTTTCTGGGGCTTATCATGCTGCTGAACATTTTTGGGGTAAAAAAAGTGGGCAAGGTGCAGTTGGTAGTGGTCATTTTGAGTGTGCTGGGCCTGCTGTTGGTGCTGTTGTTTGGAGTGCCTTCCGTTGAACCGGAAAACCTGAGCCCGCTATTTACCGATGGCAAAGGAGGTTTGTTTACCGCAACGGCATTTGTTTTTGTCTCCTATGCCGGGGTGACCAAGGTGGCCGCTATTGCCGAAGAAATAAAGAACCCGAACCGCAACCTGCCATTGGCCATGTTCATCGCTTTGGGCTTTGTGTCGGTCATATATGTGTCGGTCACGTTTACGCTCGTGGGCAATGTGCCGGTCGGGGAATTGAGCAAGGACATCCGCCCGATCTTTACTTTAGCGGAGCGTCTGGGCGGTAGAATAGCGGGGATTGCGGCGGCTGTTTTGGGAGTGATAACGCTCATTTCGATGGCCAATTCAGGGGTTTTGGCAGCTTCCCGTTTCCCGTTTGCGATGAGCAGGGACAGGCTGTTGCCGGGAGTTTTGCGAAAGGTTCACCCCAGGTTTTTGACGCCAGTCGTAACTATAGTCCTCACCTGCTTGGTGATGGCGCTGGTCATCCTCACCCTCGATGTGGAAAAGATTGCCAAACTGGCCAGCGCCTTTATGGTGATGATGTTCATTGCCGTCAACGCCAGCGTGATCGTTTTGCGGGAAACGGGCGTGCAGTGGTACGACCCGCCTTACCGTTCTCCTTTTTACCCTTTTGTGCAGCTTTTTGGTATTGTTTCGGGCATCGTGCTGCTCGTTTATTTAGGCTTGATGCCCCTGCTTGCCTTGCTCGCAATTACGGTTATCGGCGCACTGATTTATATTTTTTATGGAAACAAACAATCGTCGCGCAGCGGGGTGCTGAAGCTGTACGGGCACCGGCCAGCGCTGTTTATGCTCTACAAAAAGAAGGAGGCAAGGGCAAGGACTTCAGCCGTCAATTTAGTGGATGCAAAAATAAAAGCGGCCAACCTCGACGGCGCATTGACCGACAACGCCCAAGTCGTGGTACCGCTTTTTGGCAAAGAGCGCTCTGCCGAAATGCTGGTCGAAATGGGCGCAGCGCTTTCCAAAAACAGTAAAATACAGGTGGTCAATATTACCGAGGTGCCCGACCAACTGATGCTGGACGCCCTGCTGGAAGATGACAAAGTGACCACTTCGTTAAATCGGCGCATCACGGCAATGGCCGAAGACCGCTCGCTCGACGTTGATTTTGATGCCGCCGTGACCCACGAACTGGTAAAAACGATCCATGCCATCAGCGACCAAACGCACTGTCGGTGGCTGGTCATGGGCTGGGACGGCAGGGCAGGGGAGGGCATCTTTGTGCGCAACCCGGTCGGCTGGCTGGTCACCCATGTCAACTCCAATTTTGCGCTGTTCAAAGACCGCGGCGTGCGCTATGTGAGGCGCATCCTCGTGGCGCGCCACCCCAATAAAAATGACGTGGAATTTATCCGCTATGTTGACCGGATAGCCCGTTACCACGGGGCTGAGGTGACTTTGATGCGGGTCATTGACGAAGACATTTCAGAAAAAGATTTTAAAGAAATAAAAAAGAACTCGGAAATTTTGATCTCCCATTTTGAAGCCCCCTGTGAACTGGTCTTGATAAAAGGCAAAAGCCCCGTGAAACTGATCAGCGAGGCATCGGCCGGTTTCGACCTGCTGGTGACAGGCCGCCCACGGGAAGGCAGTTGGCGGCGGATCCTTTTTGGGAGCAAAGATAAATTTGTCGAATCGGCGGTCTGTTCGGTGCTGAGGCTGACGGTGCAGCGGAAGGAGGGGGTTTAATGATTAATGGTGAATGATTTAATGATTAATGGTGCTCAAAATTACTTGAAAATAAACGGGTAATTTGTGGACAATAATTGGACAATTCGAGACATTGTTTTAGCATTGGCAATGTTATTATGGTTCAGTATAATACCGTATTTATTATTGGTATTCGATCAGCAAGGTATCCCTGAAGGTATCAAATACCCCGCGCTTTGAACAGATGATTTTTTCCGGCAAATTATCGTCGTTGTATTCGAACTCATTTTCAATTTTAAATATACCATCGTAATTCCCGATAAAATCCGATAATTCCATGTCCGAAAAATTGTTTTTAGATTGGGGTTCATCTATGTCGGCAATGCACAGTGCCAAGTGGTTTTGCCCTTGGTCATATTCGAAAATTTCTTCAATATTGCTCAAGCTGCTCCCATCTTCAAAATAACATTTATGGCGTACAATATTGCCGCTTTCCCAAATATATTCATGGGTGAAAGTCAGCTCATTTTCAGGTATCCTGTAATCTTCTGATTTTTTTATCTTCCCATTGTCTCCAAAATAAAACTTTGTTTTTCTCCTGTAAATTTTAAGGCCGTTCTCGTCGGTCTGGTAGTGTTTTTTCTCTTTTAACTGCCCGTTAGGTTTGTAAATAAACGAATCAACCGCTACCACCCTGTTTTTGTTTAAATCAAAATATGCCCGTTCCGAAACTTTCCCATCTGTATAGGTATATCTTTTGTCGTATCTGTCGAGGAAATTATTAATTCCGACAATCCTATTGTTTTCATAAACATACTCAGTGATATAATCTTTGTTCAGGTCTCCATACCCGTTCCTGATTTTATATTCGATTGATTTGAGCTTGATTGTGCTGACAGGATTTTGCACAACGGGAATGCCGGTGGTAAGAGGTTCGTGTTTGCATGAAAAAAGCAAAATGAGCAGTAGTGCAGGCAATGCAATTTTTTTCATTTGAATTGATTTTTATCAGAAATAATTAAAACGGTTATTTATCCAATAAAGACAGCCGTTGACTAAGCCCAGGTTGGGTAAGGTATCGTCCCGTGCAATAAAAACGAAAGTGCGCAGCAAAGGATGATAAATTCAGGCTTCATATACATTGTTTTTTTTTGAAAAGGCTTCTTCTTTTTTCCGGGCTATAAATATATTTTCATGATCTGCCGGTCGGCTTGAAGTGCCCCCGTAACTTAATCAAAAGTAGCAAAGTCAAACTTAGTTCATGTCGAACAATACTTCCAATGCCAGCCCCATATTGACCAATCTTTCTTTTGTGCTTTTGTCCTGTCCCGCAAACATTCCAATACTATAAATATTGTCAGCGATGTGCCTGTTCTCATATCTATCCGTCAACATGCTCGTTTCGACAACCAGCCTTATATCAATATCTTTATTGGGGCTGAACCGGTAACCTATATTTATATCAATTGAACTTTGTATTCCCCCATTGATATCCAACGGGGTGACTTTGGCAATTTTTTGGTCAATAAATTTATTTTCCTTTTTTCTTAGTATCCAGCTATGTCGTTTAGCAGTAGGAAACAGGGCCGAAACGCCTGCCTCGAACAATATCCGTCTTTTAAAAAAACTTGCGGACAGCTTAACCGGCACTCGCAAATAGATAAATCTATATCGGTCTATTTCTATTTTGTACCCACAGCTAACCCCGGAGAAACAAGGATCTATGAGCGGCCTTTTTATTTGGTAGCCAATATCAGAATAGCCAATGCCGATGGCCGCACTGACATTTTTGTTGAGTTTCCGGTAATAATTGATTTGGAAATCGGGTTTCGTCAATATTGTTTCCTTCTCGTTTCGGTACGATCTGTAAATATCTGATTCGGCCTCGGTGATGATTCTCCATGACTTGGTTATTCCCATCCTCATCCCGATTTTGTTTTGGCAGGTCACAGTCCCGTGCAATAAAAACGAAAGCGCGCAGCAAAGGATGATAAATTCAGGTTTCATATACATTGTTTTTTTTGTAACTGTTTAGCACCTTTCATCAAGCTTCTGATTTCACTAACCCCCGACTTCCCGCCTACCGGTACGTCCGCATGGACAGGCAGGCAGTCGGGGGTAGGCAAAATACAAATCTGGGTTTCCCATCGGCAGGCAGGCAGGTAACCCAAACTTTAGGAATATATTTTGGGTTTGCCATGGGCATCCCTTTGGGAAAAACCCGATAATGATTTGTGCCTGTCCCCCGACTTCAGTCGGGGGTTAGTGAAATCAATATTCTTGAGAAAGTGCTAAATAGTTACGTTTTTTTTTTGAAAAGGCTTCTTCTTTTTTCCGGGCTATAAATATATTTTCATGATCGGCAAATACCTCCCCTCAATCGAACTCGGCAACTGCCCGACCACCTTAAAGCCCAGTTTTTTATAAAAGCCTTCTGCATGCGGGTCGGCATCGAGAATGGCTGCCGCATGTTTTTCTTTTTTTATTTTTTAAAAAAAATCGGCCATCAATATTTTCCCAAAACCCATTCCTATATATTCAGGGGCGATAAAAAGGTTGTCCAATTTTACAGGATTTTTTTCTGTTTTAAAATACGAATAATAGCCGATGATATAACCTTGGATGCACAATTTAAAAACTTTGTTTTCAGCAATATATTTTGGCGTTATGGTCAGTTCTTTTTCCCATTTTTTTATTTGTTCCGCCGGGTAGCCCCAATGCGCTTTTGAGCGGAGGGTCAGTTTTGTCAATTCATGGTGGTCGTTTATTTCTGCTTTTTCAATATCCATGTACCAACGTATTTCCCGACAAAAAACAGGCATCCCGAATGCTTCCGGGCTGCCTGTTCAATAGTGAGGTTCTATTTTGAAACTGAAATTCCAAAAATCAGTTTTGCAATATTTCTTTGTACAAAATCGGCACTGGATATTCCTTTTGCATTACGTGCTTGAGGACATCGTAAGTGGTCACCACGCCTTTTAGTTCATGCCGGAGGTTGACTACCGGCAGCGTCTTGAAGCGCCGCCCGACGAACAGTTCTGCCGCCGTGCCGACCTTGTCCTTGGGTTTCACGAAAATCACCTTTTCGTTCATCACTTCCCGCACCTTTTTTTGGCTGTCCCCATTTAATGATGGGTCTTGCCTGATGTCGTAGGAAGTGATAAGGCCAACTAATTTGAGGTCTTCGACCACGGGTATTTGCTGGAGTTTTTCGTCCAGCATGACCTGCATTACATGCCCGACGGTATCGTCAGGGTGCACTACGACAGGGTCTTTTGTCATGATCTTGCGTACTTCTTCGTTTAGCATGTTTCGATTGTTTTAAAGTTAGGCAATGAATTTTGGGCTAATTTATAAAATCGGAATGACAAACTGAAATTTGCGGGCTATTACTTCTACTTTATGGTTTTCCGGTGGTGTAAAATAATGAGTGATGATCTTGGCCATAGGTTTACTAAACTTTCAAAGTTTTAGTAAACCTTATCACTCACTAATTGGCACTGACAATTTTCCATATCCTTTCAACCTTTTTTTGATAAGTTTTTTTTCGTGTGCTGATTTTGCCAGTCCATATGCCCTTTCCAGATGGGCGGCCGCCTTTTCAATATTGTTAGGTTTATAAAAATCGGCTAATAAACAATGATATAAATGGCTGTCTTTTAAATTGATTTTTTCGGCTTCTATAATTGCCTGCGCGGTTCCATTGGCCTTGGCAAGTGCATAAGTCCGGTTGAGGGCGGCAACGGGCGAATATTCTATTTGCAGCAGGTAATTATACAATTGGAGGATATTTTCCCATTTATCATTGCCCTCGTTTTTTTGCGTGTGCCAATAGGCGATTGCTGCCTCCAAATGGTATTTCGACAAGTCTTTTCCTGCCGATGACCTGTTCAAATAATACGTTCCTTTTTGGATCAAGCCATTGTCCCACAGGTTTTTGTCCTGATCTTGGTACAAGATAAATGCGCCATTATAATCAATGCGCGCTTCAAAGCGGGAAGCATGGAAACACATCAATGAAAAAAGGGCATTCACTTTTGGTTTGCAAGTTGCATTGTTGTTTGAGAGCATCAAGGTAAGCCGCATTGCCTCGGCACAAAAATCTTTTCTCAAAGTCTTGTTTGGCGCAGCCGAATAGTAGCCCTCGTTGAACAATAAATACAGTGTCCTCAAAACATTGTCCAACCGGGGCAACAATTCCGTTTCTTTTGGAAATTGTATTTTTATATTTTTCTTCCGTAGATTTTCTTTCGCCCGGAACAACCTTTTATTGATGGTTTCTTTTTTTGTCAAAAAGGCTTCCGCAATTTCATCAATGCCAAAGCCGCACAATATGCGCAATGCCAGGCCGATCTGCGACTCCGGAGAAATGGAAGGGTGGCATATGGCAAACAGCATCTGCAGTTGGCTGTCCGTAATATTTTTTTCGGACAGGTCTATTTCCAATAAATATTCTTTTTCGCTGCCAAATATTAATTCCGGTTCTATTTTTTGCACATATAGCTTGTTCCTTTTTAAATAATCTTTTGTTTTGTTTTTGGCCACCGTATATAGCCAGCCGGTTTGGTTTTCGGGCACCCCTTTCAAGCCCCATGTTTCTGCTGCCAACAAAAAAGTGTCGCCCACAATGTCTTCCGCTATTTGTATATTGGAAAGCCCGAAAATTTTACAGAGTACAGCAACTATCTTGCTGTACTCTGTGCGGAACAAATGCGGTATCAATTCTTTTTGCGTCATTTTTTTATTTCCATTATATCGCGCACTTCCACATGGCCGCCGACCTGTAAAATGGGGCAGCCTGTGGCGAGTTCCACGGCGTCTTCTATTGCGTCCGATTTTACGATAATATAGCCGCCAACAATTTCTTTCACCTCTGCATAGGGGCCGTCCGTTACCACATTTCCCGGCTTTAATGTTTTGCCCTGAAAACCGAGCCTGTTGGTGCTCACGAATTTGCCCTGTGCCGCAATGCCGCCGATCCAGTCTTGCCATTGCTTGATACTGGCCTGCATTTGTTCTGGCGAAGGTTGAGGGCTGTTGTTTGGCTCGTGCCTGAAAATCATCATGAATTCTTTCATCGTATTGAATTTTAAAGGTGACCGGGGCAAAAGCAAAGGAATGTGGCCGGCATGATTGAGCTGGAAACCGGCAATGTCCTTTGACTTTGGCTCCCTTTACTTACCCCATGACGATTGGTTTGTTATGGATTGGACAGTTTTTTTATTTTTCGAAACCATATTCCCGCTCCACCAGGCATATCCGCGTTTTGAAAGATTTATACCATGTTGACCTTCCTTTTTTTTGTGCCAATACGTGTTCGGTATTTGCCTTCCAATTTTTAATGGCTTCCAAGCTGTCCCAATACGAAACAGTAATGCCCATTCCGTCGCTCACACTTTCGTGGCCTAAATATCCGGGCTGTTGTTTGGCGAGTTCGACCATCCGTTGGGCAGTGGCACCATAACCATCGTCAACCTCTGTTCGGATGCTCGAAAAGATGACTGCATAATACGGTGGGGCGGGAGTTTTGGCGATCATGATTGCTTTTTTTTTGTGTAAGGGAGTTTGTAATAAATAACCTAAAATCAGTTTTCTGAACAGTTTTTTCAAAGGAAAGAAAAATGGCCGGAATTTGTACTTTCGAAAAATATTTTTATATTTGTAGCTACAAACGTATTTGACTACATAACTGGTTGCCACCTATGGAAATCCGACCTGCCAAACCCGCCGAGCGCAAAAAAATAGAAGCCCTGATGCAAGCTGCATTTGGCCCTTTTGAACATCGTTATACCAAGCTGGCCTATGCCAATACGGTGGTCGGGCCGCAAGAGATTTTGCGGCGCATGACCGAGGGCGTGACGTGGGTAGCAGTGGAAGGGGAGGAGGTCGTGGGAACTGTTTCGGTGGCTTTCGAGGACGATTGGCTGTACGTCACGGGCATGGCCGTGGCCCCGGCGGCACAGGGGAAAAAGATAGGCTACCGCATGTTGGAGGTTATGGAAAAATATGCGCTCGAAAATGGCCACCGAAATATTTATCTGTTGACCACAAAATTCCTGCACCGCGCACAGGCGCTTTACAGGGGCTTCGGCTTTCGGCAAATCGAAAATTTTGACCTTAATTGGCACGGCGTATATCCCTTGCGTTTTGAGAAAATTCTTTAAGTAACGATCAAATAATAAACAATAAAATGATATTCAAAGGAATACAAAAGAAAATATACCTAGTGGTTCGATTCGTAATTAGCGGACTATTTATTTTTTTTGTAAATACCACATTGTCAAGGATTTGGCGAACTAATCGCTAATCAACTAATTACGAATCACTGCACTAGGTCATTAATTAGTTACCAATATACGGCACTGAACGAGGGACAAAACAAATACATTAAAAATGATCTGGAAAAATCCTTTTTAGAATCAATGGCCTGGTGGGAAAATGCAATTAATCATTATTTGGAAAACGGGGAGATGTTGAAAAGAAATTGATTGGCCAAAGTACAGAAAATCCAAACCAACAATGAAAAAAGTAATAATTGTAGGAAGCTCAAGAAAAGATGGAGACACTGAAAACCTCGTCCGCGATTTGGTCAAATATTCGAATTGGGACGTGATTGACTTAAATGACCATAACATCGGTTATTATGATTATGAACACCAAAATAAAAATGACGACTATATTCCGTTAATGAAAATAATAATTGAAAAATACCAAGTTTTGATTTTGGCAACACCTGTATATTGGTATGCAATGAGCGGGATAATGAAAGTCTTTTTTGATAGGGTAACGGACTTGCTGACCATCGAAAAAGACTTGGGAAGAAAACTGCGGGGAAAGAAAATGGCTGCGATCAGTACTTCAATCGGAAACAATTTGGGAGAGCAGTTTTGGCTTCCTTTTTCTAAAACAGCTAATTATTTGGGAATGGAATACTTAGGCCACCTTCATACCCTAGCAAATGAAACTGACGAAATGGAAATTGCCGATTTTGTAAACAGGATAGAAAAAGAAACGGCTTAAATTAAACATACCAAACTCATAATATAGAGGAGTCTCCCGTGGCTTCACTTTTCACTTGAACGCAGTTTATGTTGAACATCAACGAAATAGGAATCCTCGCATTCGGCACCCGCATGAAGCGGCTGTACGATTATATCATCCCCGAAGGCAAGGCCGTTTACCGGGCGCACAACCTCGACTTCGACCCCAAATGGTTTACCATAATTTATGCGCTGGTGGAGAACCAAGAACTCTCCGTGACCGACCTTGCAAAAGCGCTCGGACTGGCCCATCCATCCATTATCCAAAACCTGCGGGAACTGGAAAAAAACGGTTGGGTGGTTTCAAAAAAAAGCAAGAACGACGGGCGCATCCGTTTGATATGCCTCTCGGACGAAGCCAAAAAACGGGTGCCCGAACTGCAAAAAGTATGGGGCTATATGCGGCAGGCACTAGAAGAACTGAACCGCGACGGGCAGGTTGATTTCTGGGAAGGCTTCCTTGAATTCGAGGCCGCCGTGATGAAAAAATCCTGGAAAGACCGGGTGATGGAAATTTCGGGAAAGGCGCAACGCAAAAGCACGGGCAGGCCAAAGGCCACCCACCCGGGCCTGTGGTTCGAGCGCAAATTCGATTTCGAAAACCTCAGCACCACGCCGGAAGGGATATTGGAACGCCTCCGTTTCACGCCCCTGCGCCTGCAGGAACAAATCAAAAACCTCAGCCATGCACAGCTCACCCAAACCTTTGAAAACAAATGGTCGGTACAGGAAAACATCGGGCATATGAACGACCTCGAACCCCTGTGGCACGGCCGTATATTGGACATATTAAATGGCGCGAAAACCATGCGCCCCGCCGACCTGACCAATAAAAAATCGCACGAAGCAGAACACGACGAGGTGCCGATAGACAAGATACTTTCCGACTTTTTTGCCAACCGGAAAAAACTGGTCGCCCTCTGCGAAAAAAACATTGAAATGGCTTGGACTGCTTCGGCGATCCACCCCCGTTTGCTGAAGCCCATGCGCATCATTGACCTGCTATATTTTACGGCCGAACACGACGACCACCATATTGCTACCATTAATTATTTGATTCACCAATTTTGATTAAAATAAAAATTAAAATAAAAAGTATCATTTTAATAAGACAAGGTAAGTACAAAAAAATTCCTGCCTCCGGGACTGGCATTCGACTCCGCTGTTTTTTTGTTCCCGATTTTCGGGACAGGCTATCCGCTTTAGCGGAACTGCGACGTCTTGAGGGAAGCCGCGCGCACCAGACATCGCAGTTCCGCTAAAGCGGATAGC
>DROJ01000308.1 GCA_011321935.1 Bacteroidota bacterium | reverse complement strand
CCCGCCTAACCTGGATGGCCGCTCTAGGGCAACCTCCTTTTTGTAGGGTAAAACTAACATTTTTTTCAAAGAACATTTGGAAATTACACACAGCACCTATTTAGTCCCCCTCAAAAATATTGAATTCACTAACCCCCGACTTCAGTCGGGGGTGGGCAACGTACAAATCTGGGTTTTAACCCAAAACATACGTACCTATTTTTGGGTTAAAACCCGATAAAATATTGAACTCCTCCCCCCGACTGAAGTCGGGGGTTAGTGAATCCAACAATCAGAAGAGGGTCGCAAGTAGTTACAAAACCATTTCACGACAAACCATTTTTTTGCTAAAAAAACAAAATACCGTCCTTGTCTTCCTGTTGCTGGCCTGCTCCATTGCCATTTCGCAAAGCGAGGAGCTGCTCATCAAAAACTTCGGCATCGAGGACGGCCTCTCCCAGCGCGACGTTTTCAAAGTGCAACAGGACGAACAGGGCTTCCTTTGGGTGGCTACCCGGCGCGGCCTCGACCGCTACGACGGGCACCGTTTTGCCCACTGGTACTCCGGCGATGAAAAAAGCTACCTCCCTGCCAGTGCCAAGCACGACCTCCTCCTCGGCCAAGACCATAAAATGTGGCTGGCAAGAGGCGATGACCTGCTGCTCATAGATGCCGACAAAAACAAGGCCGACACCGTGCAATGGCCAAAAAAAGGCAGCCCGGGCCAGCACATCGGCAGCCTGTGCCAAGATAGCCTGGGGCAGGTGTGGGCCATCCGTTTTTCGCCGAAAGGCCCTTCCAACTCGTTGTTGCGCAGCAATAAAAAAGGCCGTTTTGAAAGCATTGCCCAACTGCCCGGGGGCCAGCAGGGCATAGCCGTCACCTGCTCCGGCGGACGGGTGTATGCCGGTGCTGGAGAAAATGAAATCTGGGTGTTCGACCTTGCCGGGGAGCAGGTCGGGCAGTTTGAATTCCCTGCCCCGCCGAGCGACAAGGGCTATTCCCGCACCGTTCAACTCCATGCCGGCAAAGATGGAAAGGTGTGGGCATTGCTCGACCACGGGCAACTGTTTTACCTGCCCCCCGGCGGCACTTCATTTGTCCAGCACCCGCTCACCGAAAGCTCCGACGAACGCCTGCACTCCTCCTCCCTGCTCGTCGCCCGCAACGGCGATATCTGGATGGGCGGCCTGATCGTCTCGCACAGCGACGACGGCGAATCGCCCTGCAACAGCATCCGCCCCGGCGTTGCCCTCCTGCACTACAACGCCAGCACCAAAAGGACGGAAGACCTCAGCTACTACCTCAAACAGGCACTGCCCTATGCCGAGCCTCCCCGCCAGATTTTTGAAGACAAAACGGGCCTCATCTGGATAAGCACCACTTTTGGGCTGATCCAACTGATAGAAAACAACCTTTTTGAGCGGTACATGGCCGACGGCAACGACTGCTGCCGCGACGGGGTGTGCAGCATGAGGGGCATCACCGAGGACGGGCAGGGCAACATTTATTTTTCTTATTACAGCTCCATCCACGTACTGACGCCGGGCCCGGGCTCGCTGGTGCCGCTTTTTTCAAAACAGATCAGCGTCCCGTTCGGCATCCTCTGCGACCGGGGGAGCATCTGGACGGGCGAAGGCCTGCGCATCCGGCTCAACACTTTGGAAGTAGATACGGTGGTGGGCGGAATGGCCGGGGCAGAAGGCGTGGTGATGAAAGACAAGGACGGGGAGCTGTGGTTCGGCTGCCGGCGGAAGCTGGCCCGGTACAACCCAATGACCGCTAAAACGACCAGTTTCAAGGATATAAACGGCCAGTTCGGAAATGCTGATTTTAAAAATATAACCTACCTGCTGCAGGGCGAAAAAGGGGGCTTCATCTGGGTAGCCACCAAAGAGGGCGGCTTTTTTAAAATCAAAAAAAACGGGGGCGTCCTCCAGCACTACGATACCCAGTCGCTTTATACGATGCCCCACAACCGCATCCTCGCACTGCTCGAAAACAAGGGCCAACTTTGGATCGCTTCGGCCTTCGGCCTCGCAAAACTGGACATTGCCACCGACAGCATGGAAGTGTTCACGATGAAAGACGGGCTGCCCAACAATTTTATCAACGGGCTGCTCCCAGAAGGCGATTCTGCCATCTGGGCAAGCACCGACAACGGCCTGTCCCGCCTTGACCTGCGGAGCGGTGAGTTCACCAATTTTTTCGTTTCCGACGGCCTTTCCAAAAACGAGTTCAACCGCATTTCGTTCTATCGGGCAAAGGACGGGCGCATGTATTTTGGGGGCATCAACGGGGTCAATGCCTTTTACCCGAATGCCCGTTATGGCGGGCAGCGGCGCAAAATGAACTGCCGGCTGCTGCTCACTGATTTCACAAAGTTCGACGGCAGCAAACGCATCCACCGAAATTGGGGCCTGAACAACAAAAAGCCCATCGAGCTGCATTACCACGACCGCATGTTCACCTTCCATTTTGCCCTCGCCGACTATGCCGACCCCAAGACACACCTTTACAGTTATATGCTCGAAGGCCACGACAAGGTGTGGTCGGAAGGCTCGCCCATCAATTTTGCCCGTTATTTCAACATGCCT
The DNA here is from genome assembly GCA_011321935.1 of Bacteroidota bacterium. GTDB lineage: Bacteria > Bacteroidota > Bacteroidia > Chitinophagales > Saprospiraceae > UBA6168. The sequence continues at coordinate 2,656 of DROJ01000308.1, read as the reverse complement.
GCCGGCAAATACACCTTCCGGGCCAGGGCTTCCCTCGGAGGCGGCAACTGGGTAGAAGACGAGCTCGCCGTGCCCATCGTCATCCGCCAGGTTTTTTACAAAAAAGCATGGTTCCAAATGGCCGCTCTTGGCCTGCTCACCCTGCTCGTCTTCGGCATCATGCGCTACCGCCTGCACGCTGCCCGGAAACACGAACTGGTGCTGGAAACCCTCGTGCAGCAACGTACCCGCGAACTGGCAACCGAAAAAACCAAAAGCGACAAGCTCCTCCTCAATATCTTGCCCACTGAAATAGCCGAAGAACTCAAACAATTTGGCGCTGCCAAAGCCCGCCGGCACGAGAACGTGACCGTCATGTTCACCGATTTCAAAGAGTTCTCGATCCGCTCCAAAAACATGCAGCCAGAAGAACTGGTGGCCGAAATTGACCTCTGCTACCGTGCTTTTGACGAAATCACCGGCGAGTTTGGTCTGGAAAAAATAAAGACCATCGGCGATGCCTACATGTGCAGCGGCGGCCTGAAAGACGACGACAAAAGGGATGCCGCCGTCCGTGTGGTCAAGGCCGCACTGAAAATCCAAGGTTTCCTTTCCCGGCTCGCCGAAGAACGCCGCCAACAGGGCGGCTCCTGTTTCGAGGCACGCATCGGCATCGGCTCCGGCCCGGTGGTCGCCGGCATTGTCGGCAGCAAAAAATTTGCCTACGACATCTGGGGCGATACCGTCAATATCGCCGACCGCCTGCAATCCAACGGCGAGGTCGGCAAAGTCAACATCTCTAAATCTACCTACCAATTGGTGAAAGACCATTTCAAATTTACCTACCGCGGCAAGATCGCCGCCAAGCACCTAGAAGAAGTAGATATGTATTTTGTGGAGGGCTGAGGTTTCATTGCCAGGCTACCAATGGGCCTTTGGCCCCTTACACCCTGCCTGCATGGGTTTTGTGAAGCAGTGAAGCAGTGAAGTTCGATTTTTGGCCTGCTTTTTTCTTTAGTAGCTGTTCAGGTATAAAAACCCTTTTCAAAACGTCCTCCCGAAGCAAGTCTTTTCAAATTCATAACCAACTGATTTACAAGGGTTACCGAATGGTTTTCCAACCAGCCTCAATCTTGAATTTCCCACAAAATAGCTTTGTCCCGGCCAGTTGCCTGTTCTTTTTTTAAGAGCATTTCCTCCCGTTTATTTTAGAAAATAAAAAAAAAGCTGCCCGTTTCTCCCCCCAAAAACGGTACGCTATGAACAACACACATGAACACATTCAAACACCTATGAGAACGATCCCGTGTACAACAATCCTTGCCGTGCTCCTTTGCATGGCCACTTTTTCTTTGCATGCCAAGGGCGGCGCCCCCCCAACTAACCACCCGCCCGGCAACGGCATGGATGTAGAAACCATCAAATTAAGGCTGGAAATGATGGACTGCCCCGTCAAAGCAGTTTACAATAAAGACGTGGCGGCCTACCTCCGCAGCTACCTGACCTATGGCTATAAAGGGACCGAACGGATGCTCGGACAGGGAAAAATACTGTTCCCTATTTTTGAGCATTACCTCGAAATGCACGGTATGCCCAAGCAGTTGAAATTCTTGCCGATGGTAGAGTCCTCCATGGTACCTTATGCCGTATCATATGCTGGCGCGGCGGGGCTGTGGCAGTTCATGCCTGCCACCGGGAGGCATTTGGGGCTCATCAACGACCGGTATTTGGACGAGCGGAAAGACCCTTACCGCTCAACAGAGGCTGCCGTAAAATATTTGAAAAAACTCTACAAAAGGTTTGGCACCTGGGAACTGGCACTGGCCGCTTACAATTGTGGCCCCACCCGCCTCAGCCGGACAATAAGGGCAAGCGGCAGCAAAGATTTTTGGAAAATAAAAAATAAATTGCCGCGGGAAACGCAGCGGTACGTGAGCCGCTATATCGCAGCCTGCTATACCGGCACCTATTACAACCTGCACGGCATCCAGCCCAAAACACCGGCCGAATACCACTTGCAACCAATGGCAGCGAGGGTTTATTCTTCGGTTTCTTTGACGGGCGTCGCTGTGGCAACGGGCGTGGACGTCAGCGTTCTAAAAACACTGAACCCGTCGTTCAAAGCAACTTATACGCCCGGGCGCGCCAACGGCATTTACCTCGTGCTGCCAAGAAATTCTTGGTACGACTACCTCGATTCAAAAAACAAATATGCCGGAAGTGTGGCAGCACAACCATAAAACCATAATTGGGTAGTGCAGTGATTAGTAATTAGTTGATTAGTGATTAGTCCGCCAAATCCCTGATAATGTAGCATTTAACCAAAAACTAAATGGTTAGCTAATTACGATTTTTACCACTACCCCATAATTGTTTATATTTTGGGCAGCATACTGAATTATTGTTTTTGGCTTTTTCGGAAAGCAAGTTTTGTATTCTAACTTATGACATAACAATAATTTCCGCCTTATATATAGCCAATAAAACAGCCTGTTCCAAATGATATGGAACAGGCTGTTTTTATTTGACCTAAGGGGTCGGCGAATAATAACCTTCCGTTTATGCTTGTTCTTTTTAATGCAGGCTTCTTTAAAAAAATGTCAAATAGAACCACTATGCTCTATTTTTTTTGCATCGCCTGCATCAAAAATAACGTCGCCTAAATCGGAAGGTTATT
>DROJ01000307.1 GCA_011321935.1 Bacteroidota bacterium | reverse complement strand
CTATTAATTGAAAAAAAAGAAATAGGGATCATAAAAAGGATTACCGCCATACGGTATTTTTTCATACTGAAATTGGAGGAAAAAATATAAGATATGCGGGTCACTGGTTTATAAAAAACATGCAGCATTAATTTGCTAAATCCCATTAATACCGGGTAATGGTATTTTTTCGCAAAAGTGGTTTCTTTTAATATTTTACTGTTCAATAACAACATTAAAGCACTGAAAAAAAGCAGGAATGCAGCAATAAGATCACCGAGCGATTGGCTCAGGCCTTCCGGCAAATAATCTTTCAATAAATATTTTAGGCCAAATACAATAACCACATCAACGGCAATAGCAAGCATGGTCATGACCAATAATGCAATAAAAGAAAATATAACGCTGCAAAAATGGTCAAGCCTTTCGATATACCTGATGTCTTTGGGGAAATCAGCGATCAACCTTTCCATAAAATGCGGGGCATATGTTTTGTTTTCTTTTTTTATCCCTTCCGGGAAAACAGAATTTAATCCTATCAAGCCAATCCATAATGCCCTTGTCACAAAATGAACGATCAAAAAAACGATCAGGAAATTTGCCGAAAAAAGCAGGTATAAAAAAAAGAAATACAGTCCCGTATAAGCATCTTGCGAAAAAAAAGAAATACACTCCCCGGCCATATTTTCTATCAAGCCCGGCAATTGCAGCGAACCGAATATGGCAATCCCAGATACGATCAATTCCGCCTGCCAGCTTTCCCGTTCGAGCCTGCGAAGCCATTTAGGTTTATCGTTTTTTATATTTTCTTGGTTCATACTTTTTATATTTGATCTCATCGGTTTAGTAGCCGGAAGTGCCGCTCAATCCCGGCCACAAAATACAAGTTTTCCACAAACCACCATCATTCCGCTTCCCATCCCTTAAAATTTACCCGCTTTGTTATCTTTGCCCAAAACATACTCACCTTGGCACGAACAAGCAAAACAATCGTAAGCGGACAGAAAAAGAAGGCGAAATCAAAGAAGGTCACTCCTTTGATGCAGCAGTATTTCCAATTGAAAACCAAGCATCCCGATGCCATCCTGCTTTTCCGGGTCGGCGATTTTTACGAAACATTTGGGGAAGATGCCGTGAAGGCACACAAAGCGCTCACCATCACTTTGACCAGCCGCAACAACGGCGGGGTTGATATCGAACTCGCCGGGTTTCCCTACCATTCGTTGAATACCTATTTGCCGAGGCTCGTTCGGGCGGGCTACCGGGTGGCCATTTGCGAGCAACTGGAAAAGCCCTCGCCCGAAAAGAAGATCGTAAAACGCGGCGTCACCGAGGTCATCACCCCCGGCGTGACGGTGGACGAAAGCCTGCTCGACCAAAATTCAAACAACTTCCTCGCCTCCGTTTGTTTTGGGAAAAAAGGCCAGATCGGCATTGCTTTCCTCGATATTTCGACAGGCGAATTTATGGTTTCGGAAGGCGACACCACATATATTGACAAGCTGTTGCAGGGCTTCCGGCCTGCCGAAATTATTTATTCAAAAGGCAAGGCCGATGTTTTTGAGGCCAATTTTGGCAGCCGTTTTTATACTTATAAATTGGATGATTGGATTTTTATGGAAGACTATGCCCGTGAAAAACTGACCGGGCATTTTGAGGTAAAATCACTGAAAGGCTTTGGCGTCGAGCATCTCGAATTGGCACAAATAGCCGCCGGTGCCGCCCTGCATTACCTCGCTACCACCGAAAACAAAAACCTCCAGCACATCACCCAGATCACCCGCATCCACCGCGAAAAATACGTTTGGCTCGACCGATTTACCATCAGAAACCTCGAACTCGCCTACTCCCAAAACGAGGGCGGCATCCCCCTGATTTCTATTTTGGACAAAACCGTTTCCCCGATGGGCGGGCGGCTTTTGAAAAAATGGGTGGTACTCCCCCTGACCTCCCTGCCGGAAATAAACAACCGCCACAACGTGGTCGCTTTCTTTTTGAAAAACGACGAAACGAGGGAAGAAACCCTCAGCTACATCCGCCAAATGGGCGACCTCGAACGCCTCATTTCAAGGGTGCCGTTGGCAAAAATACAGCCGCGGGAAGTGGTGCAACTGAAAAAAGCGCTGGGTCTCTGCGAGCCGCTGAAAACTATTTTGGCTGCCTCCGGCAATGACTATTTGGAAAAACTCGCCGACGGAATCAACCCTTGCAATACGCTGCAAAATGAAATAAAAAAGAAAGTTGTCGAAGAGCCGCCCGCCATTTATTCTAAGCCCGGCGTCATCGCCGACGGCTGCGACGAGGAACTCGATGAACTGCGTTTCCTCATCAAAAACAGCAAGCAACTGCTGGTGGAAATCCAGGCCAAAGAAGCCGCCGAAACGGGAATCGACAACCTTAAAATCGGCTTCAACAACGTCTTTGGTTATTACCTCGAAGTCACCAATAAATACAAAAACAAGGGCCTTGTCCCCGATCATTGGGTCAGGAAACAGACTCTTTCCAACAGCGAGCGCTACATTACCGAAGAACTTAAAACACTGGAAACCAAGATATTAGGAGCAGAAGAACGCATCTCCGTCATTGAAAAAAGGTTGTACGAGCAGTTAGTGGTTTACATGGCCGACTACATCCAGCCCGTGCAGCACAATGCGGCCATCATTGCGCGAATTGATTGTTTGCTCACCTTCGCAAAAGTGGCCGAGAGGAACAACTACACTCGCCCCATCATCGACGAAAGCTACGTGATTGACATACGCAACGGGCGCCACCCGGTCATCGAAAAACATTTGCCGATAGGGGAAGAATATGTGCCGAACGATGTTTACCTCGACAGCGAGGAACAGCAGGTCATCGTGATTACCGGCCCAAATATGTCGGGAAAATCTGCCCTGCTGCGGCAAACGGCACTCATCAGCCTGATGGCTCAAATGGGCAGTTATGTGCCCGCCCAATCGGCGCGTTTGGGTTTGATTGATAAGGTGTTCACGAGGGTCGGCGCCTCCGATAATTTGTCGGGCGGCGAAAGTACTTTCATGGTGGAGATGAACGAGACGGCCAGCATTATGAACAATATCTCCGACCGCAGTCTCATTTTGCTGGATGAAATCGGCAGGGGAACGAGCACTTACGACGGCATTTCCATCGCTTGGTCCATTGCCGAGTACCTCCATAATTATAAAGGCTTGAAACCAAAAACCCTCTTTGCCACCCATTACCACGAGCTAAACGAACTCGCCAATAAATTTCCACGGATTAAAAATTTCAATGTGGCTGTAAAAGAAATCGGCCAAAAAGTGGTGTTTTTGCGAAAGCTGGTGCCCGGCGGCAGCCAGCATAGTTTTGGTATCCACGTCGCTAAAATGGCGGGAATGCCTAAGGCCATCGTCGAGCGGGCAAACGATATTTTGGAACAATTGGAAGCCACCCACATCGAGGCGCCGGAAGATGCAAAAGGCCAGGTAAAAGCCAAAAAAGCCGACACTTCCAACCTCGAAGTGCCCAATTACCAACTCAGTATTTTTGAAACTTTCGACCCGAAGGTGGGCCGCATCAAAGAGCTTTTGATTGACATGGATTTGAATTCGATGACACCGGTGGAGTGCCTTTTGAAATTGAATGAGTTGAAGGAATTGGCGCAGGAAGGCTAAAAAAAGAACGAAGCCCTTCCAAAAGAGGGGGAATTAATTCCCCCTCTTTTGGAAGGGCTTCGTTCTTTTTTTAGCGATCGAATTGATGCAAATCCAGCACCTCAATAATCCGGATCAATTTTTTGTGATAATTTTTATCCGTCGCATAGCCCGCCTTTTTTAGCCCGGCGGCCCATCCTTTGTAATCTTTTTTTCCCAGTTTTTTCAATTTGCGGTAGCGGTCAATTTGCAAAAGCAAAGAATGCTCGCGGAAACTTTCCCAGGCAGAATCGAACACCCGGAACATATCGTAAACATCGTCGTCGGAATAATTCCGGCAAGTGCAGCCACGGCATTTGCGGCGGCATTTTATGCCAAAATGGTTGTTCGATTCTTTGGCCAATCGGCTGTCGCCTGCCCCCGATTCGAGCAGCCCCTGCGCCAATGTGATACTCGCTGGAATGCCATATTTTTCCATTTCAACAATTGCCGTTTTTGCGTACCGCTTCACATATTTCCGGCAGTTGGCCAGCTTCTCTTTTACGATGTCCTCCCCCACTCCATTTCGCTCCGCAAAAGTGGGGTTCAAAATAAAGGTGAGGTTTCCAAAATCAGAAGATTTCCACACCTTCTTCGGCTTCGCCGGGGCCGTTGGCAAAATGGAAAGTTCCGCCTCCGGCAAAGAGGCAATCGCAGTGGTCGTTTCATGCGAAACCAATGTGATGCGGCTCAACTGCCCGTCCGTCAATGTGAGTTGAACGCTGCGGGTGGAGTAAAGGTGGAAAAGGAAAAAGGTCACGATGACCTGGAACCAATATTTACCCATCCAGACAAGGAAATTTCCCAGCCTTTTGGTCGAAGGGGCTGCTTGCTGGAAGTTAAAATCAATCATTTTTGAAACAAATTATTTGGTAACATTAAGTAATCAAAACAAAATACGGCATTTTTGTTTGAAAAAACAAGTATTATAGAAACAATTTGTTTTTATAAAAATAAACCTTAGCCGCCGTTTACACCCGCTTTCTCCCCCTTCCCCTAATTTATAAAGTCTAAAAATAGCTGTTCAGCAGGCTGATTGAGGCGATGCCTTTGCGAGGGGAAAGCGGGCGGAAAGGCGTTGCCTCAGGTCTTGGCTTCTTGAGGCAACGTCTTTCCGCCCGCTTTCTCCTCGCAAAGGCATCGCCTCAATCAGCCTGCTGAACAGTCACGTCTAAAATCTAAAAACATACATTTGCGCCATGAAAACAACAATCAAAAAAATAGGGGTGTTCACCTCCGGCGGAGATGCCCCTGGCATGAACGCCTCCCTGCGCGCGGTCGTCCGTACCGCCTGCTTTCACAACATCGAAGTAGTCGGCATAAAATGCGGCTATGAAGGCATGATAAACGGGGATTTCAGGCCGCTCGAAAAACGGGATGTCGGCAATATAATCCAGCGCGGCGGCACCTTTTTGAAGACGGCAAGGAGCAAGGAATTCATGACCGAAAAAGGCAGGGCAAAGGCTTTTAAACATTTGAAAAAACATAAAATCGAGGCCCTCATCGCCCTCGGCGGAAACGGGACTTTTACGGGCGCAGAAATTTTTCACAAAGAATTTGACCTCCCCATCGTCGGCGTGCCATGCACCATTGACAACGACCTTTACGGCACGGACAAAACCATCGGATTTGATACCGCGGTGAACACGGCAGTGGAAGCAGTTGACAAAATCAGGGACACCGCTGAGTCGCACAACCGCCTGTTTTTTGTGGAAGTGATGGGAAGGCACGCGGGTTTTATAGCCCTGCACACGGCCATCGCTTCGGGTGCGGGCAGCGTCATTTTACCAGAAAAAGAAACCACCATTGATGAACTCGTAAAACATTATGCCGCTGTCGCCAAAAGCAAAAGAATGACAAGCCTCGTCATCGTTGCCGAGGGCAACCCTTTGGGCAGCGCCGACGAAATTGCCAAAAAAGTGGAGAAAAGATTGGATGTTTTTGATGTGCGGGTCACGGTGATCGGGCACCTGCAAAGGGGCGGTTCGCCGAGTGCTTACGACCGGGTTTTGGCAAGCAGGTTGGGCTTCTCTGCGGTAAACGCACTGTTGGAAGGACACCAAGACATCATGGTCGGCGTGGACAATGACCAGATCAAATACACGCCTTTTAAATATGCTATCAACAACCAAAAAGACCTCAATCTACGGCTGATCCGGCTGGCGGAGATATTGGCGATTTAGATTTTAAATTCTCCGAGAAATCGGGGAAATTAAAGCCGCTTCTCTCCAACTTTCATCCAAAACAACAAAGCCATCGGAACCAAAAAATGCGGAAAACGGTACACCGCTTCAAACACCCACTGGTCCAAACTTTCCAAAGGAAAATCCCAATAAAAATTGCCGATAATGCGCGCCATCGAAGTCAAAAAACCCCAAACCACCGCATACACCAAAACCGGCACCGCCCATCTTTTTTTTAAAAAAATACCGATAGCCACCACAAAGTCAAGCAGCCCCGCTACTTTTAAAAAAGCAAGCGCCGGTGCCCCTTCCATGTTCAATATTGCTTTCAACATTTGTAAAAAAGTAACGGGCATCGGGTAATAGCCAACTGCGTACAAACCATGACAAGTAAAAGTCAAAGCAATGGCCACTTTCATCCAGATAACCAGCCTTTTAGACAGCTTTTCTTTTTTTAAAAAATAATACAAAAACAGCGGCGAGGAAAATTGCAAACTGTACTCAAAAAACTGGCCGAGGTGGTAAAACTTGTCTTTCAAATAAATCAAAGCGAGGAAAAACAAATTGGCCGCGGCGAGCCATAAAATGCCCCTAGCCCACGCCGGTATTTTTTTTATAAAAATAGTCAGCACTGCGCAAAGGGCATAAAATGCGCCCTGCAACAGAACAAACCGCTGAAACAAAATATCCCCTTTTGGATGGGTCACATATTCCTCCCAAGAAAGCGAGGTCAACCCTTCAATAATGCTTTTTGTAAAATCGGGATCCCAGAAAACCTCCCGGTAGGGGGCATCCCAAAACAGGTGCTGCCATGCCCTGCCGGCGAAGACAGTAATGGCCGCCAATTGGAGCAGCAGGAATATTTTATGTTGACCGGATTTCATTTTGAACCAATGAACGGCAATGTTAGTTGATTAGTTGTTTTTTGCCAATTGAGACCTGTCTTCTGTTAATTATCGGAATAAAAACTTGGGTAACTACTCGGCAGATCAAAATATAATTTCACTAACCCCTGACTTTAGTCAGGGGACAAGCAAGGCACAAATCTGGGTTTTAACCCAAAACACAAGTGAATATTTTGGGTTAAAACCCAGATTTGTGCCTTGCCTTCCCCCGACTAAAGTCGGGGGTTAGTGAAATTACAGATTGTTTCACCTGTGTAAAACTTGGTGTGTCCTATACAGGAATACTTCATCATGGATTTAGAATTGCTCATACCGGAAGTGAAATTCCGCACCTCCAGAAGCTCAGGTGCGGGCGGCCAACATGTCAACAAAGTGGAGACTAAAGTTGAGCTGCTTTTTGATGTGCAGCAGTCGGCCATTTTAACGGATGAACAAAAACAGCTTGCCACCGAAAGGCTCGAAAACAGGATCAATAAAAATGGGATTTTAATAGTAAGCAGCCAAAAGACCCGCTCGCAATTGGCCAATAAAGAGGATGCCATCGCCAACTTTCTTTTCTTGATCGAAGAAGCCATCCGGCCAGTGAAAAAACGGAAAAAACGGAGGCGCTCGAAGGCCGATAAGGAGAAGCGGCTGAAAGAAAAAAAAATGCAGAGCGAGAAGAAGGCTTTGCGGAAAAAGGTGACGGGGGAATAAAAAAAAATGTCGGGGGAATAAATTCCCCCGCTATTGGAAGGGCTTGTAGGTAAGGAACGAACCGAGATTTTACCAAAAGAAAAATATGGCGGGAGGGACAGCAATATCTCCCGATTGAAAATAAACCGATAACCCCATGCCCCCGTATCCTTGCCCTTCCAAAAGAGGGGGAATTTATTCCCCCGACCACGGGGGAATAATAAAATGTCGGGGGAATTTATTCCCCCGCTCTTGGAAGGGCTTGCAGGTAAAGAGCGAACCGAGCATTTACCAAAAGAAAAATATGGCGGGAGGGACAGCAATATGTCCCGATTGAAAATAAACCGATAACCCCATGCCCCCGTATCCTTGCCCTTCCAAAAGAGGGGGAATTTATTCCCCCGACCACGGGGGAATAATAAAATGTCGGGGGAATTTAT
>DROJ01000306.1 GCA_011321935.1 Bacteroidota bacterium | reverse complement strand
CAACTGACATTATTTAAACATGAAAATATACTACCGCTGAAATCAAAAACAGTGAACGTCGCCTCCGTCCCCCAAAGAAGCCCCTTCCGTTACCCCGGCGGAAAAACCTGGCTCATACCAAGGGTCAGGAAATGGCTGACCCAAAGCGGCAAACCCAAAGAACTGATCGAACCATTTGCCGGAGGCGGAATAGTAAGTTTGACCGCAGCTTTTGAAAACCTCGCCGAACATATAACCATGATAGAATTAGATAAAGAAATAGCGGCAGTATGGGAGGTAATAATAAACGGGGACAACGAGTGGCTGGCCAATAAAATATTCAATTTTGACCTTACCCCTGAAAAGGCAAAAAAAGAATTGGAAAAAGAAAATAAAAATAATAACGACGCTGCTTTTTGCACCATTTTAAAAAACAGGATATTCCACGGCGGCATATTGGCAAAAGGTTCTGGAATGATAAAAAACGGGGAAAATGGAAAAGGCATTACTTCCCGTTGGTATCCAAAAACTTTAAAAAATAGGATACTCGCAATAAATCATGTTAAACATAAAATTGAATTTATCAATGGAGATGCTTTTCCAATTCTTGAATTTCATAAAAATAATAAAAGCGCGTATTTTTTTATTGACCCCCCATATACAAAAGCGGGTAAAAGGCTTTACACCCATTTCGATATTGATCACGATAAATTATTTTATTTAACCGCAAAACTTTCGGGGAAATATATGTTGACATATGATGACACCCCCGAAATAAGGGAACTGGCCAAAAAATATAATTTGAAATATAAAACCATCCCCATGAAAACGACCCACCATGTTCAGAAAAATGAAATTATTATTTCTGATAATTTTGAGTGGTGGCGATAGAGATAATACAGCACGTCTTGGAGTCCTGCCTGAAAAATATAGCAGTGCTTATGTTTAAAAAACTAACTGGCTTTTAATTATATATCCAGCAAAAAACCATTTGACCATTCGAGCCATTTTAACCATTTAACCATTTAACCATTCGAGCCATTTCAACCATTTAATATCATGAAAAAAGTCCAGCCATATAAATCAAAAAACAAGATCCGCATCCTCACCGCGGGCTCCCTGTTCGACGGCCACGATGCGGCCATCAATATCATGCGGCGCATCATCCAGCGGTCGGGGGCGGAGGTCATCCATTTGGGGCATAACCGGCCCGTACACGAAATCGTAAATGCCGCCATCCAGGAGGACGTGCAGGGCATCGCCATCACTTCTTACCAGGGCGGGCACAATGAGTTTTTCAAATATGCTTTTGATCTGCTGAAAGAAAAAGGGGCGGGGCATATCAAGCTGTTCGGCGGCGGCGGCGGCACTATTTTGCCGACCGAAATCGAGGAGTTGCAGCAATATGGCATCGCCCGCATTTACTCCCCCGACGATGGCCGGGCGATGGGCCTACAGGGCATGATAAACGACCTGTTGGAACAATGTGATTATCCGGTTGGAGAGAACTTGAATGGCCAATTAGCGAACGTAAGCCCTTCCGAAAGCGGGGGAATTTATTCCCCCCGTCAAATGCACATCGCCCGCCTCATTTCGTCCGTCGAAAACTACCCCGAACAGAACAAGGAATGGCTCGATGATTTAAAGAAAAAAACAGCCGAAAGCACGACGCCCGTACTCGGCATCACCGGTACGGGAGGCGCTGGAAAATCAAGCCTCGTGGATGAACTCGTGCTGCGTTTTTTGGCAAAATTCAAGGACAAGACGCTGGCCATTATTTCTGTTGACCCCTCCAAAAGAAAGACGGGCGGCGCATTGTTGGGCGACCGAATCCGCATGAATTCCATCGCCGACGAACGGGTATTTATGCGCTCGCTGGCCACCCGTCAGTACAACCTCGCCCTCAGCAAGCACATTGACGATGCCATCGCCATCTTGAAGCACGCGGGCTTCGACCTTATCATTTTGGAGACCTCCGGCATCGGGCAGTCCGGCTCCGAAATCGTTGACCACGCCGACCTCTCGGTGTATGTGATGACCCCCGAATTTGGGGCTGCTTCGCAATTGGAAAAGATAGACATGCTCGACTTTGCCGACGTGGTGGCCATCAATAAATTTGACAAAAGGGGCGCACAGGATGCCCTGCGCGATGTCAAAAAACAGTACCAGCGCAACCACGACCTCTGGGACACCCCGCCCAGCGAAATGCCCGTTTTTGGCACCATCGCTTCGCAGTTCAACGACCCCGGCGTGAACGCCCTTTTCAACGGCTTGATGAAACGGCTTTTCAAAGGTGAATACACGGGCGGGCTGAAAGAAGGCGAGAGCCAAAAGCAGTTCATCATCCCTCCGGCGAGGGTGCGCTATCTGTCGGAAATCTCGGAAAACAACCGCCGTTACGACGAGGAAACGGAGCAGCAAAGCGAACTGGCGAGGAAAATTTTCAGCATAGAAAATACGATTGCCCATTTGCAGGAGGGGGACAGCGACGACACCTCCGGCACCTTAAAATTGCTCCAAAAAACAAAGTCCGAACTGCTGGAAAATTTAACGAAGGAAAACAAAAAAATACTCGAAAACTGGGAGGCAAAAAAGGCGGCCTACCGCACCGACGAGTTTGTTTACAAAGTGCGGAACAAAGAATTCAAAATAGAGAACTTCACCCTTTCGCTTTCGCAAAATAAAATACCGAAGATAGCACTCCCGAAATTCAAGGACTGGGGAGAGATACTCCGTTGGTGCCGGCAGGAAAACGTGCCGGGCGAATTTCCGTTTACCGCAGGCGTGTTCCCGTTCAAAAGGAAGGGCGAAGACCCCACGCGGATGTTTGCCGGAGAGGGCGGCCCCGAGCGCACCAACAAGCGCTTCCACTACCTCTCCAAAGGCATGCCCGCCAAGCGCCTTTCCACCGCTTTCGACTCGGTGACACTGTACGGCGAAGACCCCGACCTGCGCCCCGACATTTACGGTAAAATAGGCAACTCCGGCGTCAACGTCAGCTCGCTCAACGATGCCAAAAAACTCTATTCCGGCTTCGACCTCTGCGACCCAAAAACCTCCGTTTCGATGACCATCAACGGCCCGGCAGCAACCATGTGCGCCTTCTTTATGAACGCCGCCATTGACCAGCAGTGCGAGCTGTATATCAAAGAACACGGACTGGAACATTTGGTGGAAGCAGCCTTTAAAAGGGAGTACGATGACCGAGGGTTGGAGCGGCCGAAATACAGCCCCAGCCCCCCCCAGCCCCCCCAAGAGGGGGGAAGCGCGAGCGTCACTTCTGGCAGCCCCCCCCAGCCCCCCCGAGAGGGGGGGAGCGCGAGCGTCACTTCTGGCGTGAACCATGACTTGGAATTAAGAAAACCAAGCATCACTTCTCCTCCAAATAAGAATCGAAAAGAGCCGGACACCGTCCTCTCCTCCCCTTTTGGGGGAGGCCGGGAGGGAAGCCCCCCCCAGCCCCCCCAAAAGGGGGGGAGTACGGCCGTCACTTCTGGCGTGAACCATGACTCAAAAACAAGAAAACCGAGTTTCACTCCTCCTCCGAGTAAAAACCCAAAAGAGCCAGACACCGTCCTCTCCTCCCCTTTTGGGGGAGGCCGGGAGGGGGCTTTGGGTTTGATGCTATTGGGTCTCACGGGCGATCAAGTTTTAGAACCTGCAATTTATAATGAGCTAAAGGCCAAAGCCTTGCGGGCAGTCCGGGGCACTGTGCAGGCCGACATTTTAAAAGAAGACCAAGCGCAAAATACTTGCATTTTTTCCACTGAATTTTCATTAAAATTGATGGGCGACGTGCAGGAGTATTTTATCGAAAACGGGGTTCGCAATTTCTACTCCGTTTCCATTTCCGGCTACCATATCGCTGAGGCCGGCGCCAATCCTATTTCGCAGTTGGCCTTTACCCTTTCCAATGGTTTTACCTTCGTGGAATACTACCTTTCGCGGGGCATGAAAATAGACGATTTTGCGCCCAACCTCTCCTTCTTTTTCTCCAATGGGCTGGATCCCGAATACGCCGTCATCGGGCGGGTAGCGAGGCGCATTTGGGCGAAGGCCATGAAGTATAAATACGGCGCCAACGAGCGCTCGCAAAAACTGAAATACCACATCCAGACGAGCGGCCGTTCGCTGCATGCGCAAGAGATAGATTTCAACGACATCCGCACCACTTTGCAGGCACTTTACGCCATCTACGACAACTGCAATTCGCTGCATACCAATGCCTACGACGAGGCCATTACCACGCCGACCGAGGAGAGTGTTCGCCGTGCTGTGGCCATCCAAATGATTATCAACCACGAACTGGGTTTGGCCAAAAACGAGAACCCTTTGCAGGGTGCTTTTATCATCGAAGAACTGACCGACTTGGTGGAGGAAGCCATCCTATCGGAGTTTGACCGCATCACCGAGCGGGGAGGTGTTTTGGGCGCGATGGAGACGATGTACCAACGCAGCAAGATACAGGAGGAAAGCCTTTATTACGAGACGCTGAAACACACGGGCGAGTACCCCATCATCGGCGTGAATACCTTCCTTTCTTCCACGGGTTCGCCGACCATCATTCCCGGAGAGGTGATCCGTTCGACGGAGGAGGAAAAAGAAATCCAGATCCGTAATTTGCAGGAACTGCACAAGGTGCACGCCGGGCGTTCGGAAGCTGCTTTGGAAAAACTGAAAGAGGTGGCACTGCAAAACGGGAACGTTTTTGAGGAGTTGATGGAAGCGGTAAAATGCTGCTCGCTGGGGCAGATCACGAACGCGATGTTCGGAGTTGGGGGGAGGTATAGGAGGAGTATGTGAAGAAAATAAGTTAAATTTGTAGATATTTTTTATTTCTAAAAATCCATCAATATGCAACAGACCATATCTGACCGGAAATTGCGGGCAATTGAGTTGATCACAAAATTGGAAAACGAAGATTTGCTCACATTAATAGAAGAACTATTGCAACAATCAGAAGTGCAGGGAGATTGGGCGAACAATTTGAGCGATAAGGAGCGGAACGATATTTCGGAGGGTTTGAGCGACCTTGATGCAGGCCGGGCTGTGGGTTACGAAACTTTTAAAGAGAACATGAAAAAGCGCTTCCCATGACCATCCTACTTTCCCAAAAGGCTTCCGACCAATTGGCTCAGCTTTTTGAATATCTGGAAAACAAATATTCTCCTGCCGTCCGCCGGAAATTTCAAAAACGGTTGGATCGTTTTATCGCTGCTATAAAATTACTCCCGCATGGATTTCCATTGTCTGAAATATTTCCGGGTTGTCGAAAATGCGTTGTTTCTCCTCAGACTTCTTTGATATATCGGATTGAAAAGGAAGTTATTGAGATAGTAGCGGTCATTGACAACAGGCAGGATCGTTGACTGCATAACCGATTGTTATAAAATAGCTGTCGGCAAGCGATCATCGGATTCTTTCAGCAAAATGCTGCTCGCTGGGGCAGATCACGAACGCGATGTTCGGGGTCGGGGGGAGGTATAGGAGGAGTATGTGAACCGGTCAAGCTGCTTTTGCCAATTGGATGGGCATTTTAAATTCGGCAAGCAAGGTCAGGAATTCTTTTGTGTACTGGCTTTTTAGATGTTTGTATTGTTTGAGCATGGTCGTGCTTTCCATTTCCCGGCTGTTTTCTATGCTTTTGTTCACCCCTTCTATCAGGTGGAGAAGCCGGAGTATTTGAACGTATTTTTTCTCGTTCCTTTCGAGTATGTCTTTTAACTGGTCTTGCATGAGCACTTATTTTGAGAAAATGATTTTTATAAAACCTTTTGGATGGCCGTTTCTATCGTAACCATAACGATCCAACCATAATTCTTGTTCTGATTTGAACGCTGGATATTTCGGATGGTCAATGGGGTATTCTTTCACAAGGTAAGCATCAATACCTACATCCTCAAGTGAGAAACACCAAAAATTATCCATTGCCTTTTCCCCAAAAAAGCTCCCAATTCTCAAACCTCCTCAAACAAAACATCCATCGTCAAATCGGCTTCCACGATACCCAAGCTGTGCTGGTTTTTCTTCAATCCAAAAGTAGTGATCATCGCCCACGAGAGGCGTTTCCGGGTTTTGGTGGCTTTGCGGAAAATGCCCTGCTTCTCCCGCAGCCGGGCGGCGTAAGCCTTGCTGAGGGTATAAGGTTCGTTGTAAAATTTTATTTCAAAGAGGTTGATAACATGGTCGTTGCGGTCGAGCACGAGGTCTATTTGCAGGCCTTTTTCTTTCCCGATAGCCATTGGGATTCCTTTTTTATAAAACGCCGACGAAAGGGTATAGACCCCCGCTATACCGAGTGCTTTTTTTATTTGCGGGATA
This sequence comes from Bacteroidota bacterium, assembly GCA_011321935.1. GTDB lineage: Bacteria > Bacteroidota > Bacteroidia > Chitinophagales > Saprospiraceae > UBA6168. The sequence goes on along the minus strand of DROJ01000306.1, from coordinate 1,158 downwards.
TGTTTCAGGCAGATACTTTCAAAAGCATAACCGCTCCAGGTTTTATAGGCGGGCGTTTGGCTGAGGTGCTGCCAAGTCCCCGCGCCCTCGTTCCTTTTGTTTTCGATGAATTGCAGGTAAAACAAAGAATACTCGTCCGTGAGGCGGTACAGGCGCTCCTTTTTCTTTTTGCCAAATGGGTAATAGCTGGAAATAAAACCGGACTGCTCCAGTTCTTCCAAGACTTTGGTGACGCCGCCGCCATTGGGCAATTTGGCGGCTTTGATGATTTCCGTCCGGGGCAGTCCCATCCGCTTTTTGGCCAATGCCCGGATCACGGCGATGTGGTTGTCGGCATGGTCGAACAGGGCGGCGTAGAGTTCCGAAAATTCATCCCTCAACAGGCCGCTGTCCGAAAAGCAAATACGGTCAATATTTTGCACCACGCTCCTGCCTTTTTTTATTTCTTTCAAATAATGCGGCACGCCCCCCATGGCCATATAAAAATGCAAAATTTCATAATGGTCGAAATCCATGTTCCTGCTTCTCAGGTACTGCTCCGTTTCGGCCAAAGTGAAGGGCTTCATGTGTATCCGTTTAGTGATGCGGTTGTGCAGGCCGCCCCTGTTTTTCACCACTTTTTGGATCATCCACGAAGCTGCCGAACCGCAGATGACGACAACGAGGTTTTGCTTGGAAGCCCAACTGTTCCAGAAATAACTGAAAGCCTGCAGAAAGCCAGATTTCCTTTTTGCCAGCCACGGCAGTTCATCAAAAAACACAACTTTCCTTTCCTTGCCCACTACCGTTTCCAAATAAGCGATTAGCGACAGGATCGCATCAAACCAATCCGAATGTTGTTTTATGCCTACTGGAACAGGGGTGCTTTTTTTGACGAACTTGGTCAGTTGGGCCGTAAAGTTTCGCAGTTGCCCTGCCAAAGGTGTATGCTGGATGCCAGAAACTTGAAAAACTATTTTTTCTTCGTAAAAAGACTCGACCAAAAAAGTCTTTCCAACCCGCCTCCGGCCAATGACAGAAACCAGTTCTGCCTCTCTGGAGTCCAGCGCATCCTGCAATATTTCCCGTTCTTCTTTTCTTCCTATAAATTGGTTGTCCATATCTGTATATTTTATAAGTTGCTATAACTATGTAAAAAATAATTGCTTTTGGCAACTT
>DROJ01000305.1 GCA_011321935.1 Bacteroidota bacterium | reverse complement strand
GTTTATGCCTATCACGTCAAAATTAACACTACCATTTTTAGTTTTTTTTTGTGCTGTTTGACAATATTAGGGCGACCCAATTTTCCTCCCGATAATTATCAGCGAATTTTCAGGGGGTATTTATTACATAAAAAGATCCCATGTTCCCCAACTAAATGATGCAGACATCATTTTGGTCTGTAATTAAATTTGGCAGTATATTTTATTTGTTTATTTTCAGGGAAATTTTTCAATTGATTTATAATCAAAGAGTTACGTCAAACGTATGTATGTTTTTCTAAATTTATAAATTTAATATATTGCCAAATTTAATTGCAATGTTTAAAACTATGAACTCCCTCCCTGTTTCCTCTACCAGTGACAGATTCTATTTTTCAGCCCTGCCTCAATCCCAAAATCCCCTGGCTCTATGATTTTAAAATTGATTTCATTTTCAAATGAGATTTTGTAATAAATACCCCCTGAAAATTCGCTGATATACTCGACCATTATAGGTTTTGTGCATTTGCCCTCTCCGGCCCCCAGCCCCAGAAGGGGAGAACCTTCCCTCAATGCACAAAACCTATAATGGTCGAGTATAATTATCGGGATTGAAAATCTGGAAAATCTAAACGCCCTTATTTCATAACTCGTTGATTATTGGGCCATAAAAATCCCAACATGCTCTAAATATCTCATGATTAAATCACAGCCCATATTCAGCTTGTATTTCCCGGATTATTTTCTCCTCCTCCATTGGCACATCCACGTGGCTGCCGAATATTTGCTTGCCCGTTTTTTTCCAATATATCCGGTCAATGAGCATGCGCACTATATTTATGTCCGCCTCCCCTTTTCTCATCGCTTCAATTACTGTCGGAAACCATTTTTCCTGAAAAGCCAGATCGCTCCCATGTTCCAATATCAAGCAGGCATTGCTATCGAAATCACTGCCGACCAACGACTTTCCGGGATAGCCATATTTTTCAAAAATATTGGCCAGCTCTATTTGGTTTTCCATGTCGAGCGCCTTTTGTTTTTCCCATTTTTTTTTATTTGTCAACACATCATTATCCCGCCTATATTTTTGGTCTTTGAGCATCATCCTGTCCAATTGGGCAATGAGGTCATAATTCAAGCCCTTATAATAGGACTTTTCTTTTAATGATGATTCAAACGGTTTTAACGTGCCATCATGTTCACAATCTTTTATTAAATTTTCGAAATCAGCGCCTAATAGTTTATAAAATTTAGAAGACTTGTACCCTTCGGGTTTGCTCGAATTTTTAAATTGAGCGATGATGCAAAAACTTTCCGCATCTTCTTCTTTGCTTTTTTTCAGCAGCTCCAATATTTCGTTTTTATCATAGTCCATATAAGAGTAGCCGACGGCAATGTTCCAATAATCGGCATATACGGTGTCGCCGTGTTCTTCCATTGATTTATAGGTGTTTTCCAAAATGTATTTGCCTTTGTTATAGTCCTTTTCTGCGACACCGGGCAGCTTCCCGGGAATGAACCCTATTTTCTGGGCATAAGATAATTGGACAATAAAGCCGAGCAAAAAACAGATAAGCAATTCTTTCATGATAATGTGTTTTAGCAATTATTACGAATTATTTCGTAATAAAGAACTGCCGCCGTCAAAGAAGGTTGCACGAAGTACGAATTTTTTCGTCATAAATTGTTTCTTTAAAAAAAGCACCGTTCAGTCGGCCATGCTTTAGCGCCCGTTGCGACTGGTATTAATTAATTACAAATGACAATTATTTGTCAATTTCCCATCCAAAACCTCCAAACCAATTCTCCACTCCTTCTGTCTATGAACAAGAATAAAACTTACAGATCATGAAAAAATATTTTACCTTTTTCGTTCTTTTATCCTTCCTATCTGCCAATCCATGCTTTTCCCAAAACACCCCTTTCCCCGAAAGCGGTGCCCTTTGGAAAGAACAGCATGTCACCCTGTTGGGTGTATCAAATGTATTGGTTGCCATGTGCGGTGACACCACCATAAACGGTAGGGAATACCAAAAAATAAACAGCTACCTATTGGACATGGAAACGGATACGGTGCTCATGCCATTCACTGCGCCCCACACTTTCATCCGCTCCGATGGCCCATTGGTTTTTGTAAAATACGACAGCGAGGACGAGCAATTGCTGTATGACTTTTCTTTGGAGGCAGGCGACTCCATCGCACTCGACATTTGGTCTGCTGCAAATATTTTCCGTGTTGACAGTGTAAAATCCGAAATGCTCGGGGGGCAGTTGCGCAGGGTCATATATTTTGGAAAAAAACTCGGCATCCCGCAGGAATATTGGATAGAAGGGATCGGCAGCAATTACGGCCTTTTGCAAAGGGGCTTATATGCAATAGATGCCGAAAGCAGTTTGCTCTGCCATGAGTTTTTTGACTACTTTCTCAACCTGACCGATATCGAATGTTTTTTTCCTGACCGCCCCCTTGATTGCGATGTGGTCAATGCGACCGATCATATTTTTGCAGAAAACAAAAGCATAATATTATACCCAAACCCTTCTTCTCATCATATAAATATAGCGATAAATAACCGCCCGGCAGGTACCAGTTGGCAACTTTCCGTATATTCTTATTTAGGTAAAAAAATGGAAATGGAAATGGTAAAAAATGGAGGAGGCTTTGACTTGGATATTTCCAGTTTTCCGGCAGGTATATATTTTATAAAAATAAAAGATGCGAAAGGCAGGCAGATAGGTTTGGGAAAATTTTTGAAAATATAAATAAACGGTGGTGTTAATTTTAACGTGATTTCCAAACACGTTAAAATTAACACCACTTCATTCACGAATTAATTCGTGAAAATTAGCGCAATTAGCGGCAAACTGAATAGTTGCTTTTAATTTCAATTCACGAAGCCATCCTTTGCGGTTCCCAAAGCTGCAGGTAACGCCCCTTTTCCAGGTGCTTCACTTCATTGGCCAGTTCTTTATTCAGATGTGGCGTAAACAAAAGCGGTGCGTTCCGGTCGTCAAAGATTTCCACTTTTAGCTCTTTGGCAAATGCTTTGGCCAAGCGCCCGAGGTTTTTTGCGTAGCGTTCCGTCTTGCCCATTGCCATGAACAGGTCAACCACGCCCGTGCGCACCATTTCGTATTTATCGGTCTGCATGAGCATATGGCGCCGGCTTTTTCCGGCAGTGCTTTTGCCCATTTCCTGCATTTTTTGTTTCAATTGATCGGTGGAATAGCCCAGCATTTTGGAGCGGAAATTCCACCAATTGGCCGCACTTCCATTGTTGCGCTGCTCGTATGTTTCGAGGTGTTTTTGCTCCGCAGCAGTTTGGCAGCTTACCATGCCCATCACTTTGGCGAGTTCCAGCACGGCCATTACTTGGTCAACGTTGAGCAGGTCGTTGCTTTCTGTTTTGTCTTCCAATTTATAAAGGAAAGTGGCGTACTTCTGCTTCACTTTACTTTTGGAATTCAAAACAATCAGCTTCGCAAATTCAATGGAGAAGTAGTAATCCTCCATCAATTTGACCGTGGTGGGCCGCTTGGCGTAATCTTTCATGGCCGCCGGTTTGCGGATGCCGTCGCGGAATTGGTAAACGTCGTTGATCCAACGGCGGAGATTGGTGGCGTACTGTTTGTTGGGCAGGCCAAGAACGATGTAAAGATCGGAAGCCTTCACCACCTTTGTCCCTTTTTTGCTTACGAGAATTTGCAGATCCATAATATCAGTGTTTAATATTACCTGAAACAAAAATGCAGGTAATGTTTGAATAAAACAAATTTAAAACAAATTTTTTTAATCAAAATAGGGATTCGAGTGTCTTTAGGCGAATTGTGAAACCAAATTAGTGACATAGTGATAGAATCATCATGGGAAAGCAGCTCAGGGCACAATGTATGAAAAACATTTGTATATATAAAAATATTTATTAATATTTATTTATTTTGATGACAGGAAATAATGGTTTTGATTAAGCCGCACATGCGGGTTCTGCAATAAAAAAGATACATTTGCTATCCCAAAAATTGGGGGGACAACACTCCCCCCCAAACCTATTGTTATGAAAAAACTGGCCACAGCCATCCTCTTCCTTTTGCTCGGCCTGCTGATAGGCAGTTCGTGGGCGGTATTCAAGATAGATGCCGGAAGGGAAGACGCAAACATCCGGCAAAACGGGATTTGGCAATACAGCCCGCAAAGGCCCCCAGTCCCCGACGACCTGCAACGCTGCATCAACGCAAGGAGCGGGACGCCAAAGCTCCCCTACCCCGACCTGCTCGAACTGACGGCCACCACCGACACAAAGGGCAAGCCACTGAATTCTAATTTCGATTACTTATTGACGGGGGATAATTTCCATGCCCGCTATTGGAGCTATGCCATGTATGGAAGCGACCATTCTTTGATCCCGAACGGCGGTGAAATTACCAGCCTCAATATGGACAATATCAAATACACAAACACTTCTTTGGACAACTATAAAATCATTATTTCAAAAAATAAAAAACATATAAACTGGCTGCCCACGGGCAATGCGGAAAATATGACGGTCATGTTGCGGCTCTATGACCTTGACACGAATTTTTATGAAAATATAAATAATATGGAGCTGCCAAAAATAGTCAAAATAAATGGCCAATAATTACTGTTTTTTTTTTTCGCCAACGCGCAAATCAAAACTCTCCGTATTTGAAATGATTAGCGCATTAGCGGCCAACAACATCCTATATTCTAAATGAAAAAAACATTGCTATACCTCGTTTTTTTTATCGGCGGCATATATTTCGGAAAAACATGCAGCCTAAAATATTTCCCCAATTTGGTATTTTACAAAAACAAAAAACGCCACGGAACCGAGAACAGGTTTAAATACTCCGAACTGCCAACCGAATATTCACTGCCTTTCCAAAACCCCGATTTTATCTACGCTTCCTGTTATTATGATTTAAAAAAAGGCCCGCTGCGCATAAGGGGGGAACTGCCGTGGTTTACCTACTGGTCGCTGGCACTTTACGAACCCGACACCAATAATTTTTTTATCAAAAATGACCGGGGCTTCGACAACAACGAAGTGGATATTGTTTTGAGCAGAAATAAAATAGAAGGGATAAAAGAAGAAAATAATATTATATCGCCGACTAATGAAGGTTATATATTGTTCCGAATATTGGTGACGGAAAAAATGCCGGAAAAAACAGGAAATTATACGGCCTTCCAGCGGAGCATTAAAATAGAAACCAATAAATAATTAGGTTTGGGCAAGCGGCAAAAATAACCTGTTAAATAGGATTGGACACTGATTGAACACCTGCCTGCCGGCAGGCAGGGATTGAACTGATTTTCGCAGATTGTTAACCGTATTATTAATAAACCTGCGATAATCAGTTCGATCAGTTCAATCTGTGTTCAATCCTATTTAGCTGGTTATTTTGCCTGCGCTCTTGCTCTAAAACACAGCTTCCCTAGTGGTACAAATCGTAATTATACTGAACCATAATAGGTTTTGTGCATTTGCCCCCGCCAGCCCCCAGCCCCAGAAGGGGAGCACCTGCCCTCAATGCACAAAACCTATTATGGTTCAGTATAACTAACCATTTAGTTTTTGGTTAAATGCCACATTATCAGGGATTTGTCGGACTAATCACTAGTCAACTAATTACTAATCACTGCACTAGCCCCTCCTTTTCTTTTTCACTGTTGTTGTCTTTTTGACACCCGCCTTCCGGCCACCTCTTCCTTTTGCGCCAGCGGCCTTGGTCGTTTTTTTCTTGGTCACAACGGCCCCGTTCTTTCCTTTTGCAGTTGTTCTGGTCGTCGTTTTTTTAGCGCCCACGGCTGCCCCGTTTTTGCCTTTTTTGCCTGCGGCAACAGTGGTCTTTTGGCGGGTCACCGTATTTCCGTTTTTACCTTTTATGGTCGTAGTGGTGGTGGTCTTTTTCACACCTGCCTTTGCCCCGTTTTTGTTGGTGGCGACCCGTCTCGTGGTCGTCCTCGTATGCACCACCGTCGAAGTCCTCCTTTTGGGTACATAGACCCGGTGCGCCCTGACCACCCGGTGCGTGGTGACAACATGGTAATGCGGCCGGTAAACAGCCCAATGACGGTGCACATGCGCCCACGGACGGGGCCTCCACGGCCTCCACCAAACGGGGTACACGCGCCAGCGCCAGGGCGACACCCATACCCGGTAGCCCGGCCGGTAAACAAAACGGACGGAGGGCCACAGCCATACGTTCACCACTATGCGGACAACACTTACGGAAGGGCCTCGCCCGTCGTCCTTGGTTTCTGTTTCAATGGGTTCAACAATGGTTTGTTCGCCGTACAGGTCGGCATCGCCGACAATCTGGAGGATCGCTTCCTCCTTTCCTTTTTTCTCGATTTCGATCACCGCTACGTCCTGCGATTCGGTTTCGCTCACGGGCACTTGCAGCACGATGGCATGCACCTCGCCGTCCATGTTGTCCACCACTCGGATGTAGTCAATGTCGCCGTCTTCGTTAAGGTCGAGGTTGTTCACATAGTTGTCTTCGCTGTTGAGCAGCTTTTCAAATGCTTCGGGGGACTCCGCTTTTTTGAACAGTTCCAAAGCCCCTTCGAGGCTGAATCCGTCGCCGTCGAGACCAGTGCCGCCGTCGGTTTCGGTGCTTTGCGAAATTGCCAAAAACGGAAGGGCAAATGCTAAAAACAGGGGAAGGATGGTGAAATTAAACTTGCTTTTCATTTGTCGCAGATTTTAGTTTTTTTTTTAAAATATGGAGGTGAGACTTGAAAAAGGGCAGCGGGTTTAAAAGCGGTAGCTATCTGCCTCCGAGACTGTCCCATAAGCCATTTTTGAAAAATTAAAAAAATTGTAACTGATTCGCAGGGCCTTAGAGGTGATGCCCCGAGGGTTCGGGACAAGCTCTTTGGGCGGGGACAGCGGGCGGAAAGGCGTTGCCTCACATCTACGAGACCGAGGCAACGCCTTTCCGCCC
>DROJ01000304.1 GCA_011321935.1 Bacteroidota bacterium | reverse complement strand
TACATCTTTGTAAGGGTTTTCTGTTTAAAGCCGCAAGGCTAGGAAAACCCTTATTTATTTCTGCATTTCTTTCCAAATTTTCAATCAACTTTTTGTGCAACTAAAAGTGTACGGTAATGAATTTCTTTTCAATAATTTTTGAAAAAACAGCCCCGGTGGAAAATCCATATTCCACCGGGGCTGTTTCGTTTTTGGTGTGGGGGCAGGCAGGGAATAACCCGTTTCTTTCGTGCCAAACAGGATTGGACACAGATTGAACTGATTGAACTGATTTTCACAGATTGCTTGCTATACTATTGGTCAATAAATCTGAGATAATCAGTTCGATCTGTGTCCAATCCTGTTTGGCAGCTTGTTTTTGCCACTTCCCCAAAACCATCATTTCATCAAAAAATCTTCAAACGCAGGCAAAGGCATACATTTGCCCCGCCAATGAAATCTTCGATCAATACGATAAAGCAGCCCATCGAAAAGGAGTTGAGCCAATTTGAGCAACACTTCCGCGAAGCCATGAGCAGCAATGTGCCCTTGCTCGACCGCATCATGTATTACATTGTGCGGCGCAAAGGCAAGCAGGTGCGGCCCATGTTCGTGTTTTTGAGTGCCAAGGTTTGCGGCGAAATCAACGAGGCAAGCTATATCGCCGCCTCCCTTGTCGAGCTGCTCCATACGGCCACCCTCGTTCACGACGATGTGGTGGACGACGCCTATGAGCGCCGGAGTTTCTTCTCCATCAATGCACTTTGGAAAAACAAGGTGGCCGTACTCGTCGGCGATTATTTGTTTGCGCAGGGAATGCTGCTGGCCTTGAAAAACAAAGAGTTCCGCTTGCTCGAAATCCTCTCCGAAGCCGTAAAAGCATTGCCCGAAGGGGAACTGCTGCAATTGGAAAAGGCCCGCCGGCTCGACATCGAGGAATCCGTTTATTATGAGGTGATCCGCAAAAAAACCGCTTCCCTCATTGCCGCCGCCTGCAGTGCGGGCGCAGCTTCCACCACCAAGGACGAAGGCATCATCGAGCGCATGCGCCTCTTCGGCGAACACATCGGCATCGCCTTTCAGATAAAGGACGACCTTTTTGATTTTGGCACCGACGACGTGGGCAAGCCGCTCGGCATTGATATCCAGGAAAAAAAACTCACCCTGCCGCTCATCTACGCATTGGACAATGCTCCACGGAAAGAAAAAAAACGCATCATCCGCATCATCAAAAAATACAGCGACCGCCCGGAAAAAGTAAAAGAGGTCATCGCTTTTGTCCGCCAAAGCGGCGGGCTGGAATATGCCAAGAAAGCAATGGAAGAATATAGCCAAAAAGCATTCGATATACTCGATACTTTGCCCGATGTGCCTGCCCGCAGGGCGCTGAGGGAGTTGGTGGTTTATGTGACGCAGCGGAAGAAGTAGTGGAGCATACGCTTTTCAATTGGTTTTTAGGCATCTCCGGCAATGGATCAGAAAGAGTAATCTACAATTTAACAACATATGTCCCTTCGGTAAATACCAAGGTATCGGGCGAAGCAGGGTCGTTTTCCATATTCACTATTTCTTTGATGAGGGTACCACTGAACGTCCCTTCTATTTCCCCGTCGGGCGATATTTTGTCAACGGTAAATACCATTGCACTGTCTTTGAGCAAAACATATGGGTCGCCGATTATGTCGCCATCGCCTAAGGTAGAGAAGAAACTACAAGTGAGGAGTGTGTCAACCGACCCGAATTCGTATATATCTTGAACGGGGAAATATATGCCTTTTATGGTGGGAATATTCCTGAAAGCAAACTGTCCCCTTAAATATCCACTTTGATTGTAGTGGTTTAAAACAAGAAAAAATTTATCAGGATATTGTTGAAAAGTTGTGGTGAAGCCAGTATATGTCCAAAATTCTCCGTTTTTAAAAGATTGTGCTTCACCAGAAGGTATATCTATTGGGCCAGCGGAGTCTATTTCCGGAGGGGTGTCTTCTTTTTTGCAAGAAAAAAGAGCCATGCCAATGATGGCAATAAAAAATAAATATTTATAGGAATTCATGTCAATACAGTTTTTGCAGAACACTGTCCAAAATCACAAGACTTGTTCTGTTATGATAATCAATGATTTACGAATAAAATATTTCAACAAATTAAATTTTATGTTTTCATAAAACATAAATAAATAATTTGTTAAAACATAATTGTCAATCAATTACAAATCTGAATTTAAATTTATTGAACAATAAAGTATTTGCGCCAATTTTCAGGCTAAACATGAAATTAACAGACACTGATAATCAGTCAGTTATGGCAGAACAAGTCTACAATTTAACAACATATGTCCCTTCGGTAAATACCAAGGTATCGGGCGAAGCAGGGTCGTGTTCCATATTCACTATTTCTTTGATGAGGGTACCACTGAACGTCCCTTCTATTTCCCCGTCGGGCGATATTTTGTCAACAGTGAAGACCATTGCGCTGTCTTTGAGCAAAACATATGGGTCGCCGATTATGTCGCCATCGCCCAGGGCTGTAATAAAACTACAAGTGAAGAGGGAATCGGCACTAGTTCCAAACGCATAAACATATTGGTCAGGATAGTAAGTCCCAATTATTTTCAAAAAATTTCTAAAATGAAATTCTCCCCTGTGAAGTCCATTTTCATTGAAATGGCTCATGACTAAACTATATTTATTTGGATATAGTGGGCTTTCACTAGTGAAACAATCAAAACTCCAAAAAATTCCGTTATTATAAGATTGTGCTTCGCCAGATGGAAGCACATCGAATGGATCGAATGGGTCGGGTATTGGTTGATTATCTTCTTTTTTACAAGAGAAAAGAACTACGTTAACGATTGCAATAAAAAACAAGCATTTTTTGATATTCATATCCATATGAATTTAAAAAGTGGCCATTTGGTTTTTTCAAAAAACCAAATGGCCAAAGTGGTTATTTCAAAATATTAAACTTCCCGTGCAAATATTCTTTACCGATTTTTACATTAAAATAATAAAGACCATTGGGCAGGTCATCAAACTTTCCGGAGAATGAATTTTTGCCCTCATACAACTTATCAAACCCGATTGTTTTGATTGTTTTGCCATATTGGTCGTTAATGGAAATGGAGCCTTTGCCAAACTCCTCTATGGAATAGATTTCAAATGTTAACCTGCCGGAAGTTGGGTTAGGAAATACACTAACCTCGCCAATATTGCTTTCAGACAAAAGAAAGCCGGGAGGGGTAAAACCATCGCACCCATATGGTTGCACAATAATAAAATTTGTAACGCTTAATGTTCCAGCGAGCGAACTTGTAACCTTTAGCTTCAAAGTCACCAATTGATTGATGGTTGATGGCATTTCTACATAGAGCACGCTTTCTGTACCGATCACCCCGCCATAGTTCACCCCGCCGACGGCTTTTCTCCATTCATAAGTCAATGTCCCAAGACCATTTCCCGAAACCTCTGCCGAATAATAATGCCCTGAACTGGGGCAGACGATAGTCGGGCCTTTGCCGTCTCTGGCTAAGAAGTACGGCATTGGCCCATTCTTATCCTATATCGTGCATGTGCATGATGGCTGGAACAGGGACGCTGTTATAGCAGTAACTAAATAGAGGATACGATTCTTATTCTTTTCACCACCTTACTGCTCTATTTGAATTTTTGTAAATTGCTTCTCCATAAGTACATTTTAAAGGGCTGGGCTGGAAAAGGGCTGGGCATAAGCGTTAGATGCAAGTATAGGGATTATCCATGAATAAGACAATTCTGTAAAGTGTTTAGAACGTTCTGGAGGGGCGGGATAATTAACGCCGTTTAGTATAACTTTCTTCTAATTTAATAGCCCTTAGGGGTTTGTCCTATGTTGATCGGAGAGAAGATTGTTTTATATGGAAAGCTATGGTTGAAAATCAGAATCGACGGGTCAGCGGCTTTTTTTAGAATTAATTGCGAACAATATTTTTCGTTCCATCATAAATATATTTAGATAAGCTCTATAAAGGAATATATTCGCAACTTAATTAAACAACATGAAATACACTCTTATATTCCTGCTCATTTTATCGGCAATCAGTTGTAATGACACCAATAGCGAGCCTCCGGCAAATGGCATTGCAAAAAAAACAAAAAGCGTAACCCAAAAAGAAAAGCCATTAATTGCCGAAAAACAAAATTATATAGACACCCTGCCCGGTGTAATTAAAAAAGAATATACCCTCGAATATCTGATGGGCCGATTCGATCCGGGCAAGCATCCCGATTTTGTTTCCGTTGATGCCAAATACTCCGATGGCGATCCTTATATGTTGCGCAAAGAAACTTATGAAAGTTTTAAAAAAATGTGGCAGGCCGCAAAGGACGATGGCATTGATCTGAAAATCATTTCCGCCACCCGTAATTTTTACCGGCAAAAGTCAATTTGGGAAGCTAAATGGACAGGTGCGCGCAAAATCGAAAACGGCGCCAATGCCGCAAAAAAATACCCCGACCCCAAAACGAGGGCTTTGAAAATTCTCGAATACAGTTCCATGCCCGGTACCAGCCGCCATCATTGGGGCTCCGACATTGACATCAATGATCTCGACAATTCTACTTTTGAGCATGGGAAAGGAAAAGCCGTTTATGAATGGTTGGTCAAGAACGCGATCCGTTTTGGTTTTTGTCAGCCCTACTCGGCAAAGGGAACGGAACGGCCTTTTGGTTATAACGAAGAAAAATGGCATTGGTCGTACCTGCCCATTGCGCAGCAACTGACCGAGATGGCAAAGACCAATTTAAAAGATGAAATGATCGGCGGGTTTAAAGGGGCAGAAGCGGCGGTAAGCATCGGCGTTGTCGAAAAATATGTTTTGGGGATCAATAAGGATTGCCTGCCTTGATTTGACATATTTTAAAAATTTGTCGGTTCTTTGAGAAACCCTGTGGAGGTGGGTGAGCACGGCATAGTTTCCCGCAAAGTCACGCGAAGGTTTCGCAAAGTGACGCAAAGTGACGCAAAGCAAGGTCTGCACTCGTCTTGCTTTGCGTGACTTTGCGAAACCTTCGCGTGACTTTGCGGGAGATAGACAAAAAAAGTCCCGAAGCCAACTATGGGGTAGATTTGCTTCGGGACGGAATGGTGAATGTTTGTCCGCTTTCTCAAGCATGTTCGGCATTCACCGACAACAGGTGAGTGAGTTGAAACATCAGCAGCAACAGGCAATGTCGAACCTCGCTGCCGCTGACTTGTGGTAGATGTTCCTTAATTTGGTTTATTGCCTGCCTGCCGGTAGGCAGGGTTTATCGGATATATTGCCCCAATATGTATGCCATTTAATTTTAATATAAAATATAACTGTTCAGCAGGTTCTTTGAGGCGATGCCTTTGTTGCGGGGAGGGCGGGTGGAAAGGCGTTGACTCAATTCCGTAAATCCAGAGTCAGCGCCTTTCCGCCCGCTCCCCGCGCAAAGGCATCGCCTCAAAGAGCCTGCTGAACTATGCAATAAAACAACCCATGCTTTACGAACAAATAAACGAGGCGCTAAAATACATCCGCACGCAAACCGGTTTTGCACCGCAAACGGGCATCGTGCTCGGCACCGGCCTCGGCGGCTTGGTGGAAGAAATAGAAACAGCCGCCAGCATTGATTATAAAAACATCCCCCATTTTCCCGTTTCCACGGTGCAAAGCCATGCGGGCAAATTGATTTTTGGGAAATTAAATGGCGCAAGTATAGTGGCCATGTCCGGCCGGTTTCATTTTTACGAAGGCTATTCCATGCAGCAGGTGACCTTTCCCGTCAGGGTGATGAAGGCATTGGGCATCGAACGGATCATTATTTCCAATGCAGCGGGGAGCACGGGCGAGGGCATTGATGCAGGCGACCTCGTTTTTATAAAAGACCATATCAACCTGATGCCGGAGAACCCGCTGCGGGGCAAAAACGACGAAAGGCTGGGCGTCCGGTTTCCCGATATGCTGCATACCTACGATAAAGCAATGATAGAACGGGCGGCCAATTTTGCGAAAGCAAAAAAAATCCGCGCACATACGGGCGTTTATGTCGGCCTGCCCGGCCCAAATTTGGAGACCCCCGCAGAGTACCGTTTTTTAAATAAAATAGGAGGCGACGTGGTGGGCATGTCCACTGTGCCGGAGGTGTTGGTGGCCAAACATGCGGGGCTGAAAATATTTGTCGTCTCGGTGGTTTCCAACAAGTGCTTTCCCATCGAAAGCATTACCGAAACGACGATGGAGGAGGTGATCGAAGTAGTGACCAAAGCAGGGCAAAAAGTAGTGGAAGTGGTAAAATATCTGCTCGGCCCCTCTCCGGCTGCAATTTAATTTTGGCTTCCGTTTGCCCCTGTTTCCAGAGTTTATCCCTATTTTGGCGCTGTTTGCAGAATAATGCCGGTTTCGCTTCAACAATGGGTGACTTTCCTGTATTTTTCCATCAAAAAAAAGTTCTTTTCAGCTATTGGCTATTTGCCATTGGCTATTGGCAAAGCAGGGCTTAAACCTGAAAATGGAGAATATGGTTTTCTCATTTCAGTTGAGCGGCCAAATGCGAATAGCCAAAAGCTAAGAGCCGATAGCTGCTATTTTTCAAAACAAAATCTATTTACCAATGAGACCAGTACTCATCCTTGCACTCATCATTTTTGGCCTGATCGCTGCCTTTTCTGGCTGCAATACTTACAACAACTTCGTGGACCGCGACGTGGAAGTGGAAAACAAATGGGCCGACGTGCAGAGCGAATACCAACGCCGCGCCGACCTGATCCCCAACCTCGTCAACACGGTGAAAGGGGCCGCCGATTTCGAGCAGTCAACCATCGCCGCCGTGACCGAGGCCCGCGCTAAAGCCACCAGCATCCAGATTGACCCGTCCAATATCACGCCCGAACAATTGCAGCAGTTCCAAGCTGCGCAAGGGGAACTCTCCTCCGCACTCGGCCGCTTGCTGATGGTTACGGAAAATTACCCGGAACTGAAAGCAACCGAGGCATTCCGCGACCTGCAGGCGCAACTGGAAGGGACGGAAAACCGCATCAAAGTGGCCCGCAACAAATTCAACGCAGAAGTGTCGGAATACAACAAAGCGGTGCGCCGCTTCCCCGCCAAATTCTGGGCAACCATTTTTGGCTTCTCCGACAAGGCCATGTTCGAGGCACAGGAAGGGTCGCAAAATGCACCTAAAGTAGAGTTTTAATTTAATGATTAATGTTTAACGATTAATTGCCCCAATATCCGGGGCCAGCTATTAATCGTTAAACATTAATCATTCACCATTATTTGGTTTGGTTGATTTTTTCAATAAAAAGGAAGAGCAGGAAATAGTCGCTGCCATCCGCGAAGCGGAGGGGCATACCTCTGGCGAAATACGGGTACACCTCGAACGCGAACTGATCGGCGATGCGAGGAACGTGGCGGCGCGGGTATTCCACGAACTGGAAATGGACAAAACGGCCGATCGCAACGGCGTATTGATTTTCATCGTGCCTTCGATGCGCCGCTTTGCGATTATCGGCGACGAAGGCATCAACGAGAAAGTGCCTGCCGATTTTTGGGAAGAGGTGCGGGACGGGATGCAGCAGCATTTCCGAAAGGGGAAATTTAAAGAGGGCGTGATAGAAGGGGTGCGGCTGTCGGGGCAAAAGCTGAAAACGTTTTTCCCCCGTTCTGCCGACGACAAAAATGAACTGCCGGATGAAATTTCTTACGGCCGCTGAAATTTTTAAATGAAAATATTTCTTAAAAATACAATCTGGATATTGCTGCTTTTGCCCCTGTCGGCATTCGGCAAAGAACCTCCCCCTGCCCCCAACCCGCCCCGCTTGGTCAATGATTTTGTGGGCATACTTTCGCGCAGCCAAGTGGCTGCACTGGAGCGCAAACTGGTGGCATACGACGACTCCACTTCTACCCAGATTGCCGTGGTCATTGAGAACAGCTTGGAAGGAGACGATATTTTTGAGTACTCTATCCGCCTCGCCGAAAAATGGGGCATCGGCCGAAAAGGCAAGGACAACGGGGTGCTGGTTTACATCGCTATCAAAGACCGGAAGATATACATTCAGGTGGGCTACGGGGCGGAGGGCTTCCTGCCCGACGTGATGGCCCGCCGCATCATTGACCAAATTATCGCCCCGAAATTTAGAAAGGGAAAATATTACCAGGGCCTCGACCGCGCGACCGATGTCATCATGAAACTCGGCAGCGGGGAATATGAAAACGACGAAGTTTACCGCGACGGCTTCCCTTTTGAGGTGCTTATTTTCATCATTATTTTCATCATCATTGTCATCCTTATCAGCAAAGGCGGCGGCGGCGGGTATTACCGGGGCGGCCGCTACAATTCTGGCGGCGGCGGCTGGATCATCATGGGGCCGGGCAGCGGAAGGGGCGGTGGTTGGAATGGCGGCGGCGGTGGCGGCGGCTTTGGAGGAGGTGGTTTTGGTGGCTTCGGCGGCGGCGGTTTTGGCGGTGGCGGCGCAGGCGGGGGGTGGTAAGTATTTCAAGTAAAAAAGCAAAAGCAATTCTGGCAACAAATGAAAAGCCCCAGCATTATTAAAGTGCTGGGGTTTTTGTTTTCGGGCATATGCAAATTTATTTTACCCTGAAATCAAAAATTGTTGCCAGAACTCGGAATTGGATAAGCCGTCTCCGTGCCCTTCCAAAAGAGGGGGAATTTGCCAAAGGCATCCCTGCGGGGAATTCCCCCTCTTTTGGAAGGGCGCGGAGACGGGGCATCAATTCCGATCTCCGATCTATTCTATAAAGTCCAGTTCTATAAATAGGGGCAACCCAATTTTCTTCCCATCTTTCATTCAATGGCTCCTGTAAAGGCTATCATCCAGCAAATGCAAGACATCCAATTTTTTCACAAAACCTAATTTCCTGAAATGAAAAAGATACTGTTCCTCGCACTCCTGTTTTCGATTTCACTGGCCCGGCCTGTCCCCCTTTTTGCGGTAGCAAGTGCCTCCCACAAAACTGTTTTTTTGAAAAAAAC
>DROJ01000303.1 GCA_011321935.1 Bacteroidota bacterium | reverse complement strand
GTAACCGTAGCCATAGCCGTAAGGGTAGAAGCCATAGGGGTTGGTATCGTAATATTCTTGCTGCACATAATACTGCTCGGCCACCAAAACGGCGCCCCCGTCGCTGCGCAAAATAAGCTCGTCGAGGGAGTAGTCATAAAGTTCGGCGCGGCGTTTTGCGTTGTTTTTCCTTTCTGCATCCCTTGCTTTTTTCTTGTTGCGCTCCGACATGAACTCCGTCAAAAAATCGAACTCAAAGGGCTGGGAATTGCGGTTTTTGACCTCCCTCGTCACCGGGTCGAGGCGCATGTAAAACGCACCTTTGATGCCGTAAGTCCCGCGTTCGGAATAGAAACCGGAGCAGATCAGTTCCCCGTTTTTGGCCACCCGGAAGGTCAGGTCGGTAATGAACCGGTCGGCCAGGTCAATGCGGAATTCTTCTTCTTTTTCGCCGTTCTGGGAATAGGAAAGGATGATGTACTGATAGGTCGGGTTGCCGCGGCGGCGCCATTTAGAGCCATCTTTGTAAAGCACACCGAGGAGGTGGACATTGCCCTTGTCGTCCACTTGGTAATCTTCGACCGTAAACTGGTTGTCGGGAAATGGCAGCACTATGTCCTTCTCCCAAGCAAGGTCAAAATTCTGGTCAAACACGCGGAAGCCAAAGCGTTCCGGCTCGTTCTTTTTATAAGGCAACTGGTTGTAAAGCAACAGGTGGCTGCTGTCTTTTGAAATATGGAAATCGAAAGTGCCCTCCACCTCTTTGTTCCTCGCTTCGGTCTCGCATATCATCTCCAGTTTCTTGGACGGGATGAGGGATTTCATGCTGATTTTTTGTTTGAACAAATAGTTCTTCTTTTTAGCGCTGTTGTTGAAGGAAGTGAGCAGGTAGAGCTGTCCGCCGAGGAAAATGACATCCTCGAAATCCCTTTTTTTGCCTTTGTACTTCAGCTCCTGCTCTACCCTCTTTTTCATGTTCATTTCGCGGTCGTAAAACTCGACCCAGGCGCGCTGCCTCGCCTCGGGGTTGCTCAATATTTTTTCCCTCAAAACATAAAAGCCGTTTGGCCGCAGGCCGATCAATTTAGTGGCAAAGGTGTTGGACGGCTCGTTGTACTCGGGCCCCCATTCAAGGGAAGCAGGCGCGCGTTTTTGTGCATTTAAAGAAAAAGAAAAACTAAAAAGAAGGAATAAAAATGCGGTTCTTGCTATCATTGTATTTGTGAATTGATTCAGGCTAATGCAGTGATTCGTAATTAGTTGATTAGTGATTAGTTTCGCCAAATCCTTGATAATGTGGTATTTACCAAAAAATAAATAGACCGCTAATTACGAATCGAACCACTAACTATTCAGCTTGCCGCGAATTGCGCTAATTTTCACGAATTATTCATAACCATTCGTGGATTCATTCGTGAAAATTAGCGCAATTCGCGGCTATGGACAACCTGTGCTGAATAGTTACGATTCAGGTAAACAACAACGTCAAAGGTAGGAGGTTGGCGGCGAATGTATTACACAAACGTTAAAAGGGGCGGGGCGGCTTCTTTTTGTTTTCCGAAAAAAAAGCCTTTTGTACCTTGCGCCCAAATCCAGCTTTTATGTTCAAAACACTGACCATCTCTTTTCTCCTTCTCTGCGCCACCACGCCGATGCTCCGTGCCCAGCAGGATTCCTTTTTTGTGCAGCCAAAAAAGCTGGCCGTTTCCGACATCATCAAGCCCGTCGAGGACGACAAGGGCAAGATCGAGATCATCTCCGGCAGCCGTTTTGCCATTGCGGCGGGCGAACTGCCTTTTTCTACCCACGTCATCACCAAAGAAGAAATCAGGCAAAACAGTTATGAAACGCTGGTGGACGCACTGAAGATGGCGCCGGGCATATTCACCTCGCAGCCGGGCTCGGCAGTAGAGGGAGAGACCTTCCTGATGCGGGGGCTTTTGGGCAATGCCTACACAAAAATACTCATCAACGACATCCCGGTAAAGCCGCCCTTTTTGGCCAGCATGCCCATCGGCGCCCAACTGCCGGTGAGGGAGGCCGAGCGCATCGAGGTCATTTATGGGGCAGGGGCCGCGCTTTATGGGGCCGATGCCTCGGCGGGCGTCATCAACATCATCACCACCAAATCGGACAAGCCCGTTTACATGCAGGCCGACCTCTCGGTAGGCGCCGGGCAGTACAGCAGCGCCAACGTGATGTTCGGCGGCAAATGGGGGCGCAACAAAAACATCCTCCACTACTTTGCCTACGGCAGCAACGTGCTGTACGAAAACAGGAAAGTAAGGCGTAACTATTTTGACAACTTCAACACAGGCCTATACCCCTGGCTTATCTTGGAAAGCATTGATTTTTCAAAACTCCCCAACTACCTCGGCGATTCGCCCATCCTGCCCCAAGTGAACAACATGCCCCACCTCAGCCGCAAATTTGGCCTCAACCTCAAGTTCAAGAGGCTGTCCCTGTCGCTCGAAACCATGACCCGACGCGACCATAGTTCCATTGGTCTCAACCCCGTGGCTGTATCCTATGGCAACCCCCTGACCTATACCGGCGAGACCATCCAACGCATCAACCTGAACCTTTTCAAGAAAAAAGAAAACATGAACCGCAAAACGGATTTCACCTTCATCCGCTACCGGCTCGACAACAACTCCTCCACGGTCTTTGTGCAAAACCGGCTGGCAGTGGAACTGTACCGGCTCGCCGAAGCAAATGCCAAAAACACAGACCCCGCCAATGCCGAAGCACTGGCGCCGGCCATTTACCAATCTTATTACGACAAGTATCTCAGGGGCGCAAGGTACCAATATGCCGTTTCGGACGAATACAGGTTTGAGCATGTGAGGAACTACCGCCTGCTGAAAACAAGCTCGCTCACCCTCGGCCTCAACCTAAAAACAGCGACGGGTGTCCCCTCCAACAACTTTTTGCGCAAGCCCTACAATGAAGTCTTCAATAGTTATTTTGTCAGCCGGGGCACTGTTATTGGCGACACCCTGTCCTTCTCCGTGCCTGCAAGGGGATGGTACAGTTCCGAGGGCAATGCTTTTGGGCAGTTTTTCTATTCGGGCAAAATCTTCAATTTTGCGGCCGGCTTCAACTATTCGGTCTTTTCAGATGCCGACCTGGTCAACAAGGGCATTGGTTTTGAATCCGCCTTCCTGCCCCGCCTTGCCCTGCTGGTCAAAATCTCCGAAGACATCAACGTGCGCTCCTCTTGGGGCAAGGCCTACCGCAAGCCCAACATCTTCTACAATGCCAACACCTACCGTATTTCAAATACCCAAGAAACTGAAGTGACCCGTAAGTTTTCGCGGAGGCTGGTAGCCGAAACCACCAATTCCTGGGAAAGCGGCTTCCGCTTGCTCACCGGCAAAAACGTGGACTTCGACTTCACCTATTTTGTCAACAAAACCGACAACCTCATCAATTACGGGAGGGCCGTCGAGCGAATAGACGAACACTTTTACGAGGTCTTTCTGGGCTACTCCAACGCCCGCAATGCGACCATGAAAATCAAAGGGGGACAATTCAGTTCCAACATCTCGTTATTTGGAAAGGTAACCGGCAGGTATGCCTATTCCTGGACAAAATCAACGCTGGAAAACGGCGGGCTGGACGGCAATTTTTTCCTGCCGCAGTACTCGGGCAAGGTATGGCAGGTCCGCCTGTCCTACAAACCCTTTCCCACCACCACTTTGATATTGGACTTCCGCCGCACCAAGAACGCAAAGCTGGCAAAGGCCTCTTTCGACCAAAGGAAGGAGACAAAATTCGCGACCCTGGACCTTACTGGCCGCTATGCCTTTACCGACCGGTTCGACACTTATTTCAAGATCATCAACCTGACCAACAAACTGTATCCCGGCATCCCGGCCTCGCGCACCCCCGACGACCTGTTGAACAACCCGCAGTTTGGCATTTTTGCCAAAATTGGCATGAACTATTACATCGAGTAAAAATGAAATACACCTTCTATATACCACTCCTCCTCTTCCCCTCTTTTTTGCTTTCGCAAACGGGCGATTCGGTCAAGGACAACATCTCCGTCGTCAATGAAAAATACAAAGCCGAGCTGGCCAATGAACTGCAAAACGGCCTGGCCAAACTGGGGGTGGGCAACAAAAACAATGACCAAGCGGTCATGCTGGATGCCTGCCTCGAAATAGCAGACCTGTATGAAAAGGAAAAGTATTACTCCAAAGCACTGACCTATTTCGAGCAGGCCGTTTCGCTGGCCAACGAGCTCGGATTGCACGAAGTGCGGCTGGCCATCCAGTCGAGCATCGCCCAGTCGCTTTTCGACGACGGGCAGTTGGAACAGGCCAACGAGGCCAGCCTCGACCTCTTTGAGCAGCACCAGATTTTTGGCCTTTACGAGCCCGCACTCAAAGACCTGGAACTGCTGGCCGAGACTTCGCTCCGGCTGGGGAATTTTGCGAAAGCGAAAGAATATTTTAAAAAAATAGAGCAGTTGGCAATGGTCACCACCGACGAGCCGACGGCCATCGTGGCCATGAACAACATGGGCTTCACCGCCACCCGTTTGCAGAATTACGAGGAGGCCATTGACCACTTCTCCCATGCCGAACTCAACGCAATGGGCAGCAAAAAAGAGGTGCCCGGATACATATTCACCAACCTCGGCATCGCTTGGTACAACATCGGGAACCTCAAACGGGCCATCAAAAACCTGCAGCAGGCAGAGGGGCGCGACAAAGAACACAAAAGCTATATCCAGCACCTTATTTCGTCCATTTATTTTTCGGACGATGACCTTTACAATGCCCTGAAATACAACGAACTCGCCATTGCCTCGGCCAAAAAATCAAAAGATATGCAGGTGATGGCCGATGCCCATGAAACGGCCTCCGAAATTTACCAGCAGCTTTATGAATACGACAAAGCGCTCGACCATTACAAGGCTCATTTGTCATTAAAAGACAGCCTCGAAAGGATAGCCATCAGCGAGCAGCAGCACACCAAGAACATCCACGATTTTATGGATGAAACCGAAAACAGCTTCCGCCAAAACCTCATAGAATCGGAACTCCGCCAGGCCAACCTGGCGCAAATGGAACTCACCAACCAAACCCTCCAACTGGAAGCTGAAACGCAACGGCTCGAACAGGAAAAACAAAGCCAACAGATGGCCCTGCTCATGCGCGACCAAGACGTGAAAGAAGCCAACCTGCGAGCCGCTCAACTGGAAGCCGACCGAACCAAACAAGAACTCAGGCTGACCACCCAACGGCTGCTCGCCGAAAAACAAAGCCGGGAACTGGCCTCCCTAAACCAAAAAAGGCATTTGGACAGCTTGGAAGCAGCAAGGACCGAACTGGAACAACAGCAGCAAAACGCACTCTTGGAAAGCCAGTTGGAAGTGGCCGAACTACAGGCAAAGCAGCAGCAGGATTTTGTGGAAAGCCTTTATTGGCTGGCCGGTTTTTTCGGCATCATCATGCTCATCATCACCGGCAGTTGGCTCTATGGCCGCCGCCTCAACAAGAAACTGGCCGACCGCAACGAACAGATCGAAAAGCAAAAAGGGGAAATCGAATCGGAGCGCATCCGGGCAGAGGGGCTGCTGCTCAACATCCTGCCCAAAGAAGTGGCCAACGAATTGAAAGACAAGGGCGCAGCCACGCCAAAGCACTACGACTCGGCAACGGTGCTTTTCACTGATTTTCAGGGCTTTACAAAAATAGCGGCCACCATGCCGCCCGCCGAAGTGGTGAGCGAACTGAACGAATGCTTCCTCAAATTTGACGAAATAGCCGAAAAGTACCGCCTCGAAAAAATCAAGACGATGGGCGATGCCTATATGTGCGCGGGCGGCCTGCCCGTGGAAAACGACACCCACCCCGTGGATGCCATTGCTGCCGCAAAAGAAATACTGGCGTTCATCGAACATAGAAACCAAAAGCTGGCAGCCGCTGGCAAGGCGCCCTGGCCCATCCGCATCGGCATCCATACCGGCGAACTGGTGGCAGGCGTGGTGGGCAGCAAAAAGTTCGCTTACGACATCTGGGGCGATACGGTGAACGTGGCCAGCCGCATGGAAACCAATTCGGAACCGGGGCAGATCAATATTTCGGAAGCCACTTATGATTTGGTGAAAGCAAAATTCGAGTGCAAGTACCGCGGCGAGGTGGAAGTGAAAAACAAAGGGAAGATGGGGATGTACTTGGTGGGCTGATCTAGGCCCTTTTGAGTTTTGGTGCGCGGTTTTTTTCTATCATTTTGGCGAGGTCGTCGTAGTCTTTGATGTAGCCGAAACTTGCCAACTCGTATGAAAGAAAGGCAAAATCATGCCCAGCCACAATTGCTGAACCGGGCTTTTCGATCAGCCAGCATTTGAATTTATCCCCTTCCTTTGAATAGACAATGAAGTAGCGGGGCCGTCCCAATATTTCTTCTTTTAGTTTATCGTTACTTTTGACAATTTTTCTATCGAACCCTAATCGCTCCATTGCAGCATCTACTTCATCGTAAGTAATCGACATGTTTTTATAAATTCCTAAAGGTCTCATATCAAATCGTTTTTTATTTGCTTTAGTTTATCGACAGCAGTTGAATCAAAGAGGTGTTCACAAGGGATGTAAATTCTAACAAATTTATTGATTTTTTTGATATCAAGGCCATGTTTTTTATAATAATCTACAATTTCAAGGTAATAAGCCAAATCGTTCTCTGCATCGTACAGCACAAAAATTACAGGAAACCGATTGTTGATCCAAGATTCGAGGTCTCTTTTGTCAAGGTCATAAACAACATTTCCCGCCTTCATATATTTGAAAATATTGTCCGTGGATTTAACCTGAACTTCTATTTTTCCGTACTCCTTTTCGCCATTTAGGTTATAGGTAGAGACAAAGCCATCATAACTGAAATCATGGACATACCTCTGCCATGTGCATCTCGCAAGCAGCGCCTGCTTTTCGACATAATTGTAACTGAGATATTCAATAAAATGTTGGCGGGTGCAGCGCTTTCTCATATTTTTGGTTTTTATTTAAAAATCTTCTTCAAAGATAACCAACATTCCTGTTTCACAAAAAACATGTTGCCCAACAAAAAAAACACCGCCATCCTCCTCCTTGCCGCAGGTGCCTCCGCCCGCCTCGGACAGCCAAAACAATTAATTAAATTTGGAAACAAAACACTTTTGGAAAAGGCAACGGACATAGCAATTGATTCCGGCTGCGAACCGGTCATTATTACATTGGGCGCCTATTTTGAAAAAATAAAAAAAGCAATTAAAGACAAGCCCGTCTATATGTTGAACAATAAAAGATGGGAGACGGGAATGGGCAGCAGCGTGGCTTGCGGAATGGAATTTTTGTCAAATAATTTCATCAATATAGACGCCGTTGTTTTAATGGTCTGCGACCAACCTTTTTTAAATGAAAACATTATTTTGGAATTAATAAAAAAAAGGGAAACGACGGGCAAATATATAATAGCCAGTAAATATAAAAACACGCTCGGCGTGCCTGCCTTATTCGATAAAAATATATTTCCCGAATTAATTAAATTAAACGGAAAAACGGGTGCAAAAAAAATCATTTCAAAATATAAAAGCCAACTCGGATATATTGATTTCCCGGAAGGGATATACGATTTAGACACGAAGGAGGATTTGATTTTTTTTGAAAAAAATATTAAATGATTTTTATATCCCGCAAAAACAGGATCGGACACAGATTGAACGGATCGAACTGATTTGCACGGATTTATGAACAATATGTCAAACAATCCGTGCAAATCAGTTCGATCAGTTCAATCTGTGTCCGATCCTGTTTTTGCAGAATGTTTTCCGCCATTCGCCCAAAATATTTATTTCCCTAAAACCTGCAACAGCCATCCCTTTTCAGCTACCGGTTCTACCTTTTCAATTTCCTTTTTCAATGAAGCTGCGGCTTTTTTATCATACTTGCCCAAAGCTAATATCCGCTGCGTATATTTTAAAAAATTCAAATATAGTTCCCGGTGGTAAGAGCCGAGTTCTTTACGGCGGTAAATATAGTTTTTAAAACTGGTGATATGCGAGGCGAGCGCTTCCAGTTCATTTTCCTCAAAATATATTTTCAACAATATACGGCGGGCATTCAGGTTGTGCATCACATCGTCGAAATCGGCCTGTTGTAGCAGGGTCATTGCCTTCCCGTAATCGGGTTTTTGATAATAATAAATAGCGAGGTTATAATTATAAGTGCTTTCCCTGAAACGGGGTTCTATATATTCGCGGTAATCCGACAAAAATTGTTTTACCCAGATAAATTCTTTTAACAAAAGCCCCGCCATCACGATATTGTTATAAGTAAACCTCGACAGCATATTGTTCTCCAAAAACGTCCCCAATTGCAGGCCTTCTTTATATAAATTAAATGCTTCTTTCAAGAAATCTTTTTCTCCGTTGTTAAACCGGCGGATGCAATAATTGATGGCCACCAAATATAAGTCCCTCACCTCGGCGGCCCGCAGGCTTGCAAAATGGGAACGGGTCAGGTTGCGCAGTGCCTCGAACCACCGCAGGCTGTCCGTTTCGGTGAGCGCCTTGTAGCAGTGGTAATAAAGGTTGACAGCGGGCACCCCGGAGTAGTCATTGGCTTGCACGTGATTCAGGATGGCTTCCAGAATATCTTCTTCCTCCACCTCTGCTTTCCAGACCGTTTTGTACATCACCGCCGAGCATGCCTGCCAAAGTTTTTTTGCGATAAAATAAGTGGTCAGTTCCGATGAAAACTCGCTGAACGAACCGGCAAGGTTGCGGCTGCCCTGCTTGGTGATCGAGATTTCTTCCAGCAACAATTGGTACTTGTCGAAATGATAACCGGCATCCCGGAAAGGGGATTTTTCCAGCAGCCGCTCCGCTATTTTGTATTCTTTGTCGAACAGCCTGCCGAGGTTGCGTTTGCGCAGCGCCCTCGCCAAAGCTATTTGGTTTGCGGCGGCGTTGCTTGTCTGTTCTTTGAAAACGAGGTAGGATTTCAGTACGCGGAAAAGGAAGGACATGGTG
This sequence comes from Bacteroidota bacterium, assembly GCA_011321935.1. Lineage (GTDB taxonomy): Bacteria > Bacteroidota > Bacteroidia > Chitinophagales > Saprospiraceae > UBA6168. Next base: position 322 of record DROJ01000303.1, on the reverse strand, counting down.
TAGTCCATTTTCGCGGCGCTGTATTTTTCGGCAGGAAAAAGCGCAGCAAAAACGGTTTTGCGGGCAAAGGTTTGCGGGTCTTTTGCGCCAGCATTTTCATAAAAATACTGGTAAAGGGCGGCCACGTCCTGTCTTTGGTTGAAAACAGGGGAATGGACAAATTTCCCCAATTCCCGCTTTTCGGTTTTGGAAAAGGCAGAAAAAAGTTCAAAGAGGCGGCTTTTTTGCATAAATTTATTTTTGAGAAAAAAAACATTGAATGCCCAATTTAAGGCATTTCCATCGGTTTTTACAAATATTTCCTTTTGAGAAATCCATTTAT
>DROJ01000302.1 GCA_011321935.1 Bacteroidota bacterium | reverse complement strand
AGTTTTATCAATTCCTTGAAAATCAATTGGTACTCTGCTTCTGAAATAAGCTTTCTGACTTTTGCTTTTTCATTCCAGTCAAAACATTCTTTTGTTGACCCACGGCTATAGTGATAAAACTTGATTTTGTCCTTTTTATGATACCGGCCAAAGCCTTCTGCAATATTGGCAGATATAGAATCGGCAGCATCAACGAATTGTGCGCCAATTGTTTTCTTCGCAAACCAATCCCATTTCATCACTATTTCCCAAATCATATTTGACAAGTGAAATGCCCGCTTATACGGCGGCACATCGTTCAATTTTACAAAATAAGTTTTGCTCATAGTTTTGTTTTTTTTGGTTGAATGGTTGAATGGTTGAATGGTTAAATGGTTGAATGGTTCTCCCGTAGGACGTGTACTCGCCGTGAGGGAAAACCATTTAACCATTTAACCATTTAACCATTCAGCCATTCAACCATTCAACCATTCAACCATTCAACCATTCACCCATTTAGCAATCATAAATTCGCCTTCTTCACGTAAAACAGTTCGGTCGCTATTTGGAAATCAGACTTTTGGGTATTTTTCAGGAGGGTTTCTTTTTCTTCGCCAGCTACTGGAAAGACCATTTGGTAGCTGCCTTTTGTGCCGATCTTTATGGGCATGTCAAATTTTTCGACATTGGCCAGCCAAGTGTATTTTACCAGCAGGTCATTGCCTTTTTGTTCCAGTTTATAGGCAAAACGGGGCAGGCCGGGGTGGTACAGGTACTGCCTGAATATTTTAGAATAATCCTTTTTGAAATATTTATTTAGATAGGCCAGGAATTCCTCCGTGGAGGTGGTTTTATATTTGAACCCGTCGAAGTACGAGCGCAAAAAACCGAACCATTTTTCGTCATCGTCCACCACGTTGCGGAAGGTGTGCAGCAGCCACGAACCTTTAAAATAATGGTCGCTGCCCGACCAGTTTTTCCAGTTGACATTTCGTGGCCCGACGATGGGCTCAAAGTTGCGGATGAAGCCCCGTTGGCTTTCCAAATACCGCAGGGCATCCTCGTAACCATAGCGGCACTCCACATAAAGTGCCTCCATATAAGTAGTGAACGACTCGTGGATCCACATGTCCGCATGGTCTTTTGCGCTCACTGCGTTCCCAAAATATTCATGGCCGCTTTCGTGGACGATGAGGTAGTCCCAATCCATGTCGCGGGGTATCATGCCGCCCCGGTAGCCTCGCATATAGCCGTTGCCGTAAGCGATGGCCGACTGGTGTTCCATGCCCAAATAAGGCGTTTCGACGAGTGCGTAGCCATCGTTCCAGAAGGGGTATTTACCAAAATAATTCTCATAACAGGCCAGCATCGGCTTTACCTGCTGGAAATGGATTTTTGCTTTTTCGAGGTTATAGTCCAGCACGTAATAATCGAGTGCGAGGGAGTCGCCGTCAGCGGCAACATAGGTGTCGGAGAAATGGGCGTAATGGCCGATATTGACCGACACGTCGTAATTGTTGATGGGGTAAGAGACCAACCATTTCCACATGGTATAGCCTTCGGCAAGCGGTTCTTTTCCCCGCAAATTGCCGTTGGCCACGCAGGTCAACCCGTTCGGTACGGCCACGTTGATGGCCATGCTGTCGGGTTCATCGGAGAGGTGGTCTTTGCAGGGCCACCAAAGGCTTGCGCCGTCCCCTTCGCAGGCCACTGCCACCCACGGGCGCACCTGCTCGTCTTTTTTCCAGACAAAGCCGCCTTCCCACGGAGCATTGTTGGACACCTGGGGGAAGCCCTCGTAATACACCCGGATGGTGGCATTGTTTCCCCTTTTTATGTAATCTGGAAAATGGATAAACACGGCATTGTACAAACGGTGGTAGGTCAAGGGCAGGCCATAAATGCTTACCTGACTGATTTTCATGTTTTTATACAGGTCGAGCTGCATCACCTTAAAATCTTCGAGCGCTTCGAACGAAACATCCACGTAGCCTTTGATGAATTTTTTTGAAATATCAATGGCCACGTTGAGTTCATAAAATGTAACGTCGAAACAAGTCCGTTCTGGGGAAAGCATCCCGCGCAGGGTATCGGCCTTGGTAAAGTCAAATTTTTTGAAATAAGCCTTTTGTGCCAATAAAGAACTGCTGACCAATAGCATATAAAAAGCGATAAGAAGCGGTTTTTTCATATTAAAAAACTGATTTACAATAATTTATACTAAAAAAAAATTAACTAATTTTGTGGCCGCCGTACTCGGCGGGGGAAAATTAATTAAATTAAATGGTTTGTCCACAGGTCTCCTTTGGAGAATGCCTCCCTGTCCATACGAACGTGCCGACAAGTTGTCCCGCCCCCTCGATAGGCAGGGTTTTTCCCACAGGACGGGTACTTGCCGGGCGGGGCAGCCATTCAACCCCCGAGCAATCGGGGCAGCCATTCAACCATTTAATTTTTTTCATAAAAAAATTACCGTTCGATGAATATTGATTTTGGAAAAGCCATCAAAGAACTCTTGTACCAGCACGATGCGGTCATTTTGCCGGGACTGGGAGGTTTTGTTTCCGAGCCTGCTGCAGCCGTTGTTGACTATGTGCAGAGCACGGTGCAGCCGCCGTCCAAAAAACTTGATTTCAACCCCAACCTTGTTATCAACGACGGGGTGCTGGTGAATTACATCCAAAAGACGGAGGTCGTCACCGCAAAAGAAGCACAAGAAGCAATAGAGGCTTTCACAAAAAACATCCTTGATTCGCTGGAAAAAAGGGAAATCGTTGACCTGCCGGGCCTCGGGCGGCTCTACAAAGATTACGAGCAGAAAATCCGTTTTATGCCAGAAGGCGCCAATTTCAATGTTGATTCATTTGGCCTGCCCGCTGTCTCCTTCAAGCCTATTGCAAGGAAAAAAACCGCATCCCAAACGAGTACCGCCGCCACTGCTGCCGCCACCGCAACTACTTTATCTACAACTAAAAAGAAAAACCATTGGGCAGAGAAGCTGCTTCCGTGGCTGATAATACTGGCCGCTGTTTTATTGGCATTCAGCCTCTATGTTTATTTCAGGGGCGGCGACAATGCTGGCCAACGGGCCGAAGTCCCACAGGAAAGGGTCAACGTGAAGCCATCGCAAGAAACAGAAACAGCCGACATACCCCACCCGGCAGATGACCAAGAAAGCAGCGACAACTCAGCAACCGATCCTTCGACACCTATTATAGAAGATGAAACTGATTCAGGTACAAGTACACCGGACGAGACAGAACCAACTTCCACTTTTGACGACCAGAACGGAGGCCTGCCCACCGATTCAGATACCGCTACTTCCGGCGGGACAGCAAAGACCATATTCATCGTCGTACACAGCTTTGGCAGCAGGTCCAATGCCCGCAAGTTCGTGCGCACTTTGGAACGCAATGGCTATGAAGCCACTTCCAAAAAACACGGCGGCCTCTACCGGGTCGGCGTTGAAATCCCCTACCGCCGCCAATCTGCCGTTGATGCAATGATAAAAGAACTGGGCGCCAAGTTCAAATCAAAACCGGTAGCTGTTGATTATTAGGTCTTATCCTGAAATTGAAAATTGTGAAATTAGAAATTCGTTAAACCTTGATTGCCGATCATTTGGGACAGCGCAAATTTTGAAATTCTGGAAGTGTTAATTTTGACGTGTTTTTGATTCAAATCAATGAAAAAAATAGGCCTCCTCTCAGACACCCACAGCTTTTTGGACAAGACCATCCTCGGCCACTTCCAACAATGCGACGAAATATGGCATGCCGGAGACATCGGCGACCCTGCCGTCGCCGACCAATTGGCGGCTTTCAAACCTTTCAAAGCTGTTTACGGAAATATTGACGGCAAGCCTATCCGCCTCCGCTTTCCCGAAAACCTGCGCTTCGATTGCGAGGGCATGGACGTGTGGATCACCCATATCGGCGGCTACCCCGGCAGGTACAACCAACGGGTACGCGAGGAGATCAAGGCCAAGCCGCCCGGCCTTTTCATCTGCGGCCACTCCCATATCCTAAAAGCCATGCCCGACAAAAAACTGAACTTGATCCACCTCAACCCCGGTGCCTGCGGCAATGTGGGTTTCCATAAAATAAGGACAGTGATGCGTTTTGAAATTTCCGAAGGGAAAATCGGAAAACTGGAAGTGATAGAACTGGGGAGCAGGGGGTGATTGGTTGTTAATTGTTCGTTGCTGGTTGTTGATGCCACCTTGCCCAGCTTGTTGGAACAAGCTTAAAAACAGTGGCGGGTACGTTGGGTCACCAAAGAAGGGAAGAATGGCGGGGACAAGAACAACTGCCTGACTTTCAACAGGTTATCGTTTTTTACCCATAAAAAAAAGAAGCCCGTTCGGAGTAGAAGGCTTCTTTTCTTGTTTGCGACAGCAAACAAAAGGGTTTAAAGTGTTCTTTCGATTGAGTTGATTCAGCGTTAAAAATAGATACAGGCAGAGCGGAAATATTACCAGCTCATGTCATCCTCTTCTTCTACTTCGTCATTAGCTGCGCCTTCACTATTTCCTCCGGTGCTACCTCCGCCATTGCGTCCTGAATAAGCTCCACCTTCGGCATCTTCGGCAGCCCGCCTTTCTTCCCATTCCGCTTGACGACGATCAAATTCTTCGTAATCGTAATCCGGCATCAACTCCGTTTTCACATGGTTGATAGCGTCTTCCAGACCTGCCATAAAACGGTTGAAATCTTCTTTGTAAAGAAAAATTTTGTGCCGCTCGTAACCATCGCCATGAAATTTCCGGGTACTTTCTGTCAGCGTTAGGTAGAAGTCATCGCCTTTCGTCCTGCGTACATCAAAAAAGTAAGTCCTGCGTTTGCCAGCCCTTACTTTATTTGAATAGACGCTTTCAAATCTTCTGTCTTGTTCCACTTGAAAAAATATTTAATTAAAAAAATGACGCCCCTTGTTTTCAGTTTTAACTAGCCAACAAGTGATAGCCGTGACAAAAGTAGTCATTAGATTGAAATATCAAAATTGTGACAGGTATTTTAGGAAAAAGAGGAGGGGAAATGAAAATGGAAATTTAAATTAAAATTAAAATAGCTTGCCCCAAAACCTCGGGGAAAATAAAAAATTCCGTCTGACCCAGACGGAATTTTTCATTTTAATTTTCATTTTCATTTTCATTTCCATTTCCATTTTCATTCTGCTTGTCGTATTGCGCTTTGTAGTAGCCATTGGCCTTCAGCAGTTCCTCGTGAGTGCCCTCTTCCACTACCCTGCCGCCGTCCATCACTATTATTTTATCAAAACTCAAAAGCGAATAAATGCGGTGGGTGATGATGATGGCCGTCTTGTTGGCGAGGTGCTCTTTGAAATAGCCGAGTATTTCTTTTTCGGTGTTGGTATCAACGGCGCTGAGGCAGTCGTCGAGGATCACGATGTCCGGTTGTTTGATGAGCGCCCGGGCGATGGACACCCGCTGTTTTTGCCCGCCCGACAAGGTGACGCCCCGCTCACCGACCATGGTATCGTAGCCTTCCGGGAGTTCGAGCAGTTCGTTGTGGATGGAGGCATATTTGGTAAATTGTTCCACTTCTTCTTGGCTTGCGGATGGTTTGCCAAAACGCACGTTGTTGGAAATGGTATCGGAAAACAGGAACACGTCCTGCGGCACATAGCCGATGCGGGTGCGCAGGGTGGAAAGGTCATGTTCCCGCAGGTCTTTTCCGTCCAGCCGGATACTGCCTTCGGTGACATCGTACAGCCGCAGCAACAGGTCGGCAATGGTTGATTTGCCGCTGCCGGTACGCCCGATGATGGCCATTTTTTGGCCGGGCTGCAGGGCAAAGCTGACCCCTTCGAGTGCTTGTATCCCGGTGTCCGGGTACTCGAAGCCGACATTTTCAAAAACGATATTGCCCGTCAATGTCCCGTTGGGCTTACTGGCTTTTACCGGGTTGGTTATTTCGGGTTTTATGTCCAAAAATTCGTTGATCCGTTTCTGCGAAGCAGAAGCCTGTTGAATGATGGAACTAATCCAGCCCAGTGCCGTGACCGGCCAAGTAAGCATGTTTACATAAATAACAAACTCGGCAATGTTGCCCGTGGTGATATTGCCATTGGCAACCTGGATACCACCAAAATAAACAGTAATGACGGTGCTCGCCCCGATGAGTACCAACATGGTCGGCTGGAAGAAGGCGTTGACTTTTGCCAAATCCAGGGTGCGGTCCATATAGACCTGCGTTTCGTGGTCAAAATGTCGGCTCATCTGTGCCTCTTGCCCATAAGATTTCACTACTCTGATGCCCGAAAAAACTTCCTGTACCTGACTGGTGAGAGTAGAAAGTTGCCGCTGGATTTTTTCGCTCCGCTGATGGATCATATAACTCACATAATAGATGGAGAGCGACAAAACAGGCAGTGGCGCCAGGCAGTACAAGGTCAGCCTGGGGCTTACTTTCAGCATGGAATAAATGACGAGGCTGAACAGAGCCACCAAGTTGATACCATATAATAAGGCAGGGCCGACGTACATCCGCACTTTCGACACATCCTCAACGATGCGCGCCATCAGGTCGCCCGTGCTGTTTTTTTTGTAAAATGCCAAATGCAGGTTTTCATATTGGGCAAAAAGTTCTTTCTTCAGGTCGTACTCGATCAGGCGGGACATGACGATCACCGTTTGCCTGACCATAAAAAGAAAAGCGCCCATCAGCAAGGCCAAGCCCACTACCACTAAACCAAAGTACAAAAGCACTTTCCCAAAATAGTCGAACAGTTCTGCCTGCAACCCGAAGCCATCGTACATCCGGTAAAGGGCTATGTTCTCGATCACCATGTCGAGCGCCTGCCCGATGATCTGCGGCTGGAGGGAAAGGAAATAATTGGAAATAAAAATGAAACAGATGCCGCTGAGAAAGCGCACCCGGTATTTGTAAAAATATTTGTTTAAATGTGCTAGGTATTTCATTTTAAGTCACCAGTCTCTCAGTCTCCAGTCTTTCAGTCTTCAGTCCGCAGTCCAATCGTAGTCTGTCATTTGGTATTGGAGCAATGAATTAGCATTAGCTCCGCATCTCATTTGAAAAAACCACACGCCAAAAAAACAAGCACAGCCAGACTGTGGACTGTGGACTGCCGGACTGTGGACTGTGGACTGCCAGACTGCGGACTGAATAAACCTCTTAAACTTCTTTTTGTTTGGGCAGACCTTATTTTGAAAAATAAAAAAGCCCCCTTCTTTAAATTGGCAATGATTTTTCACATCCACACATCCCATTAAAAAAAAGAACCAACACCAAAAATCCAGCACATCCAGACTGAAGACTGTGGACTGACAGACTGCAGACTGAAGACTGAAAACCCCCATTTTGTTTGGGCAGGCGAAGATATAGAAATATCTTTGCCCCCATTATTTCAAAACGGTTAGTTTTTTGGAAAACCAATCCACTAATCCACCAACTTCTGAACATGCAGCGTGAGATCCATCAGTGGCACAGCCCTTCTTTGAACAAAAACATGGAGATAGCCATGTACGGCCATTTTGGCTTTGCCCTTTTATTGTTGCCGACCGCCGCCGCCGACTACCTTGAATACGAAAGGTTTTTGTTGATAGACGCCATCAGCGAGCACATCGAGTCCGGCAAGTGCAAAGTCTTTTCCATCAACAGCATCAATGCCGAAAGCTGGCTGAACAAAAACATGCACCCCCGCCACAAGAGCATCCGCCACCAACAGTTCAACGAGTACGTTTACAACGAGGTCATTCCTTTTATTAAAAGCAATACCAGCGCGGACACTCCGATCATCGTGACAGGTGCATCGTTGGGAGCGCTGCACTCTGCCAACCTCTATTTCAAACGCCCCGACCTGATAAACGGCGTCATTGCGATGAGCGGGGTATATGATTTGCAGTCTTATACCGATGGCTATTACGATGAGGATGTTTATTTCAACTCCCCTATCTCGTACATCCCCAACCTGAACGATGACTACTACCTCCCCCGCCTGCAAAAGGCCGAGCACATCCACCTCCTCACGGGTTCGGGCGCCTATGAAAGCCCCGATGCTTCCAAGCGTTTTTCGGAAGTACTGAACAGCAAGGGCATCCCCCACGAACTGGACATCTGGGGCCCCGACATGCGCCACGACTGGCCGACTTGGCGGGCCATGCTGCCATACTATCTTGAATCGAGATTTTAATAAGTTTTGAGTTATTGAGTTTTGAGTGGTACGCCAATTCAAAACTCAAAACTCTTTAACTCAAAACTCTCTAACTAAATAAGACCATGCAAAACCGGATTATTACCCTCGACGAGTTCATCATCCGTCGCCAAAAAGAATATTCTCTCGCCTCCGGCGAACTCACCGGCCTGCTGCGCGACATCGGCGTAGCCGCCAAAATAGTGAACCGGGAGGTCAACAAAGCAGGCCTGCTCAACATCCTCGGTGCGGCCGGGTCGGAAAACACCCACGGCGAGTCGGTACAAAAACTGGATCTGTACGCCAACGATAAACTGATAGACTGCCTCAGCAACAGCGGCGAATGTGCGGGCGTCGCCTCGGAGGAAAACGAAGACTTCATCCCCATCATGCCCGTTGATGGGAAGCAAAGCAAATACCTCGTGGTGATGGACCCCCTCGACGGCTCTTCCAATATAGACGTGAATGTTTCGGTCGGCACCATTTTCGGCATTTACCGAAGGAAAAGCGACCCCTCTGTTGCCTGCAACAAGGAAGACTTTTTGCAAAAAGGCGTGGACTTGGTAGCGGCGGGCTATGTGCTGTACGGTACTTCCACCATCCTCGTTTACACCACTGGCCGCGGGGTGAACGGCTTTACCCTCGACCCTACTATCGGCGAGTTTTGCCTCTCCCATCAGGACATCAAAATCCCTGAAACGGGCAATTCTTACTCCGTCAACCAAGGTTATTATTTGAAATTTGATGTAGAAATGCGCCGCTATATTGACCACTGTTCCGACTCCAATTTTGGGCTGCGGTACATCGGCTCGATGGTTTCCGACATCCACCGCATCCTCCTGAAAGGGGGCATCTTCCTCTATCCGAACACGCGGAAATACCCGAAAGGAAAACTCCGCCTCTTGTACGAATGCAACCCCCTCAGCTTCATCGTGGAACAGGCCGGCGGCAAGGCCATCAACAGCTCCTTGCAGCGCATCCTCGACATCCAGCCCACTCAACTGCACCAACGCGAAACCATCGCCATCGGCTCGCCTAAAATGGTGGACGAAATGAAGGCTTTTGTGGAACGGTACTCGGTTTGAGAGAACGAGAGTTTGAGAGTTTGAGAGAACGAGAGTTTGAGAGTTTGAGAGAATGAGAGTTTGAGAGAACGAGAGTTTGAGAGTTTGAGAGCAGTATAATGAAGGGACTCTTTGGCATCTCGAACGAATGCCAAAGAGTCCCTTCACTATACTGCTCTCAAACTCTCAAACTCTCATTCTCTCAAACTCTCATTCTCTCAAACTCTCGTTCTCTCATTCTCTCAAACTCTCGTTATCTGGTTTTTCCTACCTTTGCGGCATGAGCCAAGGACGAGTCATACTCAACAGCGGGCGCTTCGCCCTGACCCTCGACCGCCTTTGCCATCAATTGATCGAAAACCACGACACCTTCCACAACACCTGCTTGATAGGCATCCAACCGCGGGGCATCCCCCTCGCTGACCGCATCCACCAACGGCTCAGTGAAATCACTGGCAACGGCAATATCGAATACGGCAAGCTCGACATCACTTTTTACCGCGACGACTTCCGTCAAAGGGACAAGCCGCTGCGGGCCAATGTGACGGAAATGGACTTTATCATCGAAAACAAAAACGTGGTGCTGATAGACGACGTGCTTTACACAGGCCGCACCATTCAGGCCGCTATGACTGCCCTGCAACATTACGGCAGATCAAAAAAGATGGAACTGCTCGCACTGATAGACCGCCGTTTCAACCGCGACCTGCCCATCATGGCCGACTATATCGGTATGCAGGTAGATGCCGTGGACGAGGCTTATGTAAAAGTGGAATGGCAACAAACGGATGGAAAGGACAAAGTTTTGATTTTTCCAAACAAAACTGCAGATGGTTGACGGCAGACGGCAGACGGTGGCCTACCGTCTGCCGTCCATCGTCAACCGTCAACCGTCCACCGTCAACCGTCAACCGTATAACTATGCAACTCAGCACGAAGCACTTATTGGGCATCAAATACCTCACGAAAGGGGACTTGCAGCTTATTTTTGAAACGGCTGACGGGTTCAAGGAGGTCATCAACAGGCCGATCAAAAAAGTGCCGTCGCTGCGGGACATCACCGTGGCCAACATGTTTTTTGAAAATTCCACCCGCACCCGCATCTCTTTTGAACTCGCCGAAAAACGCCTCTCCGCCGACATCGTAAACTTCTCCGCTTCTGCCTCTTCCCTCAAAAAAGGAGAGAGCCTGCTCGATACGGTCAACAACGTGCTGTCCATGAAAGTGGACATGGTGGTGATGCGGCATCCTGCCCCGGGCGCACCGCAGTTCCTCGCCCGCCACATAGATGCCAATATCATCAACGCAGGCGACGGCACGCACGAACACCCTACCCAGGCATTGCTCGACGCCTACTCCATCAGGGAACAGTTGGGTGATTTTACGGATAAAAAAATTGCTATTTTTGGCGACATTACACACTCGCGGGTAGCGCTCAGCAATATTTTTTGCCTGAAAAAACTGGGGGCAAAGGTGCGGGTCTGCGGGCCTCCTACCCTTATCCCAAAATACCTCCCCCAACTCGGCGTTGAAGTGGCACACGATGTGCGGGAAACACTCGAATGGAGCGATGTGGCCAACGTGCTGCGCATCCAATTGGAGCGGCAGGACATCAAGTACTTTCCCTCCCTGCGGGAATATTCGCAGTATTTTGGCATCAACAAAGCCTTGTTGGACAACCTCGGCAAAAAGGTGCTTATCATGCACCCCGGCCCCATCAATAGAGGCGTCGAACTGACCAGCGACGTGGCCGATTCGGAGCATTCCATTATTTTACAGCAAGTAGAAAACGGGGTGGCCATCAGGATGGCAGTGCTGTATTTATTGGCGGCGAGGAAATAACATGAAAAATGAAAATTAAAATTGCTTGCCCCGAAACCTCGGGGAAAATGAAAAATACCAGCCGTTCATTTATTTGGTATGGGAAGCTAAAGCCAAGCAAATGAACGGCTGGTATTTTTCATTTTCCCCGAGGTTTCGGGGCAAGCAATTTTAATTTTCATTTTCATTTCTTCGGTAAGCAAAGGAAATCCGCTATCTTCGACTTATAAACTTAACAGCATGAAACAACTCGCAAATATATTTTTCACAATTCTGCTTTTTTCTGCCCTGCCCGTCCGCTCCCATTCTCAAAATTGCTCCGGCCACATCAAAGAGAACAAAGTGATCGGCGGGGTGCAGATACTCGTCTCCGCCCCGCAGACGATAGTCGTCAGGGGCACCTATACTTACAGCATTGACTTCCGGCACGAAAGCAGCAGAGAATGCAGTCTAAAAGTTGCCTTGCCATAACCTGGAATCTCCTGACTCAGACGGCATTCGAGTCGATTTCCACTAGTACGCCACTT
>DROJ01000301.1 GCA_011321935.1 Bacteroidota bacterium | reverse complement strand
TTGCAGTTCCGCTAAAGCGGATGACAAAAAACAGCCGAGTCGAGTGAGCATTTGGTGCCCTTACCTCGGATCATTAAAATGACACGATTTTTTCACAAAAAAAAAGCCCTGCAGGTTTGACACTGCAGGGCTTCGTTTTGCGCCCCCTCAAGGACTTGAACCTTGGACCTACGGATTAACAGTCCGGCGCTCTAACCAGCTGAGCTAAGGGGGCTTGTTTTACATCCAAACCGTTGTCCAGACCACCTATTTTTGAAAGGCGAGCGCAAAGGTATTATTCTTTGGAATAAATGCGCAAGTTGAAATGATTTTTTTAAAAAAAAACCAGCCGGTCAAAAAGGTAAAACGAGAAACGGGCCTGGGCTGGAAAAGATTCGCCTGTCCCGATATTTTTTTGCGACTGTTCAGCAGTGCGCCTTGGGGTTCTGCTCAGTCCTTTATCCGCTCCCCTTCCGGCTCAAAAAAACCTTCGTATGCCCAGAATACTTTTTGAAAAACACGGTGCTGCGTAAGCATCCAGTCGCCCGTGCTTATATCTGCCAAATAGCGTTCGACAAAATCCGTTTTGCGCTGCCCTGTATAGGCATTGATACGGTAGGTTTGGTAAAAAGCCGCTGTTTTTACATTTCCCTTTCTATCCGTGACCGAAATAATGGCAAACGGGATGGTCTGCCGCACCGAGTCTTTTTTGGCATAGCCGTTTTCAAAACTTTCGGCCATCAAGCTTTTGAACCCGACCAAAAAACCTTCCACGTTGCCGTTCAGCAGGGGCCGGCGGATGGGCGGCACGTTATCGTAAAAGGGCAGCACCTCAAAGCCCTTGTCTTTCCGCCGCAGCTTAAAGGACTTGTTGCGCTGCTTCGGGTACTCGATGCTGACGGCTTGGATGTCTTCCGGCTCATAGCCAAAGACCGTCCGGTCTTTCCACGAGTCGCCCGTCATGTCATAACGGGTGCGGATCTGCCCCTCCATCTGCGGTATTTCAACGGCCATTGGCTGCTCTGCGCCTTCCATGATAAAAAAGGTAGCGCGGGCATCCGACGAGACCCCGCCCACATAATAAGCCTTGAGCAGCTTCCCCGCTTTGTTGTAAACTTCCACCTTGATGCCACGGGCGGCCAATTCTTTTACGATATGGTCGGTAGCGGCCCTCGGCGGCACAAATTTCAGCGTGACATCAGTGATCGCCTCCAGCACGTTTTCAACGGCATTTGGGCTGGCTTTGGCCTCGCCGTTCACAGTCCAGTGGTCGCCCTCCCGTTTGAGTATCGTCGTCTCGCCGCTCCTTTTCCCAATAAAAACAGTGTAGATTTCTTCTGGGTTTTCCACCGCAAATTTGCGGTCCCAGCCGAGGGCATGCTCGCCCCCTTTATCGTTGTCCGAATATAAATACCAGCCCGTGCCCGCAGCCAATACCAGGAATACGAAGATCAGTAAATAGTTTTTTTTCATGCTTTAGATAATTGAATGGTTGAATGGTTGAACGGTTGAATGGTTTTTTCCGCATAACGTGTACTCGACATGCGGAAAAACCATTCAGCCATTTAGCCATTCAACCATTTAATATAAAAGTTCATAATATTCGTCCAGCATCCGTTTCACGGAAAATTTTTCCTGCGTGCTCCGTATGCTGGCCAACATCATTTTTTTCCATTTTTTCCGGTTGCCGTAATAGGTCGGGACGACTTCGGTTGTCAGTACTTTATAGAGTGCCCTGAGGTCGTGCTCGGTCTGTACGGCAGGGTCATCATGCTCAAAGGCATCGCCGATCTGCCAGCCGTTCACGCCGTGGATGCAGGCTTCGGGCCACCAGCCGTCGAGCACGCTGAGGTTGAGCACTCCGTTCATTGCCGCTTTCATGCCGGAGGTGCCGCTGGCCTCTTTTGGCCGGATGGGGTTGTTCAGCCATACATCGACACCACGGGTCATGGCAGCCCCTATTTCCATGTCGTAATTTTCCAAAAAGACCACTGACCGGGGGTACTTTTTGCTCATCGCAACCACTTCTGCCACCAGTTTTTTGCCGAGGTCGTCGAGCGGGTGCGACTTGCCGGAAAAGACGATCTGCACCTTTCGGCTTTTCAAAAGCGGCCCGATGATGCGCGGGTTGCTGAAAATCAAGCCCGCCCGTTTATAAGCGACCGCCCTGCGGGCAAATCCGATGATGAGCTTCTTGGCGTCCAGTTCCGTACCCGTTTTGTTTTTTATGAAACGCACCAGTTTGCGTTTGTTGGCCATGTGCGGCTTCCAGGGGTTTTTGCCCGCTGCGGCAGCCCGCAACATTTTGCCGTCCACCCAGGTCGGGCGGTGGACGCCGTTGGTGATGGCCACTATTTCGGAGCGCTTTTCAACGTGCTTCCACATTTGGTTGGCCGTAGCCCCGTGAAGCTGCGCAACGGCGTTGCTTTTGCGCGAAAGCCGCAGGGCGGCAACGGTCATGTTGAAATATTTCCCGCCCAGTTTTTCCAATTGTTTGCGGGTCAAGTGCAAATTGGCGCCCATGTAAAGGAGGCGGTCAACCGGGTGGCTTTCATTGCCCTGCACGACGGGGGTGTGGGTGGTGAAAACGATTTTTTCCCTCACTTTTTTGAATGCCTCTTTATAGCCCAAGCCCTTTTTCCCCTTCCTTTTTTTCTGCGCTTCGCGCAAAAGTTCAAAGCCTGCAAACAGGGCATGGCCTTCGTTGAAATGATAGGTGTCCACCTTGATGCCGAGCGCCCGCAAGGCCCGCACACCGCCTATGCCCAGCACCATTTCCTGTGCGATCCGCTCCTCCCCAAACCAGCCGTACAATTGGCCGGTGATCCAGTTGTCGGCATTTTCGGGCAGGTCGGTATCGAGCAGGTAGAGCGGCGCATTGCCGTGGGCTTCGGTTTTCCAAACCTTGCATTTTACGTTCCTTCCCCTGATCTCTACGTCCACCGCCACGCCCGTATCCTCCAGAAAATCATATTCGTAATTATGGTAGGCATCGTATGGCCTCCCGTCCTCACCGATCACTTGGTCGCCATAGCCCTGCTTCCATTTTATGCCGATGCCGACTATCGGGCGTTTATGGTCCTTTGCCCCTTTGAGGTAGTCGCCTGCCAAAATGCCGAGGCCGCCCGCATAGATTTTAAAATCGGATTGCAGCCCGTATTCCATGCAGAAATAAGCTACTTTTGGAAGGTGTGCTTTTTTATTTTTTGCCATGTTTTATTTTTTGGAAAAAAGTGGCCTCAATAGTAAAATGCAACAGGGAACCGCATTGGTCAATAAAAAAAATCGTAACTATTCGGCACAAGTCGTTCATAGCCGCGAATTGTTACAAAAAATCAAAACCAAAAGCCCCTGCCTCGTCTGATTTTTCAAACAGCTTCGGTACCATGCACAAAACACTTTTACGCCTGCGGCAAAAATAGATTTTTTGGATAGCTTGCGGAAATGTTCAAACCGCCTCTCCAAAAAACCGGAGATAGCCCGCACTTTGCCAGGCAGCACTTCCTGGAATGCTGCCCCCCCATTTGTCGCCACCAAGATAAAAAACCTCCTCCCACGATTGCCAAAATTGCCCGTTTCTCTACCTTCGCACCTTTTATTGACCCGCACCTATTTTTATTTTGAAACCGGGAACAACCTTGCCCATCAAAGCTTGTTTCCCTATTTCATAAATTCTAAATTTCTAAATTTCCAATTAAATGGCATATCTGGATACTACTTTTGACCTTTACAAAGAAGCCGCTATCACACCCGACGTTGGCCTCTGCTGCACCACCACCCCCGTCTGGCAACTGCCCGGCCTCGACATCCCCTCCAAGATGCTCTCGATGAACTACGGCTGCGGCAGCACCGTGCATCCCCGAGACCTCGTGAACGACCCGAAAATATTGTACGTCGGCGTCGGCGGCGGCATGGAACTGCTGCAGTTCGCCTATTTCAGCCGCCAAAAAGGAGGTGTCACCGGCGTGGACGTTGTGCCCGAAATGCTCGACGCTTGCCGCGAAAATTTTGTGGAAGCCGAAAAGAAAAACCCCTGGTTCAAATCTGATTTTGTGGAACTCCACGAAGGCGACGCCCTTTCCCTCCCCGTGGCCGACAGCTCTATTGACGTGGCCGCCCAAAACTGCCTGTTCAATATCTTTAAAATGGCCGAACTCAAACAGGCACTCGCCGAAATGTACCGGGTGCTAAAACCCCACGGCAGGCTGGTCATGTCCGACCCCACTTGCGAGCAGCACATGCCCCAACACCTCCGCGACGACGAGCGCCTGCGGGCACTCTGCCTCTCCGGCTCTATCCCATTGAACGAGTATGTAAAAATGCTGACCGACATCGGTTTCGGCACCATCGAGATCAGGGCCAAACGGCCCTACCGCATCCTCGACCCCGCCCATTACGATACCGATGAACTCATATTTATCGAAAGCGTGGAAGTCTGCGCCATCAAAGACCCGATGCCTGCCGACGGCCCCTGCGTGTTCACCGGAAAAACAGCGGTCTATTACGGCAACGAAGAATTTTTTGACGACAATGCCGGCCACGTCCTTTTATACAATCAGCCCCTTGCTATATGTGACAAGACCGCTGGCGCATTGGCCAAACTTGGAAGAAATGATATTTATATTTCCGACTCTACTTTCTTTTACGACGGAGGAGGGTGTTGCTAGAAAATGCAGAATGCAGAATGCAGAATGCAGAATGCAGAATGCAGAATGCAGAATGCAGAATGCAGAATGCAGAATGCAGAATGCAGAATGCAAAATGCAAAATGCAAAATGCAAAATGCAAAATGCAAAATGCAAAATGCAAAATGCAAAATGCAAAATAATAAATTTAAAAACATCAAGCATGCATTCTTTTACTTGACAATCTATTGAATTAATTTTTCGTTTTTATAAAATAATAAAAGCGGCGTTTAAAAAAAAAGCGCCGCTTTTTTTATTTTCAATAATTTTATTCCAAAATATATAGCGGCATTGTATTCCGTTCTCCAATATCCACTCTTTATGTTTTTTTAATAAAATAATATTTTATTGTTTTTTTTTCGCTCCGCAAAATAGGATAGCGTGCTGAACCTATTGTTTTCCGGCTCCTCTCTTTTTATGTTTTTATTTTTTTATATTTTTACGCTCCGCAAAAAATGTTAACTTTGACAATCTATTAAATAAAAATATTGCTATGAAAAATCTGCTAAGACTATCCCTGCTCTTTGCCTTTCCATTATTTCTCCATTCCCAAGATTATTTCGAGCCATTAAGCGGCCCCGGTGACGTAAACGTTGCTACCTTATTAAAGGATAAAGACAACGCCATTTATATCAAGGCTTTTGGAGTTGCCGCTTCTTATGAAAAATCAACAGACAATGGGGCAACATGGGAGCCTGTCCTAATAAATGACAGCACCGAAGCAAATAAACTTTACTTCGATGATTTCAACAATGCTTATGGCATTGACCACAACGGCACCGTTTATAAATCAACAGATAATGGCATTGTGTGGGTTCCTGTTTTTTCGCATGAGACACAAAGCCACTGGGACATGAGCGTTTCTCCAACAGGCATTTTATATCTGCACGGCAATTATGAATTATACAAATCTCAGAATAATGGAGGCACCTGGGAACCGATAGACTCTATCCGTTTCAATCCGAATATTGGCTTTCATACGGATGGGGAGATGTATGCGGCATCTTCAACTAATGCTATCAAATCAACAGACGGAGGATACAATTGGGAAGAAATTTACTCGGCACCTTTTTACAGCCAATTGTTTTATGCACATGTCTCAACACAAGGAAATATTTTTCTTGCAGAGGTGAACGGGCAACAATTATTTCCTGTTACGACCTATCTTGTATCATGGGACGACGGAGACAATTTCGACACTTTATACATTCCGTTCACAGGCTTTGGTTATTTAGCCACCAATGATTCAGGTGACATTTTTATTGAAACCAGCATCGGAATTTTTATGTCAAAAGACAACGGCAATAGCTGGACAGACATCAGCAGTGGAATCGAAGACCCTTCTAAAATAAATTACATTTACATCGATGACGATCAATATATTTATTTAGGGATGAGGAAAGATGTGCTGTACAAAAGTATTTTGCCGTCCAACGAAATAATAACGCCTGTTTTTGAAAGAAAAAAAATCATAAATTCAAAAGCCTACCCAAACCCTTTTCACAATTCTTTTATTATAGAAATAGAAAACACTTTCTCGCAGCCGCTATTATTTGAATTAAAAGGCCAACATGGAAGAAAAATAATTGAGAAAGAATTTACGGAGAGTATGTTTGAAATAAATGGAAGCAATTTGCCATGCGGCCTCTATTTTTACTTTATATTTTCAAACGGAAAAATCATTTCAACTGGAAAAATCATTGCCCAATAAAAAAAGCCCTCCCGCAAAAACGGAAGGGCTTTCATATCTCTAAAAAACAAGCTGTTCAAAATTACATCATGCCCGGCATACCACCGCCCGGAGGCATGTGCGCATGAGGAGCTTCTGGCTCTGGCTTGTCGTTGATGACACATTCGGTCATGAGTACCATGCCTGCGATAGAACCGGCATTTTCCAAAGCGACGCGGGTCACTTTTGCGGGGTCTATCACACCTGCTTTTTTCAAGTCTTCGTATTTCCCGGTACGGGCATTGAATCCGTAAGAACCTTTGCCGCTAGATACTTTTTGGAAAACCACGCTGCCTTCCTCTCCTGCATTTTCAGCGATCACCCGGACAGGTGCTTCCAATGCTTTGCGGACGATGTTGATGCCGACATTTTCGTCGTCATTGGCACCTTCCAGTTTTTTCAAAGAAACAATGGCACGGGCGAGGGCAACACCTCCACCGGCAACTGTACCTTCCTCGATGGCAGCACGGGTCGCATGGAGGGCATCGTCCACCCGGTCTTTCTTCTCTTTCATTTCCACCTCGGTAGGTGCGCCAACGTTGAGTACGGCAACTCCGCCAGCCAATTTGGCCAAGCGCTCTTGCAGTTTCTCCCGGTCGTAGTCAGAAGTAGTGGTTTCTATCTGGCCTTTGATCTGGCCGATGCGGGCAGTGATGTCTTTCTTCTTGCCGGCACCGTTTACGATGGTTGTGTTGTCCTTGTCAACGGTGATTTTTTCGCAAGAACCGAGTTCAGCGAGGGTAGCGTTTTCCAGTTTGTAACCTTTCTCTTCCGAGATAACGGTACCTCCTGTCAAGATGGCAATGTCCTCCAACATAGCCTTGCGGCGGTCGCCAAAGCCCGGGGCTTTCACGGCAACGATCTTGAGGCCACCGCGCAGGCGGTTCACCACAAGCACTCCCAATGCTTGGCTTTCCACATCTTCAGCGATGATGAGCAGCGGGCGGCCAGCGCCTGCTACCTTTTCCAAGATAGGGAGGATGTCCTGCAGGTTGGAGATTTTTTTGTCGTAAATAAGGATGTACGGGTTCTCGTACTCGGCGATCATGTTTTCGGCATCGGTCACGAAGTAAGGAGAAAGATAGCCCCGGTCAAACTGCATACCGAGCACTTCTTCCACGTAAGTTTCCGTGCCTTTTGCCTCCTCCACGGTGATAACGCCGTCGGTAGAAACCTTCTTCATCGCCTCCGCTATGAGGGTGCCGATCTCGTTGTCGTTATTGGCAGAGATGGCGGCTACCTGCTGGATTTTACCGAAGTCTTTTCCGATTTTATCGGACTGCTTGGCGATGTTCTTGATGACTGCACCTACGGCGAGGTCAATGCCCCTTTTGAGGTCAATCGGGTTGGCGCCGGCAGCCACGTTTTTGAGGCCAGCGGTAATCATGGCTTGCGCCAAAACCGTTGCGGTAGTGGTTCCGTCGCCAGCAATGTCGCTGGTTTTGGAAGCGACTTCCTTCATCATCTGTGCGCCCATGTTTTCCACGGGGTCTTCCAGTTCTACTTCTTTGGCCACCGATACACCGTCTTTGGTGACGGCAGGTGCGCCGAAGCTTTTTTGGATGACGACGTTGCGGCCTTTAGGGCCGAGGGTGACTTTTACAGCATTGGCCAGGGCGTCAACGCCTGCTTTCAGTTTTTCCCTGGCATCTCTATCAAATGAAATTTCTTTAGCCATTTATTTTAGTGTTTAATGGTTAATTATTTAATGATTAATTGATAAAAATGAAATTGAGAAATTGAAAAATTTGAAATTGACCAAAAAAGGAATGCCCTGTTTTACAATTTCTAAATTTCGTGATTCCCCATTTTCAGGTTTTATCAACCGAGGATTACGAGGATGTCGTCCTCGCGCATGATGAGGTAGTCCTTGCCACCGTAGTTGAGTTCCTGTCCGGCGTATTTTCCGTAAAGCACGGTGTCGCCTTTTTTGACGGTCATTTTAACGTCGTCCTTTCCAGGGCCCACGGCGATGACTTTCCCCTTTTGTGGCTTCTCTTTGGCAGTGTCAGGAATGATGATGCCCCCCGCTGTTTTTTCTTCGGCTGGAGCTGGTTCCACAACAACTCTGTCGTTGATTGGCTTTAACTTCATAGTAATACCGTTTTGTTATTTGTGATTTGATTTGATTTGATGGCTGGATGGTTAGATGGCTGAATGGTCATCGTTCTCGCCCAAACAACACTCTGCTAACTTACCCAGCAACATTGAATTTCAATGAATGTGTCCAGAATGGACATATGCCCCTTATCAGAGTTTGTGCCAGCAGGGAAAAGGTGACGTTTTGGCACTTGCTTTGGAAAAATGGACAGTTTTCCCGTCCGCAGTCCGTCAGTCCGTCAGTCCGTCAGGCTTCAGTCCGCAGTCGGGCAGTCGGGCAGTCCACAGTCCGCAGTCTGGTCGGAGCCTTACTTTGGTATTCGCGGGTGAACCTCCAAAACCAAAGTAGGACTCCGACCAGACTGCGAACTGAAGAGGGGGAATAAATTCCCCCTCTCTCGGAAGGGCACGGAGACGGGGGTGTGAGAAAGTGTTTTTTACTAATTGCTTTGGTATAGAAACGGATCAGACTGAAGACTGTGGACTGGCGGACTGTAGGGGGGAATAAATTCCCCCTCTCTCGGAAGGGCACGGAGACGGGGGTGTGAGAAAGTGTTTTTTACTAATTGCTTTGGTATAGAAACGGATCAGACTGAGGACTGTGGACTGGCGGACTGCAGGGGGGAATAAATTCCCCCTCTTTCGGAAGGGCACGGAGATGGGGCTGTGAGAAAGTGTTTTTTCCTAATTGCTTTGGTATAGAAACGGATCAGACTGTGGACTGTGGACTGGCGGACTGCAGGGGGGAATAAATTCCCCCTCTTTTGGAAGGGCACGGAGACGGGGCTGTGAGAA
>DROJ01000300.1 GCA_011321935.1 Bacteroidota bacterium | reverse complement strand
TTTGGGCACACAATTTACATGTATCTAATATTTATCATTTAAAAAAAAGAAACCGTAATTCTATACTTACTGCTGGAGGTGTTTTGAAAAAACAATTGGCAGATAAATATTTTATTATCGGGCAGGATTTTGAGAAGGGCAGTTTTAATGCGTACCATAGGGTGAATTTTATAAAAAGAAAAAAGGGCGAAGAGAATATAAATGATTTTAAACTTGAAGCCGTCAGTGTGGGGTCAAATACCAGGACTATTGGAAATGAATTCAAAGATGTCAAAAAGACAATATTATTCGTCAGGTTATCAGATATTTCTGAAAAACGGATCGAAAAAATATACATTCATAATATCGGGGCAGTATATTATGCTCCGCGAAAAAAGAATAAGCGTACTGGTCTATATTTGGAGCATGGAGTTTTTGATGGGATAATATTGGTTAAGGATACAAAGGCTACGGCCTTGTTGGAGTGAGAGAGAGATGCCCTGTACCCTATCCACCTGCCAACAGGTATTTCATTGCGGGGCAATGGGGATTTGCACCGCAAATTTTCCGATGAATGCACGACCTGCCCTGACCCTTCAGGAAGACTTGAAGTGGTCAAGTATGATTAAATATATTTCGGCGCAGGCCAGTTTTCTGTCAATAAAAATATACTATAAAAATAAATTATTATCATTATGAAATCCATGCTTTTTATATCCCTTTGCTTTTTGTTTTTTTCTTGTAAAAATGAAAATTCGTTCGATATTAATTTGAAGCGAGACCGCTACCTGTCCTATAATAGGAGGTTTCTGCAAGCCGTATTTAAAGACCAGTCTAAACTGGATTCCGTTATTTCCAATGAACTGGTTCCCCATAAAAAAACCATTTATGTATATGTGGACAAATCTGGGGCCGAGCCATTGGTTGTAAAGATGAAAAGTGGTAAAATAACTGTTCCGTATGATGTTGAAATAGGTGTTATTGACTATAACAATAATGGGCTTTTTAACGATAGTGGAATAGATAAGTTTTTTATTCCCAATATAGAAAAAGATACGCTTGATCCAGATGATTGCCTTTCATGGACTTCCGTTTATTATCCTGAAATACAGTTTATGTTGGACAAAAAATTATTCGCCCTTGAAAAGGTTGACCCGAAAGGGAATTATGCAACAGTCAGGCTATTGCCCGATGCGGCAGATACGCTCGCCAAAATAAAATTGGTCTCAAATATTTTTAACCTTGATTTTGATAAAATCGAACAAGGCGCAGACGGATTGAAAAATACTTTTCGGGACAATGAATATTCTATGATAAAAATGTGGTTCACTAAATGTGGTGGTTGTATTAGAGAAATTCCCGAAGTCAAAAAATTGCGGAAAAAATACGGAATTGCTGTCGTCGGTTTTAATGCCATTGATTCTGATTTTGAAATTCAAAAACATATATCTGACCACGACATACCGTGGAAGCAATACAAAGTTGAAAAAGACCTGTTGAAAAGCTTGGGCAATGATTGTTCTTATCCTTATAATATTTTGATTGATAAAGAAGGGAGGGTTTTATTGAAAGAAGGAAAGGTTGAAAATATAGCAGAGTATCTGGAAAGGAGGCTTGGGCGCTGATAGGAGAAGGCCACATCAGCACGCGGGTCGGCATCGGGCTGATCTCCGATTTCCTCCACAAACTGATGCGCCTGCCCCTCGGCTTTTTCGATTCCAAATTCACCGGCGACCTCATGCAGCGCATCGGCGACCAACGGCGCATCGAGTCCTTCCTCACCCAGTCCACCTTTCAGGTCATTTTGGCGGTCATTACCATCCTCATTTTTGGGGCGGTGCTGTCCTATTATTCCTTTGTGATTTTTGGTTTTTTCCTCATTGGCACTCTGCTTTATTTTGGGTGGATATTGGCCTTTTTAAAAAGGCGGAAGGAAATAGATTACCAGGCATTTCAGAAAATGTCCGACAACCAGCACTCCCTCATCGAGATCATACAGGGCATGCCGGAGATCAAGCTGCAGGGCAGCCAAAGAAAGCGCCGCTGGGCATGGGCGACCATACAGGCCAAGCTGTTCCGCGTGCAGATGCGCTCCCTCGCCCTCGGGCAGTGGCAGGACGGCGGCGCACAGGTCATCAACCAGCTCAAAGACATCCTCATCACCTTCCTCGCCGCCAAGGCAGTGATAGACGGAAAAATGACCCTCGGCATGATGCTCGCCGTGCAGTACATGGTCGGAAGGCTCAATGCGCCAC
>DROJ01000299.1 GCA_011321935.1 Bacteroidota bacterium | reverse complement strand
TCTACTGTAACTTCAACACAAGATTCGAGCTCAAAAGATGCTGTACTAATACATGAACCATTGGTAATCGTTACAGTATATTCTCCAATTTCTTCCACAGAAATAGTAGGCGATGTTTCACCTGTTGACCATTCAAATGAATAACCAATTATGTCATCATTGGAACTGACCGATAAGCCCACGCTATGATTCTCACAGTCTGCAGGTTTATTTCCAACCTCATTAGAATCCTGAGGCCTGCCGGGCAATGATGACAGGCAAATAGAGGTATGAGAAGGATCAATCCAAATTTCGGGACTGGGATTTACAGTTACTAAGTGTGAAACGATCAAGGAACAGCCTGATTCCACATCTTGAATTTCTACATTGTACAGTATAGATTCTGTGGGTGTTACTGTAATAGATGGTGAGGATTCACCTGTGCTCCAGAAGTATGTATAGTTTCCACTCCCGCCTGACGGATTCACATCTAAGGTAATACTCTCCCCTGCGCAGATTTCATAAATTTCTGTTAGGTCAAGGTCAAAATCATTGACGATTACATTAATGACTGTATTTTCTATGATATTACCATTACCGTCTGTTTTGATTAGCTGAATTTCGATATCTTCTATAATCGGAAAAGTAGTTGGATTCGGAAAGGTGGATTCACCTAATAAAAATGTTTCTTCAGGTAACCACTTATAACAAATATCTGCTCCGTCCTCTGGGCAAAAAGTTATCTTCTCGCCAAAACAGACTTCTAAAGTATTATTGGTCAAATCGGCTGGATGGATGCATTGACTGTTCAAGGGAGCAAGGTTAGAGAAGAAAAACCCCAAAATGAAAATTGGTAAGGAATAGCTTTTAGAGCGTGTAAGAATTTTTTCCTTTATATTAGAGAAATGAATTATTAACTGATTTTTCATTTTTATATAGGGTTTTGCAGCAATACCAACAGTCATTAATGCGCTGAAAAGGAAAGGCATTGAATGAACGCCTTGCACTGGGTGCATTAATAAATGCAGATATACAAGAACTTCAAACGCTGCACTGCTTGTTTAAAGTGATTTAATTACCACAAACCTACCCCCCTTCCGTCCAGCAATTCTGGACGGAACAAAAAATCAGAAAGAAAGCTCAAATTCTTCATAATAATGGAAAGTCTGCCGGGAGCGGCAATAGGTGATTTGGGCACCGAGATCTCTCAGCACTTCTATGTAGTTATATAGTGCCGACCTTGAAATTGATAACCTTTTGGCCAATTCATCGGGTGTTCCAGTGGCTTTTCTTTTAATAAGATAGTGCAGGCGGATAAGAAGATTGAGCTGTTGTACAAATGCCATAGTTTTTTGAATTTAGCTATCGGAAAAATTGTTGATTTCATTTCTAAAGATTGGCCTTTTGCAATAGACCATGAATGGTCAAGCAAGTGGCTGCATTGGTTTTCTATACTGCACCACTTTAGGTTTTGTGCATTGAGGGCTGGTTCTCCCCTTCTGGGGCTGGGGGCTGGCGAGGGCAAATGCACAAAACCTAAAGTGGTGCAGTATAATAAAAAAGAAATACCAACACATTGCCCAAGCATAGCTTCGACTTTCTATTTTCCCACAAAATATATAAAGGCATTTAAAAAAGGACAGCAAAAAAGAGCATCCCCGTGTTTTCATCTGTTTAAAATAAAACCCATTTCTCTTCTTCTCTCTTCAAAACGACGCCCAAACATATAACAAAAAATACCAATCCCCAAAATATCTTTCACCACATTTTCCCAAAAGTAAGGTTGCTGATTCCCTTATTTTTGCTATTGCTATTGCTATTGCTATTGCTATTGCTATTGCTATTGCTATTGCTATTGCTATTGCTATTGCTATACATTTAAAAAATAATTAATTGGCATATAGGGGGCAGGTTTCTGAAAGGGAAAGGCAATCGCGAAAATGTCGGGCATATTACAGTTTAGTTTAATAAGAACGGGCAAAGAAATATCCCGGCAGATGGTTTTTGTTTTTAGGAGCCATGAAAATATTAGTGTACGTTGCGTGAAGATTTCATCGCAAGGCCGCGAGGATGCAAGGAAACGCGAGGATGGTTTTTTTCATCGCAAGGCCGCGAGGCCGCAAGGAAACGCGAGGATGGTTTTTTTCATCGCAAGGCCGCGAGGATGCAAGGAAACGCGAGGGTGGTTTTTTTCATCGCAAGGCCGCGAGGCCGCAAGGAAACGCGAGGATGGTTTTTTTCATCGCAAGGCCGCGAGGATGCAAGGAAACGCGAGGATGTTTTTTTTCATCGCAAGGCCGCGAGGCCGCAAGGAAACGCAAGGCAAGGATTTCACCCCTTGCGTCCCCTTGCATCTTTGCGGCCTTGCGCTGAAAAAAATCCCTGCGTTTCTTTGCGTCCCCTTGCATCTTTGCGGCCTTGCGCTGAAAAAAAAATCCCTGCGTTTCTTTGCGGCCCCTTGCATCTTTGCGGCCTTGCGCTGAAAAAAAATCCTCGCGCTGAGAAAAAAATCCTCGCGCTGAAAAAAACCATCCTTGCGTTGAAAAAAAACCTTGTGTACATTATCAATTGCCTGCCGCCCAAACCTTGCCCCCTCCATTTTCCAGCACAGCCGCAGGCAAAATTCCCAACATCCGCCAGCATTGGAACGTTTTTTTCAAAAAACAGGCAAAAGCCACAACTTTGCGGTCTTTCATAAAATTAATTGACTGTTTTTTCGTCTGAATAGACGGTCAACAGGGCTGGCAAAAACGAGACAAATGCCGGCCCGCTACTGAATCCATTTTACCGAAAAAAGAGGGGGGAAATAAAAGGGCATTTCTTAAAACGGGATTTCCATTTTACTTTTTCCTTCTCCATTATTTGCCAAAAAATGAACTTTAGGAATACCTTGTTTTCAATCCTGCTCCTCCCCATTTCCTTTTCCCTGTTTGCACAAAAGATGGAGGTCATCCGCACCTCTGCTGTTGACCGTTCCAGTCCGGTGAGCAATGTTTTCGTTGACGCCGACAACCAGAAATGGGTGGCCAACAAGCTCGGCCTTTTCAAAGTGTTTTCGCCCGGAAAAGGCTCGAAGGTAGAGCTGAAGGCCACCGATTGGTCGCTGCTCAAAACCCACGACGGCAACGCCGACCTCCGCTTCCCCCTCGAAACGCTTTTGGGGCAAATGGGCACCGAAGGACAGGCCATCAAGAGCAGGCAAGACCGCATCAACACCGCAACCTACAACGAGGCCAAAGACCAGCTTTGGGTCGGCACCGAGGAGGCAGGGCTTTTTGAATTTAAAACCAAACCCTCGCTGCACTTGGTCAAACGCTACCACAGCGGCAACTCCAAGCTTGCTTCCAATACCATCAACACCCTCTACCTCGATGGCCGCGGGCAACTATGGGCCGGCACCTATTCCGGCGCATTGGTCGGCAAGGACGGCAAGTGGAACCTGAAAGAAAAAGGCTTCTCTTTTCTGGCCTTCGCCCAAAACGGGACCGACGTGTGGGCCATGGCCGACGGCCTCCTCTGGAAAGTCAACAGCCGAGGCAGTTGGGACCCCGTTGACATTGACGAAGACCTGATAGAAGGGGAGGTGGCCGACATCGCCTTCGACCAGGACGGCCTGCTTTGGGTGGTCTCCGAAATCGTTGCCCGCTACGACCCCGCCACCGACGAGGCCACCGTTTTTGGCCCAGCCATCGGCTTCACCAGCCAAGATGTGTTTTGCGTCGCCGTTGACCAGAACAACGGCGTGTGGATCGGCACCAACGACAAGGGCCTCTACCTCATCCAAAAGGCATCTTCCCTCTACCTCGCCTGCGAGGTGGACAAAGCGGTAAGCTGCGGCGAAAACAAAAACGACGGCGCACTGAAAGTGACCGTCTCCGGCGGCGACGCACCTTATAAATACGAATGGGACGGAGGCCTCACCGGCGAAAACCCGCAGAACCTCGCCCCCGGCGAATACTCCGTCACCGTGACCGACAGCCGCGGAAAAAGCAATTCTGCTTCCGTGGTTTTAAAAGACCCGAACATCAGTTTGGAAATAAAACAAGACAAACCTGCCAGCCCTGAAGGCGCTGCCGACGGCGTTGCTTCCCTAAAAGCCAGCGGCGGAAAACCCGGCTACTCCTATGCTTGGGACAACGGCGAAAGCACCGCCACTGCCAGCAAATTGGCCGAAGGCCTGCACACCGTAACCGTTACCGACCGCAACGGCTGTGTCGGCTACGGCAGCATCAAAATCTCCAAACAGGTGGGCAAACTCAGCGTCCTGCTTTCGCAAATCGGCGAACTGAAATGCGCGGGCGACAAAACGGCCGGCCTCAAGATAGAGGTAAAAGGCGGCAAACGACCTTTTGATTTCAAATGGAACTCCGACGACATCGTGCTGCTCAACGGCGAGACGGGCTACGAACTTTCCGCGGGCATTTACAGCGTCACCGTCACCGATGCCAGCGGCCAGAATGCCAGCGCCGAGGTCGAGGTCGAAGCCCGCGAAATCATCAAAGCGGACATCACCGTCAACTCGCCGGCAAGCACGGGCAACGAGGATGGCAAGGCTACCGTCAACGTGTCGGGCGGCACGGGCGACTACCGTTTCAAATGGAACGACGGCGAGGCCACGCAGGAAGCAGTCAGCCTTCCGCCGGGCAATATTTCGGTAACAGTAACCGACTCGGAGGGCTGCCAAACGGTCGCTAACTCCAATATTTCAGAAGACATTTTGCCGCTCAAAGTCAGCATTTCGAAAGTGGCCAGCATCCAATGCGCAGAGGGCAGCGACGGCATTTTGCAGGCGGATGTGACGGGCGGCAAAGGCCCTTTCCGCTTCCAGTGGAGCGATGCCATTTCTGAAAAAAAGACAGCGGAGGGACTGCCTGCGGGCAACTACTCGGTCAGCGTCGTTGATGCGGCGGGGACTACCGCTTCCGCCGATTTTTTCTTGCGCCCGCCCAACGCCATTTACCTCTCCATCGAGGATGTAAAACCCGCCAGCACCAACAACGAAGACGGCTCGGCGAGGGTGGAGGCATCGGGCGGAAGCGGCCATTTTACCTACCTCTGGGACACGGGCGAAACCACTCCCAAAGCCACCCGTCTCGGCCCCTCGGTACACGAGGTAAAGGTGACGGACGACAAGGGCTGCCAATCAACGGCAACGGTCGAAATCACCGAAAACATTTTGGCGCTCTCGGTCAGTATTTCACAAACAAATGAAGTGAAATGTGCGGGCAACAGCGAGGGCGATTTGAAAGCAAAAATCTCGGGCGGCAAAGGCCCTTTCCAATATAAATGGAGCAGCGGCGGCCATGAAGCAACGGCCATCGGACTGCCCGCAGGCAAGCACTCCCTGACCATCACCGACGCAACGGGCGCTTCCGCAAATGCCGGTTTTACGATAAAAGAACCCAAGCCGCTCACTGTTTTGGCTGTCGCCAAATCGGCAGCCAGTACAGGGAACGCAGATGGAAAAGCGACCGCAAAAGCGAGCGGCGGAACGGGCAAATACTCGTTCCAGTGGGACAACGGAGAGGCATCCGGCGAGGCCAGCAAACTTGCCCCCGGCGAGCATTCGGTCACCGCAACGGACGAAAACGGTTGCACCGCAACGGCTGCCATCAGTATCACCGAGAACATCCTGCCCCTCTCCATCGCCATTTCACAAACAAAAAAAATAAGCTGCGCCGGAGGCGCAAATGCCGGGCTGCAGGCAAGCATTTCGGGCGGCAAAGGCCCCTTTAAATACGAGTGGAGCAACGGCAGCGGGGAGGAGTCAATTTCCAGCCTCAAAGCAGGCCAATATGCGGTGACCCTGACCGACGCAACGGGCAGCACTTCCACCGCTGAATTTTCAATAAAAGAACCTCGCCCCCTTTCTCTTTCGGCTGTCGCCAAATCGGCAGCCAGTACAGGGAACGCAGATGGAAAAGCTAGCGCAAAAGCGAGCGGCGGAACGGGCAAATATTCGTTCCGATGGGACAACGGAGAGGCCTCCGAAACGGCCAGCAAACTCGCCCCCGGCGAGCATTCCGTTACCGCAACGGACGAAAACGGATGCACCGCAACGGCTGCCATCAGCATTACCGAGAACATCCTGCCCCTCTCCATTGCCATTTCACAAACAAAAAAAATAAGCTGCGCCGGAGGCGGGGAAGCCGAGTTGCAGGCAAGCATTTCGGGCGGCAAAGGCCCCTTTAAATACAAGTGGAGCAACGGCAGCAAAAAGGAATCGGCCAGCGGCCTGAAAGCAGGCAAATACACCGTCACCTTGACCGACGCAAGGGGCAGCACTGCCACCGCCGGTTTTTCGGTAAAAGAACCAAAACCGCTGACGGCATCGGCATCGGTAGTGGCCCCTGCCAGCACCGACAACGAGGACGGCAAGGCAACGGCAAAAGCAGCGGGCGGCACCGGCAAATACCTGTTCCAGTGGGACAACGGCGAGGCCTCCGCAACGGCCAACAAACTGGCCCCCGGCGAGCATTCAGTCACCGCAACGGACGACAAGGGCTGCACCGCAACGGCTGCCCTGAGCATCACCGAGAACATCCTGCCCCTCTCCATCGCCATTTCACAAAACAAAAATGTAAGCTGTGCGGGCGGCAAAACAGGGGCGCTCGAAGCGGCCGTTTCGGGCGGCAAAAAGCCCTTCTCTTTTAAATGGAACAAAGAAGGGGCGGAGGGCAAAACCATCGCCGGCCTCGCTGCCGACCGGTACTCAGTGACCGTAACCGACGCCACCGGAACGACGGCAACGGCCTCCGCAAAAGTGGCCGAACCCGAAGCCATCCGCATCGCCACCATCGCCGATGCCCCGGCCAGCACGGGCAACTCCGACGGCAAGGCGACCGCCAAAGCATCGGGCGGAACGGGCAACTTCAACTATAAATGGGACAACGGGGAGACCGCCCGGACGGCTGTGAAATTAGCGCCCGGCACCCATGCCGTGACCATCACCGACGAGAACGGATGCGAGGCCGAAGGGGTGGTCGAAATCACCGAAAACGTGCTGCCGCTCAAAGTGGCCATCGAACAGACCAGCAAAATAAAATGCGCCGGGGACAACAACGCCGCCATCAAAATAGAGCGCAGCGGCGGCAAGGCGCCTTTCGATTTTAAGTGGAACAAGGAGGGGCTGAACGAGGGCGGGGGCAGCGGGTTGGCGCCGGGCGAATACGCTGTTTCGGTCTCGGATGCCTCCGGCAAAAACACGACGGCTTCCATTAAAATCAGCGAGCCGCCCCCTCTTTTTATTGAGTTGGCAAAAACGAGCAGGGCATCGTCGGAGAGGTACAAAGACGGCAAGGCGGAACTCATAATCAGCGGAGGCACAGGGGCTTACACCATTGACTGGGGCAACGGGGAAACGGAACGGGCGGCCAAAAAACTGGCCGCAGGGCAGCACACCGTGGAGGTGAGGGACGAAAACGGCTGCCTCGCAAAATTGGATTTTGAGACAAAAATCCGCACCATGCCCGAACTCACCGCAGCCACCCTGCGGGCAGGCGAAACGATCAACATGAAGAAGGTGTTTTTCCAGCCCGACAGTACCAATATGGACCCTTCGTCGCTGCCGACGGTGGATGAGCTTTTTGAGTTTTTGGACGAAAACCCGACCGTGGTCATCGAGGTCGGCGGCCATACCAACGGCGTTCCCCCGCCTGATTTTTGCGACAAGCTGTCAACTGCCCGCGCCAAATCGGTGGCCGATTACTTGATCGGAAAAGGAATAGACAAACGGCGCATCGCCTACAAAGGCTACGGCAAGCGCAAACCCATTGCCAGCAACAAAACACCGGAAGGCAGGAAGAAAAACCAACGGGTGGAAATCAAAATACTGCGCTTGGAAGGGGATGGGGGGTAGGTTAGTGATCAGTGATTAGTAAAGTAGTGATCAGAGATTAGTGATCAGTGATCAGTAAAGTAGTGATTGGTGGCTGGAGGTGGGGCGGTCAAGTATATTTTATGACAGCGGGCAGGCGAAACCTTTTTTTGTGCCCCAAATGGTGACGATTCTTAACAATGCACTTGGTAGAACCAAAAGCAGTTCATACCTTGCGCCTGTTTTTAATTTAACTATTTGGGAGTACAGGCAACCCGCTCGGGTGTCGTACTCCTTTTTTTATTTCCAGCCTTATGTTCAACTCCTGCCAATCTGTTTTAATGCTCACAGGCAATACTCGCTGGCAATACTCGCTAGTGGTTCGATTCGTAATTAGCGGACTATTTATTTTTTGGTAAATACCACATTGTCAATGATTTGGCGAACTAATCACTAATCAACTAATTACGAATCACTGCACTAGCAGGTTTTCTTCTCGGTAGCTTTAAATTAATCTAACTACTTGGGCAGCGCAAATGCTCGCGAAATTGGCAATAGTGCCAACTACGTTGCACCGAGGTGCAACCAAGCCGCCACTTCCGTATCCAGGTATTTACAAAACCGCAAACACGCCCAACGGAAGTGTTGGACTTAGATTAATATTTAAAGGCTGATTAAAATTCAGATATCCACCATGAAAACACATCAAATTTTTTAGGAGGCGGATTTTTTTATTGGTGGATATATTAGAGGCAGGTATTTCTTGGGAAGTGTAAAGGTAAAAAAATAATTTAGGAAAGCAGTTTTTTTGACGTTTTATCAAGGTCAGCAAGAATAAAGCCAGCGTTGTCAGTCCATAGTA
This sequence comes from Bacteroidota bacterium, assembly GCA_011321935.1. Taxonomy (GTDB): domain Bacteria; phylum Bacteroidota; class Bacteroidia; order Chitinophagales; family Saprospiraceae; genus UBA6168. Next base: position 1,299 of record DROJ01000299.1, on the reverse strand, counting down.
CTAAAGTCCACAGTCCGTCAGCCGGGCCAGGAAATTTCGGTGAAAACTGACGGGTATATAGGCACATTTTGAGTTTGTCCCCGACATTATTTAAACTTCGTAAACGAGCAGCCTCGCCTCAAAGGGCATGCTGCACGCTTGCCTTCATTTTTTCCCAATCTTCTCTCCTCACCCTGTAAACATTTGATGGCTGACCTTTGAAAAGGGTTGTCTTCCAAAAGGCCATCCCGTTGCGTTTGGCGACGGCAATTGATTTTTTATTTTCCGGATGGATGAGGGAGATGAGGGTTTCGGCCATTTCGTTTTCAAAACAATAATTGCGGCAGGCGATGGCAGCTTCGGTGGCATAGCCCCTGCCCCAAAAAGCGGGCAGCAGATGGTAGCCGACTTCCCATTTTGGGATGCCGTCAACAAACTGCCGGACGAGGCCGCTGTGCCCGATCATTTCTCCGGTTTCTTTTAAAATCAGCGCGCACAGGCCGGTGCCCATTGATTCATAACGGGACTCTTGCCTGCCAATCCATGTGGCGATGTAGGTGCCTGGGTCGGCGGGAACATTCAGGAATTTGACGGCTTCTTTATTTTCAAAAAATATTTTTAAAACATCCCTGTCTGCTGCGCAAAGGCTGCGGAATTTTAAACGTGGCGTTTCATAGTTTTCCAAGATCATGTTCAGTTAGAGTGTTTGGTAAAATTGATTGTGGGCTTGTTATTGGGCGCAATTTTTTTTCATTGCGGCTGCATAGTTACAAATAATTAATTTGGGGCATATGGCATGTTGGGAAAAATATGGCGGAAAAATTTTACGGTCAGATGGTTCCTTGAAATCATAAAAAAGAACGCTATCATCAGCGTCCCTTTTGCGCCGTTCGCATTAATGGTTTGTTTTTGTGTGCCCCTGTTTTTTTAGAATAAAAATTTAAATGTAACTATTCAGCTTGCCGCGAATTGCGCTAATTTTCACAAATCATTCATGACCATTCGTGGATTCATTCGTGAAAATTATACTGAACCACTTTAGGTTTTGTGCATTTGCCCTCGCCAGCCCCCAGCCCCAGAAGGGGAGTACCTGCCCTCGATGCACAAAACCTAAAGTGGTTCAGTATAGCGCAATTCGCGGCTATGAACGGCCTGTGCTGTATATGTTTAAATTTTTTCAAAATATTCGATTTGCCTTTGAAAGCCGTTGTTCAATACCAGATAATAATTTCCTTTTGGCAGGTTGTGGGTATTGATAAAATAATTGTTTTGCCCGTCTCCCGAAATTATGTTTTCGCTTTTTACGCGTTTGCCCAAAAT
>DROJ01000298.1 GCA_011321935.1 Bacteroidota bacterium | reverse complement strand
TAATTTTCCTCCTCTATCGGTAGGACTATTGTCTTATTCTGTTTACTTTTAGTTGCCATTGATTTTGTCTTGTTTTTTTAATGCAACTAAAAGATAGACATTTTCAATGGCTTTTTTGAGCTTCAACGCAAAACGTTACAATCAGGAAAATTTTTATGATTTTAAACGGAGCCATGCCCATACAGGCGGAAAGGTGATAATAAGCGGATTGGACAAGCACATATCCGCTTCCAACCACAAATTGTCTTTGAGGATACTGACCAGTTCGGTGCATAAATTGACTTCCCGGGAAGTGAAATTGAAAGAAATGTCTGCCAAAAATGGATGGAACTTCTTGGACGAGCCAAGAGACAATTTTGATTATTACCAAACCTTTTACTTTTTTCAATCCCGGCCAATAGAGAACCTATCGAACAGGGTTTTTTTACAGGAAAAAAATATTAACTGGGAAATCGCAGATGTAACCTTTGAAGAAGGTGCTTTTATGTTATTGGAAGAATTCAAAACCACTTTGGGCTTAATTAAATTGACTAATAGAATACCAAAATTTATTATTGAGAAAAAGGATTTTACCGATAAATATCTGAATTGGTCAGGTCACAAAGACATTGATTATGTGGTTTACCGAAATTTCTCAGATGAATACCTCGTCCGGGGAAAGAACCTGGATGCGATAAAATCATTTTTAAATGGTGACCTGAAAAATTTGATCGAAAACAGTGAAGTTATTCATCATTTGGAGAGCAACGGCGAGGCAATTTTATTATTTACCGATAATTTGAAACGTGCGCCAGTCCAAGATTATAAAAAAATTGTTGCCTTTGCAAAAGCATTGAAAAAGATTATTGGAGAATAAGAAACGGGTGTATTTCAAAATTTCGGTGCGGGATGGCCGCCTGTTGTTGCAAGTGTTCAAACATCAACCGACGAAAAGGATATGCCATATTCTTTGAAAGTAAAGACCTGGTAGTTGTTGCAAGTGGCACTTGTTAAAGCTCGTTTAACACTTGCAATAACGGGGACGGCTCTACAGACCTGCGCCAGCAGGGCCAGCACCGCTCCTGTTACTTTAGGTTCGTCAGATACTGCACGTCCGTTCTATTGCTCAGTGTTCTTTTTGTTCGTCTTTTGCTCCCACACCACACCAGCAGGTATTAAAGCACCTTTTCTATTTCTATATTTCTACAAATAATTTGGATTCCTTCCATTTCTTTTTTATCATTTAACAACCCCCTCAGGTGTGAACTACAAAGGACTAAATGATATACAGTGCTATTGATTTCTAACTCTTTTAACCTTTTATCCCACCTTGTCTTTTCTTCAGAAGAATCCAATAGGCTTACTTCATATATATCTACTGGTTCTACTAAAGTGACGCCTGCTCCCAAAGACTCAAATTCAAATCTAAGAATTCCACTTATTATAAGTTTCCAGAATTTATGTTTATAGAAATTGCATTCTAATACTACTTCTAAGATTGAGAGATCATGGTTAAAAGACACTTTTATCAAGAAGCTATCGTGAAAAATTCTCTCTTTTAACTTTAAGTCCGTTATTGAAGGTTCTTTCATTTCAAGTTACGTTTTGTCGATTTCACATTTAAAAAATAAGAATTTGTTTTAATGATAATCAGTTGTTTATAAATTTAAATAATCGGTATTCGAATTGCTTTTTTCAAAAATTGATGATTTTCAATCTAATTTTGTTTCCACCTTTTTCAAAAAAATCATCATCAATTTTTGATTAAAAAAATTGAAATCAATCAAAAATTGACCGTATTTGAGTAAATATTTCAAATTGTTTTTTTCTGATTTTGATTTCAGCGAAACGTGAATTCCAGATTATTTTATAGGAATATGTGCAGCAGTTGAATTATATGGTACTACTTTTCCCGCATTATTCAACGAATATCTTTGATGAGAACTGTCATAGCCCATTGTCGCAAGTGTTCAAATATCAACCGACGAAAAGGATATGCCATATTCTTTGAAAGTAAAGACCCGGTAGTTGTTGCAAATGGCACTTGCTAAAGCTCGTTTAACACTTGCAACAACGGGGGCGCTGAACAAGATCAGCAATGCGATAAATTGTATTTTTATTTCTTTTTGTTTTTTTGATCTGCGGCTTCACCGCAGCGTTTGTTGTAATCCTTTATTAGTGCTTTAAAATAGGACCGGCGGTAGGCTGGAAGGTATATGTCGCAGTCCTTGATATATGGTTGCATGAATTTTTTGAAGCCGAGGCTCGGTATTTTATCACAGCCAATGCCTTCTTTGCACACGTAGTCCGTCCTGACCGTTACCCATCCGTAAACTTTTGTTGTTTTTCCGTTTACTTTCCCTTCACCCGGGCCTACATATACTTTATTCAATTTTTGGTAATGGGACAGTTTGCCTCCCGTGATTTTTTCCAGAAAAACGGCTTGCCCGCTGCTGGTAGTTTTTCTTTCCAGAAAATGATAGCCTTCATCATCATTGTACCAAAAGGCAGCAACCTGGTTTTCCTTTCCCCCCATCCCTTTTATCGGGACGATCATCGAAGGGAACTGTATGTACTTGCCAAATATAGTATCCCCTGAAAAAGTTACCGCCGCACCACCACCATGCATTGTCCCTATCTCCTTGCTCATCGAATGACTAAATAGATAGGCTCCAGACCCATTGTCTTTTCTTTCAAAATAGTATTTCTCCTTGGTCACTTTATTCACAAGGTTCATTGTGGCCACTTTTTTGGCCTTTAAACGTTTCATTTTTACCTCACCATCCGAAAAATAGACAAATTTGACTTTTGGAGACTTTTTACTGCTCTGGCTAAACCAGACCCGGCCTCGCAGAGTATCGTTTTCAGTAGTAACAATTTCGCCTGTGAAAATCCTTTGTGAAAAACTGTTTTGTACGGCCAGCCATAAAAAAGCAAAAACCAGTATTGATTTGGTTTGCATGATCGGATATTTTGTAATTTTTATATTTTCTTATAGACCATGTTGAGGCTTTTTTGATTATGGGAGTCATTTAAACCCCAAGCCTAATACTCAAACCAGCATTTTGAAAACGGTTGTTTCCGAAAAAACCGATGTTCAGGCGCATGCCAAAGTTCATCCGTTTTTTGCCCAAAGCCTCAAAGCCGATAACTCCTTCCAGGTTCCACGGCCGGGGCATCAATTTCCCGTCCGGTCCTCGGCGCCTCTCAATACCCGGCTGAACATAGACCTTATTATCAAAAATATGGGACGGGTTATAAAGCCGCTCACCCCTTTTTGCATAGCCCCCCATATATAAAGTGGGCTGCAGCCCGAATACCATCCGGACCGGGTTGTCACTATACCTTGGACGGACGTTGAGCAACAAGGGCAATTTGGTATAAACCAGCACAACGTGTATGTTTTCTACATTGGTTTTGAAACCTTCACTGCTGAGCAATAGCTCGAGTTGTGGCACCACCTTTTTTTGGAGGTCGCCCCGGACGGCATACCCAAGGTGCCAGCCTAAATGCACCCCGCCTGTTTGGGTGGATGACGACACGTTTATCCCCGCAAAAAATCCTTTGTACTTCCTGAAACCCCGCCCCTTTTGGAACAGAACACCTGCACTTACCCTCGCACGGCTAAAAAGATAAATTGTATTGGCCGTGTCGAGCCTTTCATAGCGGTACTCCTCCAGCGTGAGATCATGTACCAGCGACATGGACGCCAGTTCCCTGGCCTTGAACCGATCTGTTTTTTGCCCATCTGCCGAAAAATAAACCAGCTTGGTTTTTGGTGGCATCTTACCGCTCAGGCCGAACCAGACCTCGCCCCGAAGGGTATCGTTTTCGGTGGTGACTATTTTGCCCTGAAAAATCCTTTGGGAAAAGCCGTCCTGTACGGCCAGGCATAAAAAAGTAACAATCAGCAGTGCTTTGGTTTTCATGACCGGATATTTTACAATTTGGTTTTTACTTCCTTTTATAGACCAGTCCCTTTAGATCCACGGTATAAGAAGGGATTGTTCCATAAGTGCCATAACTTGACGAACTATGTTCTTCATCCACACTTCCTATATAGACCACGTCTCCCCCATTGAGGCAGGCGCATTCGTGCAGTTGGGCAAATGCCTTTTTGTTGATATTGGCTGCATCGGTGACCTGATAGTGATTTTTACCCTTGGCGGTGCACTCCCCTATTTTGATGAACTTGGCCGGATCGGGCATTTCCCGCACATATTCGATCTGGCAGTTTGCGGGCTTACTATTATATGTTTGGCTTTCATCTATAGCAGTGTACCGGTATTTTGACGTACAGGAAAGGAGCAGTACAAAAAGGAAAAATAGGACGGTCGGTTGGATTTTAGAAAGTAGCTGTTGCATGGAGCTTTAGTTTTTTATTCCGGCATGGATGCCTGTTTTTGACGGGGCAAAGTTAGGTGTTTTTTTAAGAAAAGACTGCGGGCATTCCCTGTCGGGCACTCTTTTTTATATATGCCCAAAACTTGCCGAACTTGATGCTTTTTATAAAGACAATGGCCATATCATAAACATCAACGGTATTGTTTAAAAAAAGGAAGCCCGGCAGATGTGGACTGCCGGGCTTCCTGCTACCTGCCTGCCGGTAGGCAGGAAGGGCTGGAAGTAGGCTTATTTTATCCTGATTTTACATCGGGAGGTCAGATACACAGCGCCAGCATGGAGACGGTACTACAGACCTGCGCCAGCGGGAACACTTGACACAACGTGATCCTTAGATTATCTGAATTTGGAAACGATATAGGCTATTTATATCTCCGGCATATTCCTCTCCCGCTTTCATTAATACGCCTTGCTCCCACCAAAAAGACTTATCACCCCGTTTGAAATCAGTAGACAGCAATTGTTTGAATAACTTATCAGTATGTAGAACTTCCTTTACGAAGTCGTCATACTCTTGATAAGCCTTCTGTTGTTCATCTATAACTATTTTCTCTATTGCACCCCTTACAGATAGGTCATTATCGTATTCGTATATGTTCATTCCATATCCAGATTTGCAATCGTCAACGAACTGTTTCCAAGCATTCAACAGACCCCAAGGAGACAATACTCCTTGCCAACCATTTTTTTCTAAAATTCTTCGAGCATTTTTTAAAAACATAAAACATTAATTTGACAAAAAGTGATCATATAAAATCGAATACAGGTTGAACCCCGTTGTTGCAAGTGTTCAAAGATCAACCGACGAAAAGGATATGCCATATTCTTTGAAAGTAAAGACCCGGTAGTTGTTGTCCCGATCTGACTTCGGGATTAAACGAGCTTTAGCGAGTGCCACTTGCGACCAGCCAAGCAGGCGTTGCAAGTGACACTCGCTAAAGCTCGTTTAATCCCGAAGTCAGATCGGGACAACAACGGGGGTAGTAATCGGCGTAAAAATAGGTTTCTTTTTTTGGTACAGTGGTGGTGTAATATAGCGCAACACTTGCACAGGTATAAAAACAGGAAGCCCGGCAGATGTGGACTGCCGGGCTTTTTGCTACCTGTCCGCCGATAGGTAGAAAAGGTTTGAGGTTAGGCACTGGGCGGTTTGTTCAAAAGTATATTGCGGTACGGGGCAATGAGAAATTGTGCCGCAAAGAGTTGTCAACCTTCCAAAAGTTGCAAATCAAAAATCAGCCTGCAATCGCATCAGGTTTCCGTATAATTTATTATTGTCGCCAGATTTATGAAAGTCGCTCATCACAAAATTATACATCAGCCTTGTATGGGAATTTAAATACCAATTGAGGCCGAGCGTAATATCGCTCACTTTATCGTCAATGCCTTCTGACACCACATTTGAATAATCCATTGCAGAGTAGCGGGCAAGCACTTCAAAGGCACCAAATTCTTTGTCTTTTATACAAAAATTCTTGAACGGTTTGGTGCGGGAAAAAGCACCGTGTTTATATCCGCGGTGTTCGCCGGAGAGGAAATAAGAAACAG
>DROJ01000297.1 GCA_011321935.1 Bacteroidota bacterium | reverse complement strand
TTTTCCTCCTCTATCGGTAGGACTATTGTCTTATTCTGTTTACTTTTAGTTGCCATTGATTTTGTCTTGTTTTTTTAATGCAACTAAAAGATAGACATTTTCAATGGCTTTTTTGAGCTTCAACGCAAAACGTTACAATCAGTAAATTGGAATTTTTTAAGTTGGTTTTCGAGGGTGGCCGTATTGTACGGGTTGCTGTATGGTGCGACATTTAAAGGCGGCTATTATGTTTTTGGTTTTTATCCAGAATATAATTATCTTTTTATCCTTTTTGTTTTGGTATTATTTCTTCAAACGTGGAATACGGTCAGATTGGAATTTAAACACAAAAGCCTGCGGTGGATGCTGGCCTCGGCAGCGGTTGTTTCTGTTCTTTCTTTTGGTTTGTCGAAAATTAATTTGATTGATTATAAGTCTTTTAATGATAATTTAAGAAAAAAAAGTATTGACTATAATTACAAGCTTGAACTGCCCGAATCAGGTTTTTATGAACGTCATTATCAGCGGTCATTGATTGAAAAAATATACATTGTTGAAGCAAAAAAAGAGGAAGCCGATTCGATGCCAATTGTCATTATTGACAACAAGTTCTAAAAGGGCGCATTTCAAAACCTCGGTCTTTTCCCGGCTTGGTCCTCGTTGTTGCAAGTGACACTCGCTAAAGCTCGCTTAACACTTGCGACAACGGGTTATTTAATTTTAATTTAAAACCGATTCCCCGTTCAAATCCGTCGTCAGCACTTCGCTCATATAATCGAAATATGGGCGCATCGCTTCAAATGTTTTTTTCACTTCTTTTAAAAATGTTTTTTTCAAAACAGCTTCATCGGAAAACGGCCGCATAACGGTAAACTGTTTCATGCGGATCAAATCAATGGCGGGGTGTTCCCTGCTGAAACCTTTGGGCGCGGTTTTCACCGCATCGCCCCTTAATTCCCCAAAATATTTTTTGAATTTTTTATCGGAAATAATTTTGCGGATATATTGGTCGTCCATTTCGAACTCCTGCCGGATGCGTTTCAGGTCGGCCGGGTTGGGCGCCCAAAAGCCGCCGCCGAGAAAGCAGTTGCTGGGTTCTATATGTATATAATACCCGCCCCTTAATTGAGCCGTTGCCCTGGTGAAAGCTGCGCCAAAATAATTTTTGTACGGCTCTTTGTTTTTCGAAAAACGGACATCCCTGTATATGCGGAATATTTTTCCTTTTTCGATATTGTCCGTTTCGTTGAGACCCTCTTTTATGGCTTCCACAAATTCTTTCATATTGGCGAGCGCCGCATCATATTTGGCTTTGTTGGCCTTGAACCAATCGCGGTTATTGTTTTTGGAAAGGGCTTTCAGGAATCTGATTGTGCCGGGTTGTATGGTCATGATTTTGTTTTTTGCAAACATAATAAAATGAAAACGTATCATTTTAATCTTTCAAAATAAGTACACAAAATCGTATCTTTTTAATCAGCCGAGGTAAATGCACAAAATGCCCACTCGGCTCCGCTGTTTTTTGTTCCCGATTTTCGGGACAAGCTATCCGCTTTAGCGGAACTGCGATGTCTGGTATGCGCGGCTTCCCTCCTGACGTCGCAGTTCCGCTAAAGCGGATAGCTTGTCCCGAAAATCGGGAACAAAAAACAGCGGAGCCGAATGCCTGTCCGGGAGGCAGGAATCTTTGTGTACTTACCCTGCCTTATTAAAATGATACACAAAATCAATAATTCATTTCCAGTGGTTGCTTATGTCTCCCGCCCCTTTGTTCCCGAAAATCGGGAACAAAGGAGCGGAGAAAAAAATGGATGGGAACTCAAAACTTATACGCCACCTTCCCTTTCACAAAAACCGGCGTTCCCGGCGTAAAATGTATCTCCTCCACCGGTGCCGGTTCGTCCCGCAGGCGCGACTCCGTGGCAAACTGCGCCTCGTTCCAATCCACGTTAAAAACATTGTCCACCACGATGCCGAAGCTGAGGTTTTTCATGGAATAGCTCAGGTTCACATCGGTAACGAAATAGCCCTCGGCGGTGATGCTGTTGTTCTCGTTGGCCGCCCTGCTTTTGAGGTAGCGGCTGCGCAGGCTGGCCTCAAAACCGGAGGGGTGGCGGAAGGCGAGGCCGCCCATTGCGGTCAGTTCCGGGGCGAGGGGGATGTAGTCGGCGCCTTCCGGTTCTTCGGTGGAGCGGGCGTGGGCATAGTTGGCGTCGGCGTCGAAATAGAGGTAGTCCGACAACTGGTAGCGCAGGCCGACATCAATGCCCAAGCGGCGGCTCTTTCCGCTCGGCTCGACCACGGCAGCATCGCCCACGTAAACAAACTCCTGCTCCAAAAACAGGTACCACAAAGCGGTATTGATCCACAGGCGGGGGATGGGTTTCCAGATGGTGCCGAGGTCAGCGCCAAAGGCGGCGGGCAGTATCTTTTTGCCGTTTTGGGCGACCACCACGCGGGTGTCGTTGGAGTGGAAGCCCATGCCCGTTTTCAGGAAAACCTGCCACTGGCTGTTGGGGTTGTAAATGAGGTTGAGCTTTGGGCTGGCGATGGTTTTTGTTTGCGAAAGCGACTCGTAAGTGGGGGCGAGTTTGTCGTTGTAATCGAACTGGAAATGGTCCACCCGCAGGCCGGGGTTAAGCAGTATTTTGCCGAACTCGAATTCCAAATTTGCGAAAGCGTAAAGGTTGGTCTCGTTGACATCTCCGAGGGCTTTCCGTTCGAGTACCGTCCGGCGGTTGGCGGTATGGGAAAGCTCGTCGTCGGTCACTTTGTCGTAGCGGAGGCCGATGCCGGACTGCAGTTCCACATCGGCATTTTCCAAAGAAAATTGGCGGTTCAGTACGCTCTCCAGGCCGAATATTTGGCGGTCGTCGCGCTGCCGTATCTGGTCGCCGTTCACGGGGTCTTCGAGGAAGAAGGTGAAATTGGAATACAGCTCAAAATCGTATTTTACATAATAGGCCCTGCTTTTCACGAAGGCATTTTTAGAGATGGCCCTGGTGTGGTGGACGGCAAAATTGCTGCGGCTGGTAAGCCCCCCCTCGGTGTCGTCAATGCTGCCAAAACGGGTGATGAGCCCGGCGTCCACGGCACGTTGGGGTATCTGCCCGGAGGCGTCCCATTTGCTGGTAAAATGGGAGAGCAGCACCGACAGCCGGTCGTTGTTGGGCAGGTTGACGGAGTACTTGCCCATGAGGTTGAAGCGGTTGAAATTTTGCGGCGACTCCACCGGCCCGTCGGTCAGCAGGTACTCCGAAGCGAGGTAGGCATGGTGGTTTTCGGCATTGCCGAGCAGGTCGAACAGGCCGATGAGGCGGGTGGTGTTGAACTGTCCGGCCTCCACCCCGAACAGGCTGTTGTCGAGTTTTTCTTTGGTCTGGAAATCCACATATCCCGCTGTCGCAAAATTGCCCTTATCGGTAAAATAAGGCCCTTTGCCAAAGTCGAGGCGCTCCACCGTTTCGGGTATCACAAAGTGCAGGTCGGCATAGCCCTGCCCGTGCGCATGCGACACCATGTTGACGGGCATTCCGTCCACCGAAACGGCCACGTCGGTGCCGTGGTCAACGTCGAAGCCGCGCAGGAAAATCTGCTCGGACTTGCCCCCTCCGGCGTGCTGTGCGATGAAGAGGCCGGGCACTTTGCGCAGCAGTTCTTGGGAGGAATTGACGGGGTTGGCCTCTAGGTCTATCTTTGAAATCTGGTTGAGCGACCGCACGCTGTTGGACACGACGACCTGCCCGAGGTCGAAATATTGCTCTTGCATAACGACCTCCACGGGGTGCTTGAAATCCTTTTCTTTCAGCACCAATTGTTTGGTTTTGAAACCCAGGTAGGAGACGTTCAGGGTGTCGCCCGGTGCGCTTTCATCGCAGAAGAAAAGCCCCTGCTCGTTGGTATGGGCATGCACCTCGCCGTTGTTTTTATAAATATAGGCATCCATGAGCGGCGTGCCGTCGCTGTCCACCACTTTGCCTTCAATGTGCTGTGCGCGCAGCGGCGAAAAATGCGCGGCGCACACGATGATAAGGAGTATGATTTTTTTCATTTTATTTTTGTTTGCTGCCCAATACACTTGGCCCGCTGACGGAGGGACAAGGCATTGGGGGCGGTTGATCAGACTAAAACCCGCATCATTTTAATAAGGCGAGGTAAATCTGTTTTGGCAGGATTCC
>DROJ01000296.1 GCA_011321935.1 Bacteroidota bacterium | reverse complement strand
GATAGGCAGAAACATGTTTATCTGATTTCCAAGCACTCAAGCCCCCGTCTCCGCTGCTTTGTCATCCGCCTTTAGGCGGATGACAAAGCAGCGGAGACGGGGGCTTGGCTTAAGTGCTTAAAATCACGTCAAAATTAACACTACCGATAAAATATTTGCCAGCAGGCTATCTCATGGCTACTGATTGTTCAAGAACCGGACGCCCTCCGAGGTATCCCTCACCTTGCCCTAAAATTTCACAAAAAAAATGCCGACCAAAAGCCAGCATTTTTTTTGTCAAAACCCTATCCCCGGGACTCTGGGCTCATGCCATTTCAGTGAAAATGAAAAGCCGAACATCTGACCCCAAGAGCGGGCGTTTTTTGATTTTGATTTTCATTTTGATTTTCATTAAAAACAAATCCCCCAGAACCTAACAGCGCTCCCTATTATCCCGGCACCGCCTTCCCTTTCACAAATGGCTGCTCATAAAGCCGTTTCCCCGTTGCCTTGTACATCGCGTTGGCCAGAGCCGCAGCGATGGGCGGCAGGGAAGGTTCGCCCAGCCCCGTCGGGGCGATGCCGTTGTCCACAAAATGCGTCTCGATTTCGAGCGGCGCCTCTGCGTGGCGGATCAGGCGGTATTTGTCAAAATTGGACTGCTGCGGCTGCCCGTCCTTAAAAGTCATGGCACCGAACAGGGCATGTCCGATGCCATCCACGATGCCTCCCTCTATTTGGTTTCTGGCCGCCAATGGATTGATGACGATGCCGCAATCAACCGCACAATGCACCTTTTGCACCCTCGGCAGGCCGCCTTCCATCACCACGTCCACCACCTGCGCCACGTATGACCGATGGCAATAATAAGCCGAAACGCCTCGGTGAACGCCCGGCATTTCCTTTCCCCAGCCCGCCTTTTCTTTTACCAGTTTCAACACCCCGGCATAGCGTTCCGCATCGTAGTCATTGTCCTTGCCGACGGGTTTTTTGATCGCCCGGTCAAAGAGTTCCAAGCGGAAATCAATCGGGTCTTTGCCTGCCGCTTCGGCCACCTCGTCGAGAAAGGACTGCTCGGCAATGGCCATGAAATGCGACCTCGGCGCCCGCCATGCCCCGGTGGATATATTGGTCGGCAGTTCCTGTTTTTCCGCCAAATAATTTTCGACAGTCCCCGCAGGGAAGCGGTTCTCAAATATGAGGCTGCTGCCTATTCCGCCCCCCCTGACATGGAAGGCAGTGAGCTTGTTGTCCTTGTCCAGTGCCGCCCGGAAAGTCACGCGGTAGGCGGGGCGGTAAGTGCCCTGCGTCATGTCGTCTTCGCGGGTATAGACCAGTTTTACGGGGGCTTTTATTTTTTGTGAAATGACCGCCGCTTCCACCCCAAAATGTCCGTACAGCCTCCGGCCAAATCCGCCGCCCATACGGGTCATCATAATGGAGACTTTCTCTTCTGGCAGGCCGAGCACGCTGGCCACTGTTTTGCTCAGATACTCCGGCGTCTGTACCGGCCCGATCAGTTCCGCGCGGTCGGCTTTTACATCGGCAAAATAGTTCATCGGCTCCATCGTGTTGTGCGGCATCAAGGGGGCGCTGTAAGTCCGTTCGATCACTTTGTGCGCCTCCTTAAAGGCCGCATCAGGGTTGCCGTCTTTACGTGCATTTTCTTTCGGCGCATTGCCCTGCAATGCCGCCAAAGCAACTTCGTGGTCAGCACTGTTTTCGAGGTCGCTGTCCTTTTCCCATTCTATGTTCAATGCCTTTTTCGCTTTTAGCACCTGCCAAGTGGAGTTGCCCACAATGGCCACCAGTTCAGGAAAAGCATTGGTGTCCGACCATTGCCGGTCAAAGCCTTCAGGCTGCGAATTAAAAGTAAAAACGTCCTTGATGCCGGGCATTGCTATGGCCTTGCTGGCATCCAAAGATTTCAGTTTCAGCCCAAAAGCTGGTGGGTGTTCGATCATGGCGACGAGCATCCCATCCCGCTTATAGTCGAGGCCAAAAAGAGGTTCGCCCGTCACTATTTTTTGCCCGTCCACATTGCGCCGATCCGAACCGATGATCTTAAAATCTTTGGGCTCCTTTAGTTTTACTTTTTTCGGGATTTCCAATTTTGCGGCAGCAGAAGCCAGCTCGCCGTAGCCTATTTTTTGCTTGCTTTTTTTATGAAAAACAAAGCCGCTGTCGGTACTCAGTTCATCTGCGGGCAGCCCCCATTTTTGGGCAGCCGCTTCCACCAACATCTTCCGGGCAGTGGCCCCGGCCATGCGCAGCCCCTGCCATCCTTCGCGGATAGACCCGCTGCCGCCTGCCAATTGCCGGGTATATTTTGAAATATCAAAACCTGCCTGTTCCACCACTACCTGCTTCCAGTCCACGTCCAGTTCCTCGGCCACTATCATCGGCATGGAGGTCTTCACGTTCTGCCCGATCTCCGGGTTGGGCGACATGATGGTGACCACCCCGTTCTCGCCTATTTTCAAAAAAGCGTTGATGTCGAACCAGTTTTTTGGCATGTTCAAAACTTCTTCCGGCGTGGGCTTGCAAGAGGCCAGCCAACTGAACCCGAGCATCATTCCGCCACCTGTCATTGCAGAGGTTTTCAAAAAAGACCTCCTGTTATATGTTGTTTTGATTGTCATGATTTTTTTAATTTTTAATTGGAAATTATGAAATTATGAAATTAAGAAATTAAGAAATTGGGAAATTTGGAAATCGCTGAGCCTTGAAAATCAGATATTGAGCAATTTCTCAATTTCTCAATTTCTCAATTTCTAATTTCCCAATTTCCAATTTCCAATCCCCCAATTTCTCAATTTCCAATCCCCGCCGCTGTTTTAACGGCTGCCTTGATGCGCGTATAAGTGCCGCAGCGGCAAATGTTGCCGTTCATGGCGGCCTCTATTTCTTTGTCGCTTGGGCTTGGGTTGTTTTTCAGCAAGGCCGAAGCATTCATGATCTGCCCTGCTTGGCAATAGCCGCATTGGGCGACGTCGTGTTCGATCCATGCCTTCTGCACGGGGTGGTCGCCATTTTCGGAAAGCCCCTCGATGGTAGTGATGGATTTGCCGGCTGCCGAAGAAATAGGCACCGAACAGGAACGCACCGCTGCCCCGTCCAAGTGGATGGTACAGGCGCCGCACTGGCCGATGCCGCAGCCGTATTTGGTGCCTACCAGGTCGGCGTGGTCGCGCAGCACCCACAGCACGGGGGTGTCGGGTTCAAGGTCAAACTGTTGCTGTTTGCCATTGATGTTGAGATTGAAAATTGCCATTTGATTTTATGTTTGTGAATAATGAGATGTATTAAAAACCAGAAAAGGTGATAAGTTAAGGACTTGCGTTATCTGGATGGGTGGCTTGGCAAAGGTAATGTTTTTTGTAACCGGAAGGGGGCTTCCGGCAAGTACGCCCCATTATTTCTGCCCCTCCTCGGTGTCCGACGCCTCGAAGGGCGTCGGACACCTGCTTTTCCAGAGGTGTCGGACGCCCTTCTAGGCGTCGGACACCGAGGTTGCAAATCCAAGTTAAGGTGGTCAAAAGCTTAGGGCGCGAACCACTAGTGCCTTCGGCACTATATTTTTCAACGCAAGGCGTGGCTTTTAACAGTGCCTTCGGCACTATATTTTTCAACGCAAGGCGTGGCTTTTAACAGTGCCTTCGGCACTAGTTTTTTTTCAACGCAAGGCCGCAAGGCCGCAAGGCCGCAAGGCCGCAAGGGAGCGCAAGGCAAGACAAGGCTTTTAAGCCTTGCGCTCCCTTGCGGCCTTGCGGCCTTGCGTTGAAAAATCTAGTGCCGAAGGCACTAGGGCTTGTACCACTAAGTGGCCATTAAAACAGGCGCCGGTCTTTGCCGGCGCCTGTTTTTTTTATTCGCTCCGCAGACTCTCCACCGGGTTGGCAAGGGCCGCTTTTACACTTTGAAAACCCACCGTCACAAAGGCAACAAAAACGGCTGCCGAGCCAGCCAGCACAAAGTACCAGGCATTCAGTTGGATGTGGTAGGCAAAGTCTTCCAGCAGGCCGTTCATGGCCCACCAGGCCAGCGGGGAGGCGATGACAATGGCCAAGAGGACGAGGTACATAAATTCTTTTGAAACCAGCCCGGTCAGGTTGCCCACCGATGCGCCCAGCACTTTGCGGATGCCGATTTCTTTGCGCCGCTGTTCGGTGGCAAAGGCCGCCAGGCCGAACAGGCCGAGGCAGGAAACGAAGATGGCCAAAAAGGCAAAAGCCTTGGCGAGTTCCCCGGTGCGCTGCACGTCGCTGTGCATTTTCTCGTATTCTTGGTCGGTAAATTTATACTCGAAAGGATAGGCCGGGTTGTGTTTGGCAAACACCTTTTCCATCGAGGCGAGGGTGCCTTTCAGGTCGTCGGTAGGCTGCAGGCGGATGTAGATAAAGTTTTTCCACGGTGCCAGGATCATGATGACGGGGTCTTGTTTGGTTCGGAACGAACCGACGTGGAAGTCCTTCACGCAGCCGACGATTTGGCCGGGCGTTTCCCATAGCGACATGGTTTGGCCGACGGGGTCGTCCATGCCCATCAGCTTGGCAGCGGTCTCGTTGATGACGTAATTGGAGGAGTCGGTGGCAAATTCAGGGGAGAAGTCCCGCCCGTCTTTCAGCTTTGCGCCGATGGTTTTCACAAAATCGTAATCCACGGGGATGGTCTGGAAAAGGATGGACGTTTCGGGGTCTTTGCCGTCCCAGGTCACGTCGGCGGTGTTGTTGCCCCAAGCGTGGATTTGGCCAGTGGTAGTGGACACGCTGGACACGGCAGGCAGTTGCAGCAGCTCCGTTTTTACGGCGTCATACTGGTCGTAAAGTGTACCGTTTACGGGGACATAAACGAGGTTTTCTTTGTTGTAGCCGAGGTCTTTGCTTTTGATGAACTGGATTTGTTTGTAAACGACCAAAGTGCTGATTATCAGGAAAATGGAAATGACAAATTGAGCGGTCACGAGTATCTTCCGCAATTTTACCGCACCTCCGCTGCCGAGGGTGATGCCTTTCAAAACCTTGACGGGCTGGAAGCCAGAAAGGAAGAATGCGGGGTATGTCCCTGCCAGCAAACCAGTGAACAGAACCACCCCGGCAATGCCCAGCCAAAAGCCGTTGCCGGCCGAGGCCATCGTCAGTTCGATGTTGAAAAGGTGGTTGAAATAGGGCAGCGTCATGGAGGCCAGCGCTGTGCCGATGATGCCGGCCACGACGGCCATGACCAGCGACTCGCTCAGAAATTGCACGGCCAACATGCCCCGCGTAGCACCGGTCACTTTGCGGATACCCACCTCAACGGCACGGGTCGAGGACTTGGCGGTGGAGAGGTTCATGAAATTGATGCAGGCGATGAGCAAAATAAAAATGGCGATCATGCCAAACATGCGGACGGTCTTGATGCGCCCCCCGCCCGTGTATTTTCCATCTTTGAAATCCCAGCGCAGGTACCAATCGGACAAGGGGTAGGCAAGGAGTTCCACGTTTTCCTGTCCGTTGTCTGCCACCACTTTTTTTATTTTTTCGGTAATGGCCGCCCCAGTGATACCGGGCTGGGCAAGGAAATAAGTCCTGATGCCGTTGCTGTGCCAGTTTTTCAGCCAGTCGTTTTCTTTCAGGTAATTGTCGAGCGGCAGCAGGAAATCGAATTTCATGCTGGAATTTTTCGGCACGTTTTCCAGTACGCCCGCCACCCTGTATTCCGTTTCCGCACCAACCTTGATGAGCTTGCCCATGGGGTCTTCCCCGATAAAATATTTGTCTGCCAGTTCCTTGCTGATGAGGATGTTGTTGGGCTGGAGCAGAGCCGTTTCTGCATTGCCGCGCAGGAGCGGGAAGGTGAACATTTTCAAAAAATCAGGCTCGACGGAAATCCCATTTTCGTAAAATGACTGCCCGTTGTAGCTCAACAGGCTGCGGTCGCCCCAAGTGGCCCGGCTGGCGTGGGTTATTTCTGGAAAATCCGTTTTCAGTTTTTCTGCCAATGGCCCCGGCGTTGAACCAAAGGTAAAGGTATCGTCGCCATAAGTTTGGTGTTCCAGTATGCGGAACAATTGGGCCTTGCGCTCGTGGAATTGGTTGACGCTGAGTTCGCGTTTTATCCAAAGGGCAATGATGGTGGTGCAGGCGAGGCCAAAGGCGAGGCCGAGCAAATTGATGGTGGAGTGCGCCCGTTGTTTGAACAGGTTGCGGAGGGCAATTTTCAGGTAATTTTTATACATGGCTGCTCATTTTTTTATGTAAAATACAACGCTTGTGCCAGCGGCACAAACCGTTGATTGTCATTTTTTTATAAAATTTATTTTTGAAAATAAACAGGCGGGGTGTCCAATATCGGACGGGAGATGTTTGGGAGCGGACAAAACGCAGTTGTGCCTGGTCCTGATATATCCATAAACAGTACACGCACAAAGAAAAACTCCATTTGTCATTTTTAATGGTTCGAGAAAGGACTTGTAGCTGATAACAAAACCGCCCGACCCAATTTGCCGAAACAAAAAACATCCCTACCTTGTCCCGCAGCACATTTCAAGCATCGAACAATGAAAAAACCTCCCTCCCCAAAACACTCCTACCACATCATCGGCATCCTCATTTTGGCAGGAGAAACCATCTTCCTGCTGCCCTTTGTTTTGCCGCGCATATTCCGGCACACCTACCTCGACCTGTTCGGTGTGGACAACCTGCAATTGGGCACCTGCTTTTCCATTTACGGTTTGGTGGCCTTGGTTTCTTATTTGTTGGGCGGGGTGATAGCCGACCGTTTCCAGCCCCGCAAATTGATGTCGGCGGCTTTGTTGTTCACCGCTTTTGGAGGGGTCGTCATGTCGTCTTTTCCATCTTTGGGCATGATGAACTTTATTTATGGCTATTGGGGGTTTACCACTATTTTGTTGTTTTGGGCGGCGATGATAAAAGCGACGAGGGAATGGGGCGGCGCCGGGATGCAAGGCCGGGCTTTTGGCTTTTTGGACGGGGGGCGGGGTTTGGTAGGGGCGGG
>DROJ01000295.1 GCA_011321935.1 Bacteroidota bacterium | reverse complement strand
TGTTTTAGGATAGTTTTGATGATTAAAAAACCCAAATTTTGGATGATTTTTAGTAAAAATCGGGTATTAATTCTTCTCAAAACTTACCACATATTAAAGAAAAAAAGTTTTATCATGTAGAGTGCATAAAGTTTATAAAAAAGGACAGCAAACCATTTGTTCACTGTCCTTCAAAGGTACTCGGTTTGGAACAATCATTCCAAATAAAAACAAAAAAACTAAGAAAGCAATGGGTTTACATTGATGCCGCCGTCAATATTATACTCGCCGCCCGTAATATAGGAGGCCGCATCTGATGCCAAGAAAGCGACGAGGTTGGCCACATCTTCCGGTTGCCCAAAACGTTTGAGCGGCACCCTGTTTTGCAATGCTTCGGCGAAGCCTGTCAGTTGCTCTTCGGGCATACCTGTTTTTGCAAAAATAGGCGTGGATACAGGCCCAGGGTTTATCGCATTCACCCTGATTTTCCTGGGTGCCAATTCCGTTGCCGCAGTCCGGGTATAAGAGTTCATGGCCGCTTTGGAGGCAGCATATACGGCAGTGTTCGGCATGCCGGTATATGCGTTTACCGATGATAAATTGATGATGGACGCGCCGTCGTTCAGGACAGGCAAAAACTTTTCAACGGTAAATACGGCGCCTTTAAAATTAATGCCCATTTGGTGGTCAAACATTTCTTCGGTGATTTGCCCGACCGGCGCCGGAGCAAAAATCCCCGCATTGACAAACAAAATATCAACCTTGCCAAATTGATCTTTGACCTGCTCCACAAGGCCATCTATTGCCGACAAATCTTTGACATCCGCAACGATGCCCGTGACGCCTAAATCATTGGCCGCAGTCTGTACTTTTTCGGCAGACCTGCCGGTGATAATAACAGTCGCGCCGTCTGCTTTTAATTTCTGTGCCGATGCGTAACCGATGCCGCTGTTGCCGCCTGTAACGACAGCCACTTTTCCATTTAAATTAGTCATTTTCAATAATTTATTTTGATGATAAAATTTACTGGAACGTTCGTTCCGTTTTAAAATGTGAAATAAAGGAACGTTCGTTCCAGATAAAAGTTTAAATTGGTTTAATAAAAATAAATATAACCGTTCGGCGTGCCTCGAATCCGCCGAAGGCGGATGAATATGAATAACCCCGGATGAAATCCGGGGAAGGGGCAAAAACGGGTGACAACCCTGAAGGGGTTGAATGTCTGGGTATCGGTATTCACATTCAACCCCTCCGGGGTTGTCACCCGTTTTTTCGCTTCCCCGGATTTCATCCGGGGTTATTCATATTCAATCCCTTCGGGATTTCGAGGCACGCTGAAAAGTCACAAGTAAATTGCAATTAATAAAGCGCTAAAATATTTTTTACAAATAATAGAAATGATCTCTTTTATAGCTCTAAATCTGTATTTCATCAGAATTCCAGAGCGGTGGCGTTTTGAACGCCGCATTTCACTCCAAATTAAATTTCTGCTGGAAGTGCGGCGTTCAAAACGCCGCCGCTCTGGAGTTCTTATTAAAATATCGGATTGGAACCGGCAGGGAAGAATTTTCACTTTTATATAAAAAGCCCCGTGCAAAACAGTAAGAATATCCATAAAACCATGCAGGCAACCCTAGCCATCCAAACCGCTCAATCACTCCCCCGAACCATTCGCCCCCCATTCCGTACCACTTACTCAATGCCCACTATCTTTAATTTCAAATAAATTATATTTGAAATAATTTTATGCTTAAAACTGGCCGCCATCTCCTTCTTTTGCTGTTGACCTGCAACCTCTCCGGTGCTTTTGCACAGGCGCAGCCTCTCGCCTTTACCAACCTCACTACCGAAAACGGCCTTTCTTCCAACCACGTCACCGGCATCCTGCAGGACGACCTCGGCTATACTTGGATAGCGACCCACGAAGGGCTGAACCGCTACGACGGCCACTCCATAAAAGTGTTCAAACACGTTCGCGGCGATACTTCTTCGATCACTTCGCACGACATCCTTTGCCTAAAAAAAGACCGCCGCGGCAATATCTGGATCGGTACGGGCGAGGGGGTGCTGCACCTATATAATATGCAAACGGGGACTTTTGAATCGCACAAAGTGCCCGTGAATGTGCAAGTCCCGGTGGCTACCATCAACGACCTGCTCATCGGCGGCGACGGGAAAATATGGCTGGCATTGGAAAGGGGACTAGGCTGCTTTGATACCAAAACCAAAAGTTTCCGCACTTGGCGGCCAAGCAGTTTCAACAGCCAATTGGTTTTCAAAAAGCATGACGTACTCTACTCGCTGGTAGCCGACCCTCACCGCCCGGACATACTTTGGCTGGGTTCGAGGTATGGCCTCGTCCGCTTCGACAAGGCTGCCGAAACTTTTGAGCCGGTCTATCCAGAAGAAGGCTCGCCCATTTACACGAAGGGTATTTTTGATATGAAAACCAACAGCCGGGGGAACATCTGGCTCACCGCTTCCAAAGACGCCATCATCCGTTTCGACCCGGTCAATTATACTTGGAAAAGTTTTCAGGACAAAGCAGGTTTCAGCCTGAGCCCCCGCGCCATATTGCCCATCAACGACGACGAATTTTGGGTGGCCAGTTTCAACGACGGGCTGAAACACCTCGACGCAAAAACTGGTAAATTCACGAAAGTAAATGCCGAACAGAGCCAAAATTTTTCGATCCTCCCGGGGTCGGCAGAATCGCTTTATTTTGACGACAACGGCAGGCTTTGGGTGGGCACTGCCAATGGGGTCAGCCATACCGACCCCTCGAAATTAAAGTTCAGGCATTACGAATACGGGGCAGCCCCCGGCAACAATGCCGAAAAATTCACCTTCCCCACGGGCGCTATTTTCTTGGAAGACAAAAACCTGCTTTTCACGTCCACTATCAGGGGCGAAAAAGCCTATTTTTTTGATGCCGAAAACGGCTCTATCTTAAAAACAGTGAACCGCTTGCCCGAAGGTGTGAAGGCGGGAAAATGGTTTTGCAACGATGCCGTGATGGATGGTTTGGGGCAGATTTGGGTGGCCACCAACAAGGGGCTTTTCCGGGCCAGTTTTGACGATGACAGGTTGGTGCTTCCCGACTGGAAGGGCAAAAACCTTTTCACAAAATCCTATTGCAGACGGCTCGCCCGCGACATGGAAGGCAAGCTCTGGGCGACGACCTATCCATATGGATTGCTGCAAATAGATGTGCATAAAAAAGTAATCAAGCACATTGATCTTTCCCAAAATGCGGACAATGGTTTTCCAAAACCAGAAGCCCTCAACGGCATCGCTGTTGACAAAAAAAACAGGCTTTGGTACGGCGGCGAACCATACGTGGCAATGTACGACCCGGCCAATGGCGAGCTGAAAAAATATTCCGCCAACAAGGGCTGCACCGACTGCCTTTCGTACTCGTGGATACACTGCTTGGCCGTTGCGCCGGACGGAAAAACATGGGTCGGCTACAAATACGGCGGCCTCGACCGGATAGACCCCGAAATGCCTGCTGGCCAGCAAATTACACATTTCAGTACCGCCGATGGGCTGCCGAGCAACAAGGTCTTCAAAATGGTTTTTGACCAAAGCGGCGACCTGTGGCTGGCCACTGGCAACGGCCTCAGCAGGCTGGAAACCGACCGCCTCGTTTTCAAAAATTTTTATGAAAAAGACGGCCTCAAGAACAACGACCTCAACCGCAATTGGCTGACCTCCCTGCACCTGCTCGCCAACGGCGAAATAGCCCTCGGCGGCCCCGGCTACCTGACCCGTTTCCAGCCCGCCGATTTTAAAGAAAACGGCCTTGCGCAGCGACTTGTATTTAACGAACTAAAAGTGTTTGACGAAGAAAAACGTTTTGCTAAAAACCTCAATTTCCTCAAAGAAATAAGCCTCGACCATACCGAAAATTTTTTCACATTCCAGTTTGCCGACCTGAATTACAATGCCTCTGAAACGCCCCGTTTCAGGTACATATTGGAAGGCTACGACAAGGAGTGGCGAACAACCAACGAGGGCAGCGCCCCTTATACCGGGGTGGGCGGTGGGCGCTATTTTTTCAAAGTACAGACCGCCGACAGCAACGGCAACTGGAACGAAAAAAAGGGGCTGTCCATCCGCTTGAACATCGTCCCCCCCTTTTGGCAAACGGGGTGGTTTTTGGCATTGGCCTCGGCATTGCTGCTGGCGGCCGGCATCTTTTTCTACCAATACCGGGTGAAGCAGATCCGCAAAAAAGCGGCGCTGAAAGCAGCCTATAACCTCCGCATCATGGAGGCCGAAATGAAAGCCTTGCGCTCGCAGATGAACCCCCATTTTTTGTTCAATTCGCTCAACTCGATCAAACATTACATCGTGAGCAAAGACCCCCGAAGTGCCTCCGACTACCTCACCAAATTTGCGCAACTGATCCGCCTCATTTTGGCCAATTCAAAAAAACAGGCCATCCCCCTGGGCAAAGAACTCAAAGCCCTCGACCTCTACCTGCAATTGGAACAAATGCGTTTTCCGCAAAAATTCGAGTATGAAATCGGCATCGGTGACGGCGTGAAAAAAGACCACATTCCGGTACCGCCGCTGATCTTGCAGCCATACGTCGAAAACGCCATTTGGCACGGCCTGATGCACAAAAAAGGAAAGGGCAAAATCAGCATCAAGGCCAGCAAGCAAAACGGCCATTTACAGGTAGAAATACTGGACGACGGCGTGGGCAGAAAACGCTCGAAAGCCATTCAGGCCAACCGCCCGCGCATGCGCAAAAGCATGGGGCTGCAACTGGCCGCCGACCGCCTGCGCATGAACAGCCTGACGCGGGGCTTCCCGGCAAAAGTGGAAATCG
>DROJ01000294.1 GCA_011321935.1 Bacteroidota bacterium | reverse complement strand
GGCTCAAACACAATGCCCGCTCCCTCATCTTTAGTGCAAGCATCGCCCCGGCCAATGCCGCTGCCGTTTTGGCGGCCCTCCAACTCATCAAAAACGAACCGGAGCGCATCGAAAAAGTATGGGCCAACACCCGTTATGCCAAAACCCAATTGGACCAACTCGGCTTCGATACCGGCCTTTCCCAAACCCCCATCATTCCTATTTACGTCAGAGACATTGACAAAACCTTCCTGCTGACCCGCCAACTCCAGGAAGCAGGCGTATTTGTCAATCCGGTCATCACGCCTGCTGTTGCACCCGAAGACACCCTCATCCGGTTTTCTCTCATGGCCACCCACACTTTTGAACAAATTGACGAAGCCATCGAAAAAATGGCTACCATCGCCGGAAAACTGGATATTTTGAAAAAACAAGAAGTGTAAAACAAAGACAGGAGGCGGAGCATTGGGAGGCTCCGCCTCGTCTTTCCACTAAGCCTCCCCGTTCGGACAACATTGCATTATGACAACCATTATTACCGAAGTCAAATCAAAGCGGGACAAAAAACGCTTCATTGACTTTCCCCACAACCTTTATCAGGACGATCCCAACTATGTCCCTGAAATTTACATCGGCCAAAAAGAGTTGATGAGCGAAAAGAAAAACCCTTTTTTTCGTCATTCCAAAGCGCAATTGTTCCTCGCCCGGCAAAACGGAAAAATAGTTGGCCGCATCGCTGCCATCCGCAACAACGAGTACAACCGCTTCGCCAATGCCAATGTGGGATTTTTTGGATTTTTTGATGTAATTGAAGATTATCAGGTGGCCCGCCAGTTATTTGACACAGCCGTTGGCTGGGTTAAAAACGAGGGCCTCAGTGGCCTGCTCGGCCCCACCAATTTTACTACCAACGACACCGCCGGCCTACTCGTCAGTGGGTTCGACCGCCCCCCCGTGGTGATGATGACCTACAACAAACCCTATTATGCCGACTTTTTGGAGCGCTATGGTTTTACCAAACAAATGGACCTGCTGGCCTATCACGTGACGGAACAAACCGTCAATAAAAAATCGGTGCGCCTCGCCAATATGATTGCCCAACGCCTCGCCAAAAGAAATATCCGCGTGAGAAAGGTGGATATGAAAAATTTTAAAAAAGAAATCGAAACCATTCGGGAAATATATAAAAACGCCTGGGACAAGAACTGGGGCTTTGTGCCCCCGACCGACGAAGAGTTCGACCACCTGGCCCAGGGCCTCAAAATGATTATTGACCCCGACTTTGCCCTCGTAGCCGAACACAATGGCCGGGCCGTCGCATTTGCGCTGGCTGTGCCCGATATTAATGTCATTTTAAAAAAAATAAAAAGAGGCCGGCTCTTGCCCACCGGCATTTTTAAATTATTTTTTCAAAAAAATAAAATAAAACGCCTGCGCATTATTTTATTGGGTGTTTTGGAGGAATATAGAAAAATGGGAATCGAAGGTGTTTTTTACGCAAATATTATTTCGAGGGGCATTGAAAAAGGCTACAACGAAGCCGAAGCCTCCTGGATACTCGACAATAATGAAATGATGAAAAAAGGCGTGGAACACGTCAATATGATTCCTTATAAAAGATACCGTATTTATGAAAAAAAATGGACGGATTAAATGGAAAAAATCCTTATTACCGGAGCATCGGGTTTTGTGGGCAGCCACCTGGTAGAAGAGGCCCTGGGGCGGGGTCTGGAAGTCTTTGCGGGCGTGCGCAAAAGCAGTAGCCGGAAATATCTGCAAAATGCCCGCATCCGTTTTTTGGAAATGGATTTTGCCGATAAAAAAAATTTAAAAGAAAAATTAAAAAAAGAAAAATTCGATTATATTATCCACAATGCCGGTGTCGTTTCCGCATCGCGCCCCCAACATTACTATACCGTCAATTATGAATACGTAAAAAACCTGATTGATGTTTTATCGGCAGAAGATATAACCCCCAGGAAATTTGTGCAAATGAGCAGCCTCGCCTCCT
>DROJ01000293.1 GCA_011321935.1 Bacteroidota bacterium | reverse complement strand
GTAGGGACTCTTTGGTTTTCGTTCGAGAGGCCAAAGAGTCCCTACACTATACTGCTCTCAAACTCTCAAACTCTCATTCTCTCAAACTCTGGTTTTCTCAAACTCTCAAACTCTCATTCTCTCAAACTCTGGTTTTCTCAAACTCTCATTTTCTCAAATATGACAAAAAGACTGTACGTAGCTGCCACCAACCAACATGTTGGAAAAACCACCACTACTTTGGGCCTGGTGGAAGCCTTCCGGCAAAAGGGGATCAGGGTGGGTTATTGCAAGCCGGTAGGCCAGGAAACGGTAAGCCTCAACGACCTGCAGGTTGACAAAGATGCGCTGCTGTTTTCTACCATGATGAGCTTCGACCTGATCGCGCGCATCCACAGCCCCGTCATTTTGGGAAAAGGCGCGACGCAGGCCTTTTTGGACGCACCGGAAAAATTTCAATTCAAAGAAGACATCGAACGTGCCTCGGCGATTCTTGAAAAAGAATACGAGATGGTCATTTACGAAGGCACCGGCCACCCGGGGGTGGGCAGCGTGGTAGGGCTGTCCAATGCCGATGTGGCCAAAATGCTGGAGGCGCAGGTAGTCCTCATTGTGGAAGGGGGGATCGGATATACCATTGACCGGCTCTATTTGTGCCTGTCGCCTTTTGTGCAGATGGGCGTCCCGGTGGCAGGGGTTATCATCAACAAAGTGCTGCCAGAAAAAATGGAAAAGGTGCGGCATTATGTTGGGATGAAACTCAAAGAATGGGGCATTCCCTTGCTGGGGGTCATGCCATACGACAAGACTTTGCTCTATCCACTGCTGGGCACTATCTGCCGCTCTATCAAAGGCAAGGTGTTGTACCATCCCGAAGGTTTGGGGAACATTGTCGAAAACGTGGTCGCTGCCTCTTTGTTGGGCAGCCATAATTTTGATGAAGACAAGGGCGTACTGTTGGTGGTCAGCCAAAACAGGGCGAACAAATCTATCGGTTGGATACGCCGGATACATGCCGAAAAAGGCTACGACCAAATGCCCTTGGTCGGCGTCATCATCACCGGCGATGGAAAAAACGAGGTCACCTTGAAAGACTTTGAGCACATGGAATTTATTGACAAATACGGCATCCCGATGATCGCAACGCCGCTCGACACTTATGGCACAGCAGTAAAGATCAGCCACATGGAAGTAAAAATAAACGTGCAGTCACTGGGCAAGGCACACCGGGCGGTCGAGTTGGTGAACGAACACGTTGACTTGGATAAGATAGAAATCGGGCAAAGGGGCAATCAAAACGGATAGCCGAGGCCAATGTGCCAAACAATGTCTTTTCTGCCCCAGCCTGAAAAATCGGCCCAGTAGGTGTTGCCCCTTTTTGGGTCGGGATAATTGTTTTTCAAAGGCGTTCCAAAGTCGAAGAGGAGGATAAAATAAGATACGTCAATGCGGAACCCCAAGCCCGTTCCGATAGCCATTGTCCGCACAAAATTATCTTGGACAATGGTTTTGTTGTCTTCGCCAAATACCCTTTTCAGTGCAAATTGAGACCCCACGCGGCTATCGTCTTTATTAATGGTCCAAATGTTGGCGCCATCAAGGAAAACGGCCATGTTCAGGTCGAAAAAACCCAGTGGCCGCATTACTTTGAACCGGTATTCCAAGTTGAATTCTATCTTCATGTCCGCAGCTTGGTAGAGCAGCCCGTTGTTGCTCCCGCCCTGCGAAAAGGGGTCGCGGAAGATGCCCGGCCCGATGCCCCTTGCGTTCCATCCCCGGTTGCTGAGTTGCCCCCCGACAAAAAACTGCTTCACATACGGCACATCGCTGGAAGAATAGAAGGGCCGGGCAATGCCACTGCTCAGCCTGGCTACCAAAACCCGGTTGCCCCCAAATTTCCAGTAACGCCTTGCATCCAGTTCGAGCTTGTAGTAATGGGAAAACTTGTCCCATTTTTTTGAATTTCCAGAAATGGCATTTCCCAGAGAATTGAGCGACATTGCCTCGATGCCCGACAAGTCGAAATAGGTTTTGAAGTACCAGTAGGAACTGCGCCCACGGGACGAGCCAGCATAGACAAAACTGACATCCCGGAACAGAAAGCCCGTCGAAAGCTGGCTGCTGAAGCTGCGCTCCAAAAAGGGCTGGTTTTCCAGCAACATTTCAAAAGGAGACCCCGATTCGATGTTTGGCGTAAGCCAGTCAATGCCGATGTGGTTGATGCTCAGGCTTTTGGTGGGGCTGAGTTTGAGGCTGTGGCCAAAAGAGCCGTTCAGGGTGATGAGGTTGTAGTTGCCAAGCAATTTCAGGGAATTAAAACTGCCCGAAAACCGGCTGATCCCTTTCTTCTTCAGTTTGTCGTAAAAAGAATGGCTGGTCAGCCCTATGCCTCTCAAGCCCCGCCAAATGAGGGGGATATCAACGAACCTGGGAAAATACAGGTCTGTCTGAATCCTGAAATCGCGGGAGTTGATTTCTTTTACCGAGGCAAGTTCAACCCCAAGGTCAAGGCTGATGTTCAGCAACTCTGCGCCTTTCAAAAAATTGCGGTTGCTGATGGAAGGGCTTACCGTAAACCCGACCAGATTGGGGTTGAAGCCAACGCCGTTCCTAGTGGTGTAGCTAATGTCGAAGTCGGTACTGAATTCCCTCTTCGGGTTGGAGGTCAGTTGGATGTAAAAATCAAGGGCGGTCGAATCGCTTTCAGACAGTTCCCTTCTTATCGTTGGCGTGGCAAATACGCCCAAAGTCCCCAACTGCCTGCGGGTCGCCTCCACATCGTCGAACCGGTAAACATCCCCTTTTTTGAGGGCAATGGAACTGATGAGCGTTTTTGGTTTTACCTCAAATTTCTTTCCCCCCGAAGAAAAATAGATCCCGTTTATCAGCGTATCGGGTTTGGCCAAATGTTGCTGGGTAGGGTCAAAATTCGGATAAACATATATGTCGCCGATGGTGTAAGAAGTATGCGCTGCCTTGCCCCTCGGCACCAGTATTTCCATGACCAGGTCGGCCGAAAGTTCGAGGTTGGAGCTGTCGGTGGCTTCGAGGCTGTTGATGTATTGCGGGTAAAAATCAGCGTAGCCATGGTTGACCAAATAGCCCGTAATCCTTTTGACCTCTTGGTTGTAAAGCTCGATGTCAACGGGCTTGCCCGGTTTCAGGGAAGATTTTTTTGCAATGGAATTCACGATCCGCAGGATGGCGGTGTCTTTACTTTCGTACCTCAGCGTATCAATGAGGAACCTGCCTCCGGGCTGGACGGTATAGGTGACCCTAGCCTTTGTCTTTTTTTTGTTGATAGAAATTCCGTGCTCCACATCTGCCAAAAAATACCCCCGGTTTTGCAAATGAATTTTCATGGATTCAGCCGTTTTTTCAGCAAGCACGGTATCCAAGAATACTGGTTTTTCTGCCAAAATATTCATTTGCGCCTTCAGCCAGGCATGGCCTAATTTGTTCCTGCCCAGTGTGTCCAATGCATCGTAATAGAAATATTGGCGGGGGACAAAAAAGAATTTCCGGTTGGGCCGCTGCAAATAGCGCTGGCTCAATTGTTCGGTGAGGCTGGACTTCTTTTTCACTTTTTTATTGGCCTGCTTCGCAAACTTGATTTCGTTTTTCACCAAAAATATTTCCCCTTTTTCTTTGTTGAGGTACTGGG
>DROJ01000292.1 GCA_011321935.1 Bacteroidota bacterium | reverse complement strand
TAGCGGAACTGCGATGTCTGGTGTGTGCGGTGTTCATGGCTTCCCTCATCACGTTGCAGTTCCGCTAAAGCGGATGACAAAAAAACAGCGGAGCCGAGTGAGCATTTTGTGCATTTACTCCAGGTATTTATAATGATACAATTTTTCATTAAATGAGATTTGTGCGCCAATTGTAATAACAATACATCTGCATTGCACCCACTAAAAAGGGAGAAGAACCATAAACTTTATCCCCCCCCTATAAAGCCCTTCTCAACTGATTTTAACAACTACCTTTCCCGTGGTCTTTCCCGTTTTAAAAAGCCGCACAGCATCCACCAATTTTTCAAATCCGAATATATGCCCCACTCTCGGCTTGCCAATATCAAGTGCTTTTATTTCTTCTAATAACTGGTGCAGCAGTTCCGCTTTTTCATATAAATAAATCAAATTAAAACCGAGCACGCCTTTATTGTCTTCTGCCAATTGTTGCGCATCTATCATGGGGCGGCGGAGGAACATCCATAACAGGCGCAAATAATTCGGGCGGTCGCCATTGGACGCATATTGCGCAGCACCATAAACAATAGAGCGGCCCTGCGGGGCGAGTTTGGCGAAGCCTTGTTTCAATATTTTTCCGCCGATACATTCCATCACGATATTCAGTTCGCGCCCGCTGAGTGCCTCGTCCAGTTTTTTTGCAAAATCATTTCCGCGGACAATCCCTCTGTCCACGCCTTCTTTTTTTAATAAACCCAGTTTCGAGTTATTGCCCACCGTGCCGATGGTAAATGCGCCCATTTTTTTGGCAATGCGGTTGGCGAATATACCGACCCCTCCGGCGGCGCTGTGTATCAAAACGGAATACCCTTTTTGCAGTCCGCCCAAATTGACGAGGCCATAATAGGCCGTCAGCACCTGCACCAAATATGCGGCGCCTTCCTCAAACGACCAATCTCCGGGAAGGGGGATGACATATCGCGAGTTAATATTAAGGTGGCTGCAATAGCCGCCAAAACGGGTGACGCCCATGATGCGGTCGCCGGGTTTTACATTTGTCACGTTGGCGCCGACCTTGGCGACGGTGCCGGAGTATTCAAGCCCCGGCGTGAATTCCCCCTTTGGCGTGGCGCTGTAAAGCCCCCAAATAGCAAACACATCGGCGAAGTTGAGACCGATGGCTTTTACTTCCACGGTGACTTCACCGGCTGCCGGGCCGGGGAGATCTTCGGTGATTATTTTTAGATTGCTTACATTGCCGGCTTTGAGGCGGTAGGCTTGTCGTTGCATAGTTTTTTTTGTTCCGTAGAGAATAAAGGCAAATGTATAAAGTAAATGCAGGCTGCCACTATTTTTGCGCATTTATCTTAAATGTTGATTTTGATAATTTTTTACTTATTTTGATGAAAAAATACCCAGCAAAACTCCTCCTTTTTGGTGAGCATACCGTGAACCTCGGCTCGCAGGCATTGGCCACGCCGTTGCCATTGTTTTCCGGCCACTGGGATTTTTCAGAAAATAAAAATGAATGGGCAGGCCGACTATTGGAATTTGCCGGTTATTTAAATAAAGCGCCCCTTTTTATAAACCTCGATATAAACCGGTTTAAAAAAGAATTGTCGGAAGGTTTGTTTTTTAATTCAAATATACCGACCGGATATGGAGCAGGGAGTTCGGGCGCATTGGTAGCGGCAATATTCGACCGGTATTGCATGGTAAGGGAAGGGAGGGATTTGATATTGTTGAAAAAGGTTTTTGCGCAGATGGAAAGTTTTTTTCACGGCACCAGCAGCGGCACGGATCCGCTGGTCTGTTATTTGAACAAAGCCGTTATTTTAAATAAAAAAGAAATAAAAACAACGGTACTCCCAGAAATGCAATTGCCGTTTAAACTGTTCCTTTTGGACACGGGCATTAAAAGGCAGGCCACGCCATATATCGAATATTTTTTAGAAAAAAATAAAGGTGTTTATTTTAATAAAAAAATAAAAAAGAATTATTTGCCTGCCGTTGATTCGGCAATTGATTGTTTTATAAATAAAAAATGGGAATCATTATTTAGTGAATTTAATATTATCAGCGAATTTCAATATTTATATTTAAAAAAAATGATCCCCGATAAATTTAATAAAATATGGAAAGAAGGATTGGAGAGCGGTTATTTTAAATTAAAAATATGCGGCGCAGGCGGGGGCGGGTTTGTTTTGGGAATGACCAATGATTTTGAAAAATTGAAATCGGAACATGACGGACTTTGCTTTTTGAAAATACCCGGCAATGACGTTTTATGAATTCACGTTTGGCGCCATGCAATTAATAATGCATGGATATTTCTTCAACACAAGGGGGGGGGCAACGCATGATGTTTTTTCAAAGCAAGGGTGCAAGGAAACGCAAGGTTCGAAAGCCTTGCCCTGCGCCCTTGCGTTGAAAAAACATCATGGCATACATTGTTCCGCCCCTTTCTTTACACATTGTAAAAAAATACATCTATTTTATTTTTTATTTGACCTCCAGCTCCAACAGCCCTCCCCATCTTCGACATTTTTATTTTCAAAAATAAAGCAAGCTGCCCCAAGCCTAGTGCCAGGGCTTTGCCGTTTTGCGGGAAAATGACATTTTCGAGAAAAACGGCTGACTTAAACCACAGGTTTTCAATGTTTTATAAAAACAGATTGCAGCAGCCCCAAAAATGGAAAAGCCCGGCTGGAGCTACCAGCCGGGCTTAAAAATTGTATCCTTGACGAATCTTACACGTTCAAGGATGCCTCCTATTTCCTAATATTAAGATTTTTCAAATATCTTGCCAACTCCATTTCATCATATATCAAAACTTCCCTAGGTTTACTGCCCTGTGCCGGCCCGACCACTCCGATGGCCTCAAGTTGATCCATGATACGGCCTGCGCGGTTGTAGCCGAGTTTGAGGCGGCGCTGTATCATCGAGGTGGAACCATGCTGGCTCTGGATGATGAGGCGGGCGGCATCTTCCAGCATCGCGTCAACATCGTTGGGGTCGAAGGCCCCGGGCTGTTTGGTATCGTCGTCGTCGCCGTGGAACTCCGGCATGTAGTGAGGTTCAGGGTATCCCTTCTGGTCGGCAATGAATTTGATGACCCGTTCTACTTCTGGCGTGTCGAGGAAGGCACATTGCAGGCGGATCATGTCGCCGCCAACGGAAAGCAGCATGTCGCCGCGGCCTACCAACTGGTCTGCACCGCCTGCATCGAGGATGGTCCGGGAGTCCACTTTTGCCGACACCTTGAATGCGATACGTGCCGGGAAGTTGGCCTTGATGACCCCGGTAATGATATTTACCGAAGGCCGCTGAGTCGCGATAATAAGGTGGATGCCGACCGCACGGGCCAACTGCGCCAAACGCCCGATGGGCAGCTCGATTTCCTTGCCCGCCGTCATGATGAGGTCGGCAAATTCATCAATGACCAGCACAATGTAAGGCATGAATTCGTGGCCGTTGTTGGGGTTCAGTTTGCGGGCGATGAATTTCTGGTTGTACTCGTTGAGGTGTCGCACCTTTGCTTTTTTGAGCAGGTCGTAACGGGTTTCCATTTCGATAACCAGCGAGTTCAGGATGTGTACCACCCTGCTGGTTTCGGTAGTGATGGGTTCATCTTGATCGGGCATTACGGCGAGGAAGTGCTTGAGCAGTGCGCCGTAAGGAAAGAGTTCTACTTTTTTCGGGTCGATCAAAACGAGCTTGACCTGCGAGGGGTGCTTTTTATAGAGCAGCGAGCAGATGATGGCGTTCACGCCCACCGACTTGCCCTGCCCCGTTGCCCCGGCCACTAGCAAGTGGGGCATCTTGGCGAGGTCAACCACGAAAGGTTCGTTGGAAATGGTCTTTCCGAGGGCAATCGGCAAGTCCATTTTGGAGCGTTTGAACTTGTCGGATATCAATATTTCGCGCAGCGAGACGATCTGTTTCTTTTTGTTGGGCACCTCGATGCCGATGGTGCCCCTGCCCGGTATCGGCGCAATGATGCGGATGCCCAATGCAGCGAGGCTGAGGGCAATGTCGTCTTCCAGGTTTTTGATCCTCGAAATGCGGACTCCCGGTGCGGGCACTATTTCGTAAAGGGTAACGGTGGGGCCGATGGTGGCCCGTATTTTTATGATTTCTATTTTGTAGTTGAGCAGCGTCTGAACGATCTGGTCTTTGTTTTCTTCCAGTTCGGCGCGGTCTATTTCTACTTTGTGCTCGGCGTAATCGTTGAGCAAAGAGACGGAAGGGTACTCGTAAGAAGAGAGTTCGAGGGTGGGGTCATAAGGCTCGCTGAAATCTTTGTTGCCCTGTGCCGCCGATATTTCAGGAAACAAAGAGGCCTGCGGTATTGGGGGAGAGCCGGGCGCTACTTCCGGGGCTTCCAGTTCGACGGGTTTTGGTTCGGCAATTTCAAAATCGGAATCGCCGGGGCGCAATGTTTTTGGCTTTTCTTTTTTGCCGTCTTTGCTGACGCTGAAATCAACGGGTACGCCGCCTTCCACTTTTTCGGACTGGGCCATCGGCTTCAATGGCGGGATTTTGCTTTTTGGCCGCAGCGGCGTGAAGCCTCCGGCAGCGGCCGGTTTCTTGCGGGTGCTGTACCTGCGGTTGAAAATATCTTTGAACCACAGCTTGGTTTCATGCCAAGCCTTCTGCGGGGTCAGGTCATTGAAATTGGGGTTGACCGACCAGATGATGATGCCCGCAAACACACTGATAAAAAGCAGGCTCGCCCCGATCCTCCCCACAAAAGCGGTGATCCAAGAACTGATGGCTTCGCCAAATGCGCCGCCCCAGGGGAACTCTGCATTGCCGAAAACAAACTCCAAAAAGACCGCCGAGACCAGCATGATGATGACCAGGTTTATTATCATGCCCTTGTGCGCCCGCAGCGGCAACCGTTTCAATTTTGACCAGCCAAGTACCGCTACCAAATAGGCAATGATAAAAGACGGCACGCCAAAGCACCACCAGAAAAAGGTATTGGAAATGACGGCCCCCAAACGCCCCAAAAGGTTGGCGGCTTCAAAATCGCCAGCAAACAGTTCGCCCAATGGCTTGCTGTTCACGTCGTCGTAATCGTCCATCCAAGTGAAGAGGTAGGAGGAAAAGGCCACAAACAGATATACTGCAAGGAGCAGCAGCAGCACCCCGATCAGCTTAGGGATGCGCTCGTCATTGCTGAGGTTCAACGATAGTTGATTTGGGTTCTTTTTTTTCTTCTTCGCCATGCTCGCCCAAAAGGGATTTGTTTCAGTCAGCCGCCATAACTTTTTCCATGATCGGAAACCGCAGTTCCGCTTAGGGGCAAGGGTAAAATAAATTGACTATTTTGGGTGAATTATTTTTTTCTTCTAACAGCTTGTCCCGAAATTTCGGGAAGGCGAAAAACACAGGCATAGCAGAGCTACGGCGAGTATTTTCAACGACTTGTCCCAAATTCACTTCGGGAAAGTTAGGCGGAAAAAGAATCAGTCAAAATGGTTAATTTATTTTACTCTCGCCCCTAAAGTGCTAAACTTTTTGTTGCTAAAGAACAAAGGTAGGTATTAGTGGTGTGAAATCGGGAATTGAGAGGGAGGTAAATTGCTAAGAGGCTGGTTTTTAGGGGGTTGTGGAGAGGTGGGCGGGCATGTACCACCCGGCGCCGGCCATAAACTGCCACGAACTCCGATTTGCGGGACATAAGGTAGGATTCCAATTTTTTGGCACTACAGGATTTACTGTGGGTGAGGAAATTTTTTTAAAAAAATTTCCTCACCCACAGTAGCGTTTTGTGTGGGTTGAAAAGAAAAATTTTCAATTTTTCTTTTCAACCCACACAAAATCCCATAGTGCCAATTTTTTTAATTCTCGTTTTCTGCCGATCAGTGGGTTCATATGATTTTTTATTCTGGCTGAAAGTGGGTTTGAATGAGTAGTTACAGCCAGAATGAAGCTATTATAGGGGCTGGTCTTTTTTAACTGGTATGTTTTCAACGCAAGGCCGCAAAGAGCGCAAGGCAACGCAATATTCCGTTAGTTTTTCATTGCGTCGCCTTGCGCTCTTTGCGGCCTTGCGTTGAAAACATACCAGTTGAAATTTTCCATTACCTCAACCTATTCCTTCCCCACCTTCACCTCTAGCCCCAACTCCTCCAACTGCCCCTCATCAATCCTCGACGGCGCATCAATCATCATATCCCTTCCCATATTATTTTTCGGAAAAGCAATAAAATCTCGGATACTCGTCTGCCCGCGCATCACCGCGCAGAGGCGGTCGAAGCCAAAAGCGATACCGCCGTGCGGGGGCGCGCCATAATCAAAAGCGCCGAGCAGGAAGCCAAATTGCGCCTCGGCCTCCTCCTCCGTAAAACCGAGCAGTTTAAAATTCTTCTCTTGCAACATGCGGTCATGGATACGGATAGAGCCGCCGCCAATTTCAACGCCATTGATGACGAGGTCATAGGCATTGGCTTTGAGCCGTTTCATGGTTTCGTGGTCGCCGCCGAGCATTTTTTCCTCGTCCTCCGGCAGTGGCGAAGTGAAGGGGTGGTGCATGGCATGGAAGCGGCCGGAGTCCTCGTCCCATTCCAGCAGCGGGAAATTGACGATCCACATCGGCTTGAAATCGCCCGGTTTCATGAGTTCCATACGGCGGGCCATTTCGAGGCGGAGTTCGTTGAGTTGCTTGCGGGTCTTGTCCGTTTCGCCGGAGAGGATGAGCAGGAGGTCGCCGGGTTTGGCGTTCATTTTATCGGCCCATGCTTTGAGGTCTTCTTCGCTGAAAAATTTACCGACGGTAGATTTAAAAGTGCCGTCCGCATTTACCTTCAC
Source organism: Bacteroidota bacterium (assembly GCA_011321935.1). Classification (GTDB taxonomy): domain Bacteria; phylum Bacteroidota; class Bacteroidia; order Chitinophagales; family Saprospiraceae; genus UBA6168. Next base: position 1,657 of record DROJ01000292.1, on the reverse strand, counting down.
CCAGACCAAGCCCTTTGCGCCGACCTGCGGGCGCTGCATCCACTCGGTCAGTTTTTTCAAATCTTTGTTGGAGTAGCCCCCGGCCTGCCCCTCGGCGCAGATGCCGACGACCATTTCGGCATTGTCGAAGACACCAAAACCCTTGCCTTTGGCGAGGTCGTTGAGTTCGCAAAATTCCATTCCGAAACGCGTGTCCGGTTTGTCGGATCCATAGCGGCGCATGGCCTCGTCGTACTCCATGCGCGGGAAGTCGGACAGCTCGATGCCGCAGACTGTTTTGAACAAATGTTTGGTCAATCCCTCAAAAGTATTCAGGATGTCCTCCCGGGTCACAAAGGCCATTTCGCAATCTATTTGCGTGAACTCAGGTTGGCGATCGGCGCGCAAATCTTCGTCGCGGAAGCACCTTACAATCTGGAAATATTTGTCCATGCCAGCTACCATCAGCAGTTGTTTGAAGGTCTGTGGAGATTGCGGCAGCGCATAAAATTGGCCGGGATTCATGCGGCTCGGCACCACAAAATCGCGGGCGCCTTCGGGGGTGCTTTTTATCAAATTTGGCGTTTCTACTTCGATAAAGCCTTCGCCCGCCAAATACTTCCTCGTCTCGATGGCCACGTTGCTGCGGAAGATCAAACTCTGCTGCACGGGCGAACGCCGGATGTCGAGGTAGCGGTATTTCATGCGCAGGTCGTCGCCGCCGTCGGTATCGTCGTCAATGGTAAAGGGCGGGACTTTGGAGGTATTGAGGATGTCCAGTTTTTTTACCAAAATCTCGATGTCGCCTGTCGGCAATTTCGGGTTTTTGGAAGCCCTTTCGATGACCGTTCCCTCTGCCTTTATCACATACTCCCTGCCCAGCGAGCGGGCTTTTTCGAAAAGGTCTTTGGGCGTTTTTTCTTCGTTGAACGAAAGCTGGGTGATGCCGTACCTGTCGCGCAGGTTGAGGAACATCATAAAGCCCAGGTCATTTACATTTTGCACCCAGCCCGACAGGGTGACTTCTTGCCCGACATGCTGCATCCGCAGCTCTCCGCATTTGTGTGTACGATACATGAAATTGAGTTATAAATTGTGAGTTATGAGTTGTGAATTATGAATTAGCAGCAACTTAAAACCCAAGGTTTTTCAAAAAAAGTCCGCAAAAGTAGGAGGTTCTACGCCAAAAGGTTTTGGCAGTTTGAAATTTGTCACGTTTTTTGAAAACAAAAGGTTTATATCCCTCCCTTTGCAATGAAAATAAAAATAGCTTGCCCCGAAGCCTCGGGGAAAATTAAAATAAAAAGGGCGCACGGTGAATAGTATTTGACTCTGAATTGCCCTTCATTTTTTCCAAGATTTTGGGTCAGGCTGTTTTGATTTTTATTTTGATTTTTATTTTTATTTCAATATCCCCCCCTTCAGACATTAGGAAAAAACAATAAATGTTACATTTGCTCATCCTTCCGGTATAGTGCCGCACACACCATCTTTTTTTCACAAATCAGGCTTTCAAAAAAAAGTAAGAGCTTATTGGGAGTTTGTATTTCGAGGGAAAAAGTGTCTATTTTTTGATGAGACAAGGCAGAAAATCAGGATTATAGTGGGGCTACATGACTGATTTTTCAACGCCGTATCATCAAAAAAGAGACATTTTTTCGCCGGAATACAAACTCCC
>DROJ01000291.1 GCA_011321935.1 Bacteroidota bacterium | reverse complement strand
ACTATTTGCGGAAGTTCAAAGGGGTCAGCAAGCACTATTTGCACCTTTATGTTGCCATGTTTGAATGGATGCACAACCTGAAAAAAGTAACCCCCAAACTAATTCAAATCATGGCTTTCAGCCCATAGGGAACATGAGCGTATTTCTGACATTCAAGAAACCAGAAAGGCTCATTTGAGTTGGATTCTCCCCTGCTCCACCAATGACGATTTCCGAATTTCCGTCCACAAGTGGAATGACCTGAAGGGTAAAATAAGTACCTGCTTCGAGCAAGGACAGTTCTTCGTCGAACAAATAGATTTCGCTTCCGTCGCACAACCTGACCCGCACGAGGTTGGTCGGAAACCTCAGCTCATCGATGCTGCCGATCAGGTTGGCCCCGATGCCGTTGATGGCAGCTTGCTGCGAGCCGGCCTGCTCGGAGGTACAGGGGGGCAGTTCGTCGGCAGCGGGGCATTCGGTGCAGCTTTTCTGCCCTGGGTTTTTGATGGTTGGGTCGGCTCCTTCGCCGGCCAAGTCCAGTAGTCCTTGCAGGTCAACGATCTGCTCCCCGTAGGCGGCCGTTTCTACTTTGAATTTCTGGCTCTCGTTTTCGACCTTCCACCTGTTCCTGACGGCGTAATTTCCCAAGATGCGGGCAAGGCTGTCGCCCAGTACGAGGCCTTCCTCACCAGTGCATTTTAATACGTCGAACAGCTCTGCCGGGTATTTGACATCGGTTGGGTATATAATGGTGTCGCCTTCGATGGTGATGGAATCGCAGGGCAGGCCGGCTCCGGGGTCGCACCTGTTGCTGCAATTGCAGGGCAGGTAGCAGTCCACGTTCAGGTTTTTGTTGAAGCGCACCTGGAGGAGCTGTTCGAGGGTCAGTTCTTCTTCCCCGCACTCGCCACACGGAAGGCCCCCGCCGCTTCCCGATCCGCCGGAAGGAGGGTTGGCTGAGCAGGTCGGAAAACCAGTGGTGTTCTCGAAAGGCATGTTGTTGATCTTGGTGAGCCAGCCTCGGCTGTTGTACATATAGTTGAGTTCGGCCAGGCCGCCCAGGCTCTTTCGCACCAATTGATCTTTTGAATTGAACTTATAAGAGGTGCCCCCTCCCTCGAAGCCGCTATAGGTAATGCGGCCGGAATGGTCGATAAGGTTGAGGTGGGAATAGGCAAGTTCCCCGCTGTTGAAGTCCCTCCTCGATGCCTTTACGATGTCGGCAAAATTATAGTCGTTCTCGTACTCGTCTTTGCCGTAAGGCGTGGATATTTCCGTCCTCACCTGCCGACCAAAATCATCAAAACAGTATTTGGTGTCCACCCATCCGGTGAGGCCTCCTTCTTCGAGTACCCTTGCACTCGTGGCTGTCAGTTTTCCTTTGAAAATATTATCGTTTTGGTTAACGTCACAAGTCGCCCCCGATTCTACATCGTATATATTAATGGTGAGTTCGTCTTGTGGCACGGGCAAAAAATCATTGGGTTCGTTGGGCACTTGCCCAGCAGGCAGGTTACAATATATAACGGCGTTGTGGTTGTAAAAACCCGTTCTCAGCACCCTTCCAAAAGGGTCGTATTCGGTTGCGATCCATTTGCCCTGTTCCCTGAGGTTGCCGTCTTGCGAGGCGACCATCAAGTCCCTTCCATTTTCAAAATAAAACTCCGTGCAGTCTGCGCCCGGTACTTTTTTGGTGCGCATCCTGTTGCGGTTATCGTAAGTGAACAGGTAATCCTGGTTTTCCGGATTGGTCACTTTTAGCAGGTTGTTGCGGTTGTCGTATTCGTATTCGGTCAGCCCGCCCAAGGGGTCGGTCTTGCTTATTTGCCTGCCTAAAATATCCGTTTTAGTGGTGGTGCCGTTGCCGTTTTCGTCAGTGGATTTGGTGAAATAATAATTCCCCGTGCCGCCATATTCTGTTACTACTTTGTTGCCATCGGGAAATGTCTCGGTCAACAACCTACTGAGGGGGGATTTTTCGTAGGTCATAGTGGTGTATGTGAGCCCACCTTCTTCGTCGGGGATATAGACCTTCTGTACGACTCTTCCATGCCCGTCATAATCAAGGTCTTCGGTCAAGACATCTTCGCCATGCGGGCCATAGCCGATCTTGATCGTTTGGAGCGGCCTGCCCAGCCCATCAATGGTCTGTTTGGAAATTTGATCTTGGAAATCGGAATAATGTTCTGTGGTTTTGACATAATTGTCACCTCCGTTCAAGAGCAAATAATTGTACTTGTAATCCACGGACACGTTCCCGCCGCGGGAAGAAGAATGCAGGAGACGAAGCAGGCCATCATAGTCATAAAATGATTCCTGCCCATCAATGTCGGTGAATTTCCGCAACAGTCTTTGCTCGTTATAATCGTATTTCCATATCCAGTCCAGTTGTTGGCGTTGGGTCAGGAGACCGTTCGTCCAAGTATATTCTTCGGTGGGAAAATCCATGTATTTATAAGAAATCGGACGGCCAAAGCCATTATATCCGCCGATCACGCCCCGTTCCAGTATGGTGCCGCCTTTCAGTATTTCGGAAAGGACCAGCGGGCGCCCGACTAAATCGAAGTCTATATAGGTGCCCCCGGTAATCTGTCCATCTACTTTTTTGGTTGTTTTTTTAGGGATCGCGTTTATATATCCAGCATGGAGATACTCGATTTCGGTACGGTGTTCTTTGCCATCGCTGTTATGAAAAGAGGTACTGGTAGGCTTGGCTATCTGTGGGTCGTTATATTCGTAAAGGGTTGTTTTTTCGACAGTGCCCGGTGCAAGGTCACTATAGGAATAATCAATTGTTTTTTTATAGGTGGATCGCTTCCATTTTTGCTCGGCATAGTGGTCGTATTTTATGAATTTTGTATAAAAAATTTTATGGTCAAGGCAACCAGTATTGTCATCAAATTCATGTATCCACCTATTTTGTCCATTTGGCATTTCGCATAAAACCAACTGATTGGTCTGATCTGGGTCTGCAACAATAATAAACGGATGGTACTCATCAAAACACCTTTGAGGGGAGTCCGGGCAGCCATTGAGGGCTGCAACGGTCGAAGTATTTGGTTCAATATAATATTCTTCTCGGACAATTCGGTCTTGAGAATCATAGGTTTTCACCGCTTCCAAAGTGCCGTTGTAAATATCCCAGATATCAGCAGTGCTGGGGTATTCGTTTGTAAATTCATAAGCCGTCTTGCCGATCGCCCCTCCCGAACCAGTCCTTTCGACCACTCTCGAATAACCAATGTGAGGCCCGGCCTTAGAGGCATATTTGGAGGTATTGTTGGCAAAAATAGTCACCCTTCCACAAATGTAATCGTCGCAATCATATTGGCCAGTACCATTAATTACGGCACAGTTCTCCCACGGTATATGATGGTTGGTGGTCATTTGATGGTATTCCAAAGCGTACATCAACTTTCCGCTGCTGGTATTGTCTTCGTTTTTATAGCTAAACTGCCTGCTTGAAGCTATCGCCCCGGTTTCATCACGGTCTGTGATGGCATTGATCCGAAAGCCACCAACATTGGCCCCAATTGGCGCTGCCAATTCTCGGCAATTCCTAGCATTATCTGGCTTGATCCTGTGCATTCCAAAATCAAATTCGGTAGAACCTCCTGTCGGGTAGGTGATTTTAGTCAACACTCCACTTTTATGAAAAGAAGCATTTCTCCCTGCCCCTCCCCCATAGGTACCACAATCGAGGGTAACATT
>DROJ01000290.1 GCA_011321935.1 Bacteroidota bacterium | reverse complement strand
AGGACAAGGCTGTGCAAGGCAGGTTGTCATATATTTTAAACCATAAATTGTTATGGTTTTTTCAGGGGTTTTTTGTCGATTGTTCAACAAATCAGGAATAGGAGCCACTAAATGGCTGTCAAAAAACTTGAACATAGAGTATTAGATGATTTTTTGCAAATAATTATTGAATCTTTAGAGGCCAATCTTTTTAGATATAAACAGAATTTAGACATCATATTAAGAAAAAAAAGTTTTCTCATGTAGAGTACTAATTTCGTTGCAACCAGTTGTCTAACTTTGCAATCTCGAACCGTTTGATTGAGCCGCCTTCTCACCCTCTCTCCCCAGAAAACGGAAATAAAAAGAAACGAACGGCGATACTGCTCTCAAACTCTCATTTTCTCAAACTCTCAAACTCTCATATGTTCACCGGCATCATCGAAACAATCGGAAAGGTAAGGGCCATCCAAAAGGAAGGCACGAACTTCCATTTTACCATCTCCTCTCCCATTTCAAAAGAATTAAAAATTGACCAAAGTGTAGCTCACAACGGGGTCTGCCTGACGGTGGTCGCTTTGGGCGAGGGCAGCCATACGGTTACGGCCATCGAAGAAACGATGTCGCGCACCAGCCTCGGCCAATTGAGAGAGGGCAGCACTGTCAACCTCGAAAGGGCGATGCAGGCCAATGCCCGCCTCGACGGCCACATGGTGCAGGGGCACGTTGACCTGACGGGGGTTTGTACCAAAGTGGAGGAGTTGGAGGGCAGTTGGTATTTTCATTTTGAATACCCGTTCAAGCCCGAATACCTGCTCGTTGACAAATGCTCGGTCTGCCTCAACGGGGTCAGCCTGACGGTGGTCGAACCAAATGAAAAGATGGGCGGAAAGGCGGGCTTCTCGGTAGCAATCATCCCTTTTACCCACGAGCATACCAATTTTAAATTCCTGAAACCGGGCGATGTGGTCAATCTGGAATTTGATGTGATCGGCAAATATGTGGCGAAATATATGGCACTCTATGGGAAGTAAAGCAGTTTGATAAAATACCGGAAATATCAAAACCTCTATCTTTGCCGCCAAACAAACCGAACGCCATGTTTTCCATACTCCCTGCTGCCATCCATCAAAAATGTATCGAAATACTCGGCACCGGCATTGCCTCGGTACAGCCCGTCGGCGGCGGCAGCATCAGCCAGACCTACCTTTTAGAAACAGCAAACGGCCATTTTTTTATAAAAATAAACAGCGAAAAAAACGCTGCCCGCATGTTCGGCACAGAAGCGAGGGGACTGAACGTGCTTGCCGCAACAGGGGTTGTCCGAACCCCCGAAGTCATCCAGCACGGTGAGCTGGACGGCTGCGCTTACCTCCTGATGGAGTACATCGAACCGGGCCACCGGGAGAGGGGCTTTTGGGAAAAATTTGGCCGGTCAATGGCAGCCCTCCACCAGAACACTGCCCCGCAGTTCGGCTTCGCCCACAGCAATTTCATCGGCTCGATGTTCCAGACCAACAGCCGTCTCGACAACTGGGCAGAATTCTACATCCAAGAGCGGCTGGAGCCCCAAGTGTTGATGGCCATGCTCAACAAAAAACTGACCCACTCCGATTTCAAGCACATTGAAAAACTTTACCAAGAACTCCCCAACCTCTGTCCCGACGAGCCGCCCGCCCTTGTCCACGGCGACCTCTGGAGCGGCAATTTTTTGGTCGGCCAAAACAACGAACCCGTGCTGATTGACCCCTCCGTGTCTTACTCCCACCGGGAAATGGACTTGGCCATGAGCCACCTTTTCGGGGGCTTCGACCGAGATTTTTACCGGAGCTACGAAGAAGCATTCCCGCTTGCCCCGGGCTTCCGGGAGCGGCTTCCCGTTTTCCAATTGTACTACTTGCTGGTGCATGTGAATCTATTTGGGGGCAGCTATGTTCGGTCGGTGCGAGAGGTTATAAAGAGGTATTGAAGGTATTGGGTATTTGGTATTGAGAATTGAAAAAGAACTTATAACTTTGCGCCCCTATTTGGAAAAGCAGCTTCGCATTTTGTGGACTGCCGACTGTCGGACTGATAGGCTGCCGACTGAAAACCGGCCCCATAGTTCAAGGGATAGAATAGTGGTTTCCTAAACCATAGATCCAAGTTCGAGTCTTGGTGGGGCTACCAAGCAAATTTCACAGACCGTAAGCTACTTAACACTGGCTTGCGGTTTTTTAATGACTTTAATCAACCCTTCCCGCTAGCCAATCTCATTGCTTTTCATTTATTCTTCCAATATAATAGTGCCATCGGCCAAGCCCCTGATTGCCTTTCCGGGCATGGGGAAAAATGCCCGTTTTTTGTCTGGCCGCAACCGTGCATAATATTTGCTTGCTAAAGGAAACTGGCCGCTGCTTTCTCTTCCGAGGCCTGACCAAACGAGAATCAAAATCCATAACCATGGCACCAACTAAAGAGTATTTAAGTACAGTCCTAACCGAAGCTTTTCCTAAACCTAACATTCCGTTCCATGCCGTTGCCGACGAAAAACCGGCCGTGCCAGATTGCCTGTTGCAGACGATAAAAGCCTGGAAAAACAGCTTGTACTATTGGGAAAAGGAAGGTTACTATTTTATGAAACTGATCAGGTGGAACGGGATTCCTTCCAATTCGAATAAATCAAAAAGTGTCTGCGACTGCTTTTTTGCATTGGCAGAAAATGACCTCCACCGGTTCATTGAAAAAATAGAAAGAATAGAAACCGAAATATCGGTTGCCCTGCTCGACAATGCGGGAAACCTTCCGGGGCTGGTCAGGAAATTCGAGGTTTTGGAAGAAGAACTAAATGCTTTCAAAATGAAAATGCAAAAAAACAAACTGGAACTGCTGGGCGAAATAATCAATTCTTCGGCGGTTTCTTTTGTTTAGGTTTTGCTCTTTTTTTTCTCGTAAATTCTTTCCGAAAACAATGGCAGCCTTTCAACTTGCGGCAGGGCTTGGGCAGAAAAATATTTTCTTTTTGTCCACATCTTACCATCCCCCTGCCACAAAGCCGCTTACTTTTGCGTTTCAGGGCTTGTTAGGAATTTCCAGATCTGACCAAACCCTTAACTAAAAGAACATTTTATATGTCCATTTTGGTAAACGCAGTTTTTGCAATTTACATCACGGCGCTCCTGTTGATTACTTTCTATTGCCTGTTGCAACTGAACTTGCTGTACAATTACAAAAAATTTCACCGCACATATGTCCCCAAAGTGCCGGGCATACAGCCACCTTCCGGCCAGCTCCCTTTTGTCACTATCCAACTTCCCGTTTTCAACGAAATGTACGTGGTGGAGCGGCTCATTGACAACATCATGCAGTTGGACTACCCCAAAGACCGCTTCGAGGTACACCTGCTCGACGACAGCACGGACGGGTCGGTAGAGGTGGCCCGCAAAAAAATAGAGTACTATCGGGCCAAAGGTTTTCAGATCGAACAGATATTCAGGGATGACCGCAAAGGCTATAAAGCAGGCGCATTAAAAGACGCTATGCCGAAGGCAAAAGGCGAGTTCATCGCTATTTTCGATGCGGATTTTATGCCCAAAAAAGATTTCCTGAAAAAGACCCTGCATCATTTTGAAGACGAAAAAGTCGGCGTGGTGCAAACGCGATGGGAACATTTGAACGAAAATTATTCTCTCATCACCCGCCTGCAGGCCATGCAGTTGAACGTGCATTTCAGCATAGAACAACAGGGCAGGAGAGGGGGCAACTATCTGCTCCAATTCAATGGTACAGCGGGCATTTGGCGCAGGGCGACCATCGAAGATGCAGGCGGGTGGGAAGCCGATACCCTCACCGAAGACCTCGACCTGAGCATCCGCGCACAACTGAAAGGCTGGAAAATAAACTACCTCGAAGAAGTCGGCTCGCCTGCCGAACTGCCCGCTGAAATGAACGGCCTGAAATCCCAGCAGTTCAGGTGGATGAAAGGCGGCGCCGAAACGGCCAAAAAAATGCTGCCCACCATCTGGCATTCAAAACTCACATTTTCGCAAAAATTCCATGCCTCCATGCAGTTGCTCGGGAGTTCCATTTTTGTCTGCATATTTATCATGGGTGTCATGAGCGTACCTGCCTTGTTTTTGCTCGGCGGCCTGCATTTTGGCCCCGGCGAGATGTTCTGGGCGCTTTCTGGATTTGTGGCCTTTATGGCCGTGCAGTACGTCGCCAATGTGCAGGTGCCCGGCAAAGAAATAGAAGGTGGCTACTGGAAGCGGCTTGCTAAATTTATCGTTTTGTTCCCCCTCTTCCTCGCCCTGAGCATGGGGCTTTCGCTGCACAATACAGTGGCAGTGGTACAAGGTTGGTTGGGCAAACAGTCAGCTTTTATCCGCACCCCGAAATTCAATATTCAAGGCTTGCGCGACACCTTCAAAAGCCAAGACTACCTCGCCACTAAAATTTCATGGACGACCTTCTTTGAGGGGGGGTTGGCAGTGTATTTTTTGGCGGCTGCCTTTTATGGTTACCAAATGGAAAACATGCAGTTTTTGCTGCTGCACATATTGCTGTCGCTGGGCTATGGGATCATCTTTTACTATACTTTGGCGCACCTGAAATTTAAGTGAACGAGGTTATTGATAGCTGATGAACCCTTTTCTTCCCTTTATGGTTAAGTTTGCCATCGTAAAATTTAGGAATGGGAGAACAATAAAATGTGTAAATTGGCTGAATTATCTTTTCTTCTGAAAGTATTTAAAAATTAAAGCATAGCAGAGTTATAGTTTCATTTTTAAGTGCTTTCAGGGGGAAAGAGAATCAGTCAAGTTGCGCATTTTATTGTTCTCCCATTCCTTTGGCAATCCATTTCAATTTGCAAATAGGAACTGTTATTAAATCTACTGGCAGTTGGTACAGCGTGCGCCTGCAAAATGGCGAAGTTGTAGAATGCCGCATCATCGGAAAATTCCGGCTCGGAAAGAAGAGGCTCACCAACCCCATTGCCGTAGGCGACGAGGTGAAATTAAAAATGGAAGCGGAGGACAAGGGCTTGATAAAAGAAATCCTTCCCCGCCGGAACTACGTCGTCCGCCAATCGCCCCGCCGCAAACAATATCTCCATCTGTTGGCCAGCAACATAGATCAGGCCGTCGTCATCATGACCATCGTTTCGCCCAATCTCAAACAAGGTTTCATTGACCGCTTCCTGCTCATGACCGAACCCTATGACATCCCCACCTTTTTGGTTTTCAACAAAGCAGACCTGTACAGCGAGGAGGACATGGAAATTTTTGGCGGCCTGAAATACATTTACGAAGACATCGGCTACCAAGTGCTGCTCGTATCTTCCACTGAAAAAACGGGTATCGAGGAACTCAAAGAAGTCCTAAAAGATAAAACCACCCTCATCGGCGGACAGTCCGGCGTCGGCAAATCCACCCTCGTCAACGCCATGCAGCCCCACCTCGACCTGCGTACTTCCGAGATATCCGAATACACCGGCAAAGGCCAGCACACCACCACCTTCGCCGAAATGTTCCCCCTCGATTTTGGCGGCTATCTCATTGACACACCGGGCATCAAGACCCTCTCATTCAGCAACCTCGAACCGCTCGACGTGGCGCACAATTTCCGCGAATTTTTCCAGCTTTCGCCAAATTGTAAATTCGGGGGAAAATGCCTCCACCGAGACGAGCCAAAATGCGCCGTCAAAGCCGCCATCGAAACGGGCGAAATCAGCGGACTCCGCTACCTGAATTACCTGTCCATTTTAGAAGAAGTAGAAGAACAAAACCACTGGGAGCGGCATGAGATGTAAAGCAGTGATTAGTGACCAGTAGAGCAGTGATCAGTGATTAGTAGATCAGTGATCAGTAGATCAGTGATCAGTGATTAGTAGATCAGTGATGCGAATAACGGGCAAAATTTTTCGAGTATTGATTATCAATGGTTTAGGCTCCACGTTTACTAAACTTTTAAAGTTTAGTAAACGTAACTACCTGAAAATCAGTAGTTTTTTTTTCCCCGTTATTCGCATCAGTGATCAGTAAGTTAGTGT
>DROJ01000289.1 GCA_011321935.1 Bacteroidota bacterium | reverse complement strand
ACAATATAGGTTTTGAACAAAGAATTTCCAGCGCGGGAAGTTGTTAAACATAAAAGCTATATTGGACGGGAATAATCTTAAAACATTAAACTTATGGAAGCCAATCAAATACTTGATGTAGATTTCGATTCAGATCCCGACAAAGAAGATATTGAATTAGTTGGGGTAAATAAATTTATCTTGTTGTCCATACTAAGTTTAGGATTGTATGGAATGTGGTGGATGTATAAATCATGGAAATTTTTTAAAGAAAAAGACCTGTTGGATATAATGCCTGCGGGAAGAGCAATTTTCGCAATATTTTTTACGTACTCATTATTCGAAAAAATTCAAGACTATGCCAAGTCCAATGGATATACAAAATCTTATTCCAGCGTGGGGCTATTTGTTATGTTTATACTCCTGAATTTTATGGCAAGGTTGCCACCCCCTTTTTGGTTGGTCTCATTATTTTCTTTTTTATTTTTAATTCAACCATCAAATGCATTAAATTATGCAATAAAAAATTCAAACGACTATAATGGAATTGAAAGAAAAGAATTTAATACCCGTCAGATTGTAATTGTTGTCATCGGAGGATTATTTTGGCTATTGATGATAGCTGGGCTGCTTATGCCTCCTGTAGGATATTGAGAAAAAATTAGATGGTTGAGTTGGTCTCTCTCAACCACCATCTCAACTATAACCATGGTACACGGAACACACAACGCACTGAACGACCCAAGAAACGAAAACATCAAAATATATATCAACGGCAAATTGCACCCGCGCAACGACGCCAAAATATCCGTCTTCGACAGCGGCTATTTGGTGGGCGACGGGGTATGGGAAGCCATGCGCCTGCACCACGGCGTTTTGGTTTTTTTGGACAAGCACCTCGACCGTTTGTGGCAAGGGGCAGCAGCTATCGGTATGCCATTAAAATTTACCCGGAAAGAATTGATCGGAAATATATGGAAAACCCTCCGTGCCAATAATATGCACGACGGCGTGCATGTGCGCATAATGGTAACGCGAGGCATAAAAAAGACCCCCTCCCAAGACCCGCGCCTGACCATCTCCGGCCCCAATGTGGTGATAATAGCCGAGCATAAAAAAGCCGCTCCCGAAAGCAAGGAAAAAGGAATTGTTTTATTTACCAGCACATATCGGAGAGGCTCGCCCGACTACCTCGACCCGCGCCTTAATTGCCACAGCAAACTGCACGAAGTACAGGCGCTTATTCAGGCCATCGAAGCAGGGGCCGACGAGGCACTGATGCTGGATATTCACGGTTTTGTTTCTACTTGCAACGCCACTAATTTTTTTATTATTAAAAATAACGAGGTGTGGACTTCGACCGGGCAATATTGCATGAACGGCATTACGCGCGAAAACGTGATTTTAATTTGCGAACAAAACAATATTATTTGCCGGCAAAAAAACTTTTCCCTTGTTGACGTATATAGCGCCGACGAGGCTTTTGTTACGGGCACTTTCGGCGGTCTGACCCCGGTCATTAAAATTGACGGGAGAATTATCGGGGACGGGAAATATGGGGCGTTTACTAAAATGTTGAGCGCTTTGTATGAGGGGCTGATAAGGTCGGAAATTGAGAAATCCGGAAATTGAGAAATTAAAGAAGGGAACTGTTCGCATTAGAAGTGCAATCATGGCTGCACTTTTAACGTGAACAGATCCCTACGGGATGACAAAAAAAAACGGAGGCATTGGTTTGTTTTTACGCTTCTTTAATCCTTCCAAAAAAACTTTCCCGCATATTTTTTCCCGTTCCAATTTGCGGCAGCGGTATATATGCCTGTCGGTAAATAATGCGGCTTTAATAAATACTTGTTTTCATTTGATCCTAAAAATATAGTTTTCGATAAAACCATTTTTCCGGTAAAATCAAAAATATATATCTGGGTTTCGGCGGGTTCATTATTATTGAAATAAATGGCCAATTGCCCGTTCCCGGTTTGGCTTATGTTTTTTATTTCAAAAAGAATATTGTTTTCTAATTTTATAGAAATTATTTTCGAATATTCAAAGCTGCCTCCGGTATCCATTTGCCGAAGGCGGTAATAAATAATATCGCTGTTTAATCGGTGCGGTATATTTTTATCCAAAAAAGAATAAACATGGGATATGGAAGAATTGCCCTGTCCCGGTATTTTGGCAATGGCCTCAAAACGGCGGCCATCGGTGGAGCGTTCTATTTCAAAAAAACCGTTGTTGGTTTCGGAAGCGGTTTCCCAATTGAGCAGCACGTTGCCATTTTGTTGGCGAGCGGAAAAATAGGCCAACTCGACGGGCAGGGCAGCTTTTGTTACGGTAACTTCGGTGGCTGTCATGGAAACCGTATAGCCAACAGGCAGGTCGAACGAAGAAAACATGCCGGATATGGAAGTCGCGGTGAGGAGGGTATAGGTGCCATCGGGTACGGTGCCCGCCCCTGTCTCGGTGACTTTCAAGGTGCCTGCGAGGGTGGCGGTGCCGCCAACGATAAGCAGGTCGTTGAGGGGGCTGCCCATGAGGTCTTTATGCACCTCTATGTCGAGGGTGCTGCCGTTGGTATAGTCGCCGTCCATGGTGAGAGTGCCGGGGGAGAGGCCGGGTGCGACGGTGCCGGCATTGGTGAAAGAACCGGCCATGCCGATAGCCAACACGCCTGTCCCGTTGATGGTGCCCGTGGAGGTGTTGCTAAGGTCAACGTCAACGCTTACCGTGCCCGTAGTGCCGATGACAAAAAAACCGACGATGGTCAATTTCCCGGGCGTCATGCTTCCAAAGTGGATGGCGCCGCCAAAAGCAGCGGTGAAAGTACCGTCCACTTTCATTTCGCCGGTGTCGTCAATAAAAATGTCGCCACTGTCCCAAACGCCACTGCCCCCGATAGTGAGCAGTTTTTTAAGGATTTTTGTGCCGAGTGTTTTCATTTCCAGGGTGCTGCCTGCGGTTATGCCGGCATCGAAGGTGCCTTTTTCCCAGAGGAGGAAGTCGCTCACGGTGAGGGTTTCGGGGCCGGTAATACTGCCCCCCATCATGGTGAGTTTTGTTATTGTGGAGGACATGTCGAGCGTTATGGCCGAGCCGTCGGGGATGGTTACATCGTCGCTCATGAGGGGCACATGGCCGCAGTCCCAGTTGCCGGCTTCGCTCCATTTGTCGTCAACAGCGCCGGTCCAGGTGCAAAGTGCATTGGCCTGAAAAAAGAACATTGCCATAAAAATTGCCGTAAATATTGACTGCTTTTTCATTTTGATTTTTTTTAAATTATTTTTGAGAATGATAGTGGCGGGGGTGTTTTGGAAATAGGTAAAAGGAGCGGGATATTTCGTAACCCTATCTGGCCAAAAAATTTTAGCCGGGCTCAAAATAATGACTGACAAAAATTTTAGGCAGATACGGTTACGTTTTCAAACCGAACATTGACCAAGTATGCAGAAGACCTATACTGACCAAGAAATATTGGACGGGCTGCGCCGGGGAGGGCAGCCGGAAGACGCTGCATTGCGGCAGGTCTATCTGCAAAACCGGACAGCCGTTTTGGATTTAATCAAAAAAAACAAGGGCTCGATGGAAGAGGCAAAAGATGTTTTCCAAGAAGCAATTATGTCATTTTATGAAAATATAAAAAACGGGAAATTCAAAGGAGAATCGGCGATCTCATCCTATATCTATTCCATCGCCCGCTTTATATGGCTGAACAAATTAAAAAGAAAAGGCATCGGCCAGCGCATATTGGACACGCAGCAGCCTTGCGAAATAGAAGAAAGTTTTTTGCCCCGTTTTTTTGCAAAAGAAAAAGAAAAGCAGGTTTTGGATTTATTTGAAAAATTGGGCTGCGACTGCAAAAAGGTTTTGGTTTTTTGT